>JBDSOC010000287.1:0-28873 GCA_039915085.1 Chitinophagaceae bacterium
GCAATGCAACGGCTGATAAATCAATTGCAACAGTTGCGGTAAAAAATAAAATACTACCTGCCATTAAAACAACTGATGCAGGCAAGGCAACAACTATTGCACATAACCCACGGGCAACAACACTAAATAATACTATAACTGTAACTACATCTGCTGTAAAAAATATTACTACCGCAAAAAATGCCGGCAATAAAACAAGCAATAAAATTAAGACCAGGGAGAATAAAGGTTTGAATGCAAGTACAGGCATTGCTGACGCCGGTAACCCAGGTACAGAAACATTTGCTTCCCGCCAGTACACACATAAAACAAAACCAGGTTACAGCAAAGTAAATAATAACAATACCCCGGCTAATGCTGATAATAGTAATAACTATATAGCTGACAATAATTATAGCCTGGTTAATCAGCCGCTGTCAGCAAGAGAAAAAACATGGTTTGAAAGACTGACAGAATTAAAAACTCCTGCTCCGCAGCCTTCTTACAATACCTCATTATCTGCCGGCGATAGTATAGCAAACTCCAGGGATGTAAGTAACCTGCTGAACAATGAAACCAAAAAAGGAGTTATAAAAGCGCAGCGTGATAAGGCAATTGCTTTGCTGGACAAAAAAGATAAAAAATCATTGCACCTGAATCTTAGCAACCTGTTTAAACCGTTCAGTATGCATGTTGATGCTGAGCCCTGGTGGGCGGCCGGCATTGCATTAAACGGTGCAGTTACAGTGAATGCACAAAACCGTTTTAATTATAACATGAACGCTAAGTCTAATACACTTAGTGATTATATCCCTTCACCTTACCTGCAGTTTCACCTGAATAATTATGTGTATCTGCAAACCGAACTGAATTTTGTTACACCGCAATACACACCACAATTACTAATCTACCGCCAGAACAATGATATAACTGCACAGGCAGGCATGAGCCAGCAAAAATCCATCTACATACAAAAGATGTATTATTTTAACTGGCCGGTGAGTTTACATTACAGCCCGGTAAGTAATTTATATTTTTCTGCAGGCTTACAATTTTCTTCTTTCCAGAGCGGACTTGCCACTATAGAAGAAAAGGAATATACCACGGCGTTAGGCCCGGATCACTCCAGTGGCTTATCATCCAGGCTACTTAAATTCAAAGACGATTCAATTGCTGCAAAAATAGCTCCCAATGAATGGCGCTGGCAGGCAGGTGCAGAATATTACTGGAACCGGTTTTCCGTTGGCTTGCGCTACAATCAATCTTTTAAAAATGCAATAAATACTGTTGCATCTCCTTCATTGCCAGCAACAATACACCGAAATGAATCACTGTTGTTTTTTGTACGCTATAATTTATTTGAAAGCAGGAATAAGAAATAATATGTTGTGTGTTGTGTGTAAAAGACCTGGAAGCCTGAAATACTGTTGCATATTGTCCTGTTTCAATGCCGGGAAAAAGCACTTAACACTTACAACAAAACACTTAACACAAGTACCTACCCTCTTCCAAAGAGTCTTTCCAGGTAATCATTTTTAAATTCTATATAGGTGGGATTGCCCCCTGCCGTAGTATTGGGTTGCATACAGGCAAATAAATCACTGATCAAAGATTTCATTTCTTTATCTGCCAATGCTTTCCCGCTCTTCACCGCTTGCTGGTAAGCCATGGCGCGTGCAAGCTTTTCTCTTTTTGAAAATTTTACATCACTGCTGAAATGCTTGTACTGTTCCAGCAAATTTTCAATCGCTTTTTTCTCATCCCCCGTTTCCACATCTGCCGGCGTGCCCTGTATCACAAAAGCATCTTTTCCAAAAGGCTCAACCTGGTAACCCAATAAATGTAATTCTTCCAGCACATCACCCAGCAATACAGCATCGGGTGTTGCAAATTGCAGTGTAACAGGAAAAAGGCTTCTTTGAATGGCCATCGCTTTGCCTTTGAATGCTTCGGTAAAACGCTCGTACAAAATACGTTCGTGTGCCAGTTGCTGGTGTACCAATATATAACCCCTGGTAGTAGCAGCTATAATATAAGACTGGTGCAATTGAAGTAGCGGGGCATCCGTCAATACCTGGAAATGAAGATCGTTATTTGATCCCGGCTGGTTATTTACTTCTGCGCTATCAGTCTCCGGGCTTTTTATACTGTCTAATAATGATTCAAATTTTTGCGGCTGAGAAAGCGTGCCGTTGCTCTCATAAAAATCGCGCCAGTGCTTTAATTCAGCCTTGTTGGTAGGCGCTAAAAAATGGGCCTGGTTTTTTTGCGTAAAATTTTTGTATAGTTCTGATGAAGTAGCAGCGGCCTGTTTGTCGGCAGTAAAAGGTTTGGACACCGCATCCAGTTGCTGAATATTGATGTCAAGATCAAATTCCAGTGTAGGTGTTATGCTGAACTGGGCCAATGCATGTTTAATAGCAGCGTGTACGAATGCATATACAATTTTTTCATCTTCAAATTTAATTTCCTGCTTTGTAGGATGCACATTGATATCTATTTGTGCAGGATCCAAATCTATAAACAATACGTAGGCCGGAAAGCTGTCTGCCGTTATAATTTCCTGGAAAGCATTCATCACCGCATGGTTGAGGTAAGCGCTTTTTATAAAACGGTTGTTCACAAAAAAATACTGGTCGCCCCTTGTTTTCTTAGCGGTTTCCGGCTTACCTACAAAACCATAGATGTTCAGGTAATCCGTTTTTTCCTGGACCGCCACCAGTTTTGAATTATAATTATTTCCCAGTATTTGTACAATACGTTGTTTAAGGCTTCCTTTCTCCAGGTGAAATACTTCCTGGCCATTGCTGGTAAGGGAAAAAAATATTTCCGGGAAAGCCATTGACACACGGATAAACTCGTCAATGACATGACGGGTTTCTGCAGCATTGCTTTTTAAAAAATTCCGGCGGGCGGGTACATTAAAAAAAACATTCTTCATTGCAATGCTGGTGCCTGTTGTTGCAGCCACCGGCTCCTGTTTAATAACAATGCTGTTCTCAATAGCTATGAAAGTTCCTGCATCATCTTCTGCCCTTTTTGTTTTAAGTTCCACCTGTGCCACGGCTGCTATAGAAGCCAGGGCCTCCCCGCGAAAGCCCATGGTGCGTATGCGGAACAAATCTTCAATATTGGATATTTTTGAAGTGGCATGCCGTTCAAAAGCCATGCGGGCATCGGTTTCGCTCATGCCCTTGCCATTGTCTATTACCTGTATCAGCGCTTTGCCTGCATCATTGATAAGCAGTTTAATTTCTGTGGCACCTGCATCTACCGCGTTTTCCATTAATTCCTTTACGGCACTGGCAGGGCGCTGGATCACCTCACCGGCTGCTATCTGGTTGGCAATATTATCGGGCAATAATAAAATGATATCTGGCAAAATCTTCTCTCCTTATTTAAGGAGCGAAATTAAGGCTAAAAAATTGGTGAGAATGGGAATACTAATCCCAAATATTCTCCAGGTTTACAGAAAACTGGCACCCATCTCTTAAAGTAAATTCAACAGCAGACAGTGAAACAACACCGGGTTGATATTTTCCATCCTTCAGTTCATACAATTCAATCTTTTTAAACTGGGGATCTAAGATAAGATAATAAGGCACCCCCTCCTGTTCGTACAATTTGAATTGCGCCCTCCCAGATAAGATAATCTTTGCAGGTAAATTGCGGGCGGTATTTACCGGCTATAGACATAGCTCAAATTTACAAACAATTTCTGTTCATCCTATCTGTACATTTCTTCTTAATTTGTACGCTCAATTACAAGTTGTTGTTATGAAAAAACTTTTTTTCCTGTTTGCAGTACTCATTAATTTACCAGCAATAGCCCAGCATTCGTCTTCGCTTACCGCCAGCCAATGGGTTGACAGTGTTTTTAAAACCCTGAGCAAGGATCAGAAAATTACCCAACTGATGATAGTGCGGCTTTCTTCCGGCAATGCTGCCAAAACAGAAGTGGTTTTTCATGATAAAGAAGTGGAAGAAGCCATCCGTAAGTATAATATCGGCGGCATTTGTTTATTCCAGGGCGGTCCCATCACCCAGGCTAATTTTATCAACTATTTTCAGTCCATTGCACAAACACCCATTATGGTTTGTATTGATGGAGAAAATGGCGTTGGCATGCGTATGGACAGTGTAGATGGCATGCCGAGACAAATGATGCTGGGCGCCGTGTCGGACCCTGCACTTATTTACCAGTACGGAAAAATTGTGGGTGAACAATGCAAACGCTCCGGTATACAGGTTAACTATGCACCCGTAGTTGATATTAATAACAATCCTGATAACCCGGTTATTAATGATCGATCTTTTGGAGAAGACAAATATAAAGTATCCTCATTCGGGGTTAATTATATGCGTGGTTTGCAGGACGCGGGAGTAATGGCCTGTGCCAAACATTTTCCGGGCCATGGAGATGTAGCAGTAGATTCTCATCTTGATCTTCCGGTAATCAATAAAACAAAAGCACAACTGGACTCGCTTGAAATTTATCCTTTTCATGAAATGATAAAAGCAGGCGTAGGAAGTGTAATGGTAGCACATCTTTCTATACCTGCCATTGATAACACCGCCAACCGTCCTACTTCTATTTCTTATAGCAATGTAACTACCCTTTTAAGAAATGAACTCGGCTTTACAGGGCTCACTTTTACGGATGCGCTTGAAATGAAGGGCGTGACCAAATTTTTTCCGGATGGTGAAGCTTCTGCCCAGTCATTGATAGCAGGCAATGATATGCTTTGCCTGCCCGGCGACATTCCCGGCGCCATTGATAAAATTAAAGCTGCTATCAAAAAAAATAAATTAAGCTGGAATGATATAGACATGCATGTAAAAAAAGTATTAATGGCTAAATACCAGTACGGGCTTGCAAACAACAAACCTGTAGATACTTACCATCTTACCGAAGATTTGAATGAAAAAATTCCTGCCGTAAAAAAAATGGTAGCGGAAAATGCGCTTACCCTTTTACGCAATGATGAACCTTTTGTTTTTCCATTACCGGTGAATACCAAAAAAAGAGTCGCCTATATTGGTTTTGGACTTACACAGGATAATGCATTTGCCCAGCGCATGCGCAATGATTATAAGGCCCATACTTATTATTTTGATTACAAATTAGACAGCCTGCAAGCGGCTTCACTATTACAATTTATAAAAAACCGGTACGATGTAGTTGTTATAGGGCTGCATAATTATGCAAGGTACCCCGCCAATAACTTTGGTATCAGTCCAACAGCTCAATCTTTAATACTTCAGCTGCAGCAACAGTTCAGCACGGTTACATTTGCTTTTGGAAATCCCTATGCCATTAAAAATTTCTGTGCTGCAAAAACCCTGGTTGCCTGTTATGACGATGATGATATTGTGCAGCAGACAGCAGCAGATTTACTAAATGGGCGTTTTATAGCCAAGGGGCGTTTGCCGGTCACCGTTTGTCCTTCATTTATATACGGCGCTGGTATTTCGCCGGTGCGGCCGATGGCTGAAATAGCGCCGGGTCTTGCCGGATTGAATGCAACCAAATTAAATATCATTGATTCAATAGCCAATGATGGTATTAAAAACCATGCTTTCCCCGGTTGCGTAGTACTGGTAGCCAAAGATGGTAAGATTGTATTCGACAAATCATACGGGTATCTTACCTACGACAGTACACAACCTGTTTACCGCGAGACCATTTATGATATGGCTTCTGTTACAAAAATAATGGCTACACTTTTATCTGTAATGAAACTGTATGATGAGGGCAAACTGGATCTGCAAAAAACATTGGGCGATTATTTATCCTGGACCAGGGGCACCAATAAACAAAACCTGAAACTATGGGATATCTTATTGCATCAGGCCGGATTAAAAGCATTCATCCCTTTTTATAAAGAAACCGTTGATCCCGATAAAGTTGATCTTGTATCCGGTAGATTTTTTTCTTATAAACCAGATTCTTTGCATGCAGTAAGGGTTGCTGATAACATGTTCATGAGAAACGACTGGACCGATACCATTTACCAGCGCATACTTAAAAGCCCGGTAAGTGCAGAAGGAGAATATATTTACAGCGATAATGATTTTATTTTTCTTGGTAAGATAGTGGAAGCGCTCAGCGGGCAAACGCTGGACCAGTATGCCAAAACAAATTTTTATGATAAGCTGGGGTTGGTGGGTACTGGTTTTAAACCGCGGGATCGTTTTCCATTGAATGATATTGCACCAACAGAAAGGGAAAAAGGTTTTCGCAATCAACTGTTATGGGGCGATGTGCATGACCCCGGTGCTGCTATGTTTGGTGGCGTGGCAGGACATGCAGGATTATTCAGTAATGTGAATGATTTGGCTGTATTGTGCCAGATGTTATTGAATGGCGGGCGTTTCAACGATCAGCAGTACTTAAAAAAACAAACCATTGATTATTTTTCGGAATACCATAGTAACAATAGTCGCCGTGGTCTTGGTTTTGATAAACCCGAAAAAGACAATGCTACCAGGAAAGATCCTTACCCGGCATTATCTGCATCGCCACAAACCATTGGACATACAGGCTATACCGGCACCTGCTTCTGGATTGATCCCAAGTACAACCTGGTATTTGTTTTCTTGTCAAACAGGGTAAATCCTGATGGTGGAACGAATAGCAAAATATCCAATATGAGTATCCGGCCAAAAATTATGGAAGCAATTTATAAGGCAATGGAATAGCTAAGCGGGAAAAGAGAAAAAGAGAATTTGTTCGCTAACTGAAAGAAAAACCGAACGCAGATCCTCATGATTATTATGATTGGTTAAGATTTCTTTATGGGTGCACAGTGCTGGCTGGGGAAAAGCATTTGACAGCATTACTGTTTGTTCTCATCTCTGTAGACCATTATTATCAAAACCATTTTCGCACTTTCGTTTTATAATCAAGGTATTCTTTTCCAAACCTGCGCTCCAGATATTGCTCTTCGTGTTTGATAATATATTCCTGGACAATAACCAGCAGAAAAGGAAATAAAATAATGTTCCACCAGTTTCCAATCAAACAAGTTATGCCCAGGTACACAATCGCTAAACCAAGATACATGGGATTTCGTGTGATATTATAAATGCCATTGGTTTGAAGAGAAGATGCTGGTTTTGCAGTAATTAATGTGTTTTTGCTTTGGAAAAACTGCCGCAAACTTCTGACCAAAAAAAACAACGCACTTATTAAAAAAACAATGCCGATGATCTTTGTCAGTGTGTAACGAAACAATGAGCTATCAATTGGTATTCTTTTTTGAATAAATACGGCAACTAAAAATGTCAGCACATAAAACAGTGGCGGTGGAATATACACACCAGGGCTATCTTTTTTATTTCCCATGCACTTTTCTTAACTGGTTAATGTCAGCTAACGATGATAAAAGATAAGCTTTTTACCCTGATTTTGCCGGGGCCATGGGTTTAAACGGCTGGATGCCTTGCACTATCAGGCGGGGCCATACCTGGTTGAATGCAAAATGATACCGCTGCTATTTGCTTATACCGCAATATAAAACGGGTTATATTTATTGCCTGAAACAACTGTTGTATGGAAAATATTTTTGAACCGGCTGCTTCCGCTGCCATTCTTCAACGCCTCCAAAAATTGCAACCCGGTACTGCTGCCCAATGGGGCAAAATGAATGTTGCGCAAATGATGGCGCATTGCCAGGTACCAATAGTTTGCAGTTTGGGAGACAGGATACAGCGGCAATCTTTAATGGGTATGCTATTTGACCGCATCGCAAAAAAACAAATACTGAAGGACACGCCTTTTAGAAAAAATTTGCCTACCGATGCCAGTTTTATGATAAAGGACAAGTGGGATTTTGAAAAGGAAAGGCAGTTGTTGCGGGCATTGATACAGCGCCTGGCTGTTGCTGACCCTGTTGTAACCGCGCAAAGGCCACACCCGTTTTTTGGAAAGATGACTGGCAGCGAACTGGGTATGCTTACCTGGAAACACCTGGACCATCACCTGGGCCAGTTGGGTGTATAGCACCAACTGGTAAAAAATAATTTTATGGATAATGATACCGTCTTGCCTGCGCTTTCTGCTGTGCGCAATTATTTTAACAGTGGCGCTACACGTTCGTATGCATTCAGGAAAGCGCAGTTGCAAAAATTGAAGCAGGCCATTCTTTCCAATGAAACAGGTATTAACCAGGCATTGTACCAGGATCTGAAAAAAAGTCCCGAGGAAGCTTACTCTACTGAAACAGGTTTATTGCTGGCCGAAATTAATGGTGCCATAAAAAAACTGCGGCAATGGATGGAACCCATGCGTACAGGAACAGATTTGATAAACCTGCCTTCTTCCAGCAAAATTTACCGGGATCCGCTGGGCGTAGTGCTGATAATTTCTCCCTGGAATTACCCGTTACAATTATTGCTGGTTCCATTGGTAGGTGCTATTGCCGGTGGCAACTGCGCTGTTGTAAAACCTTCTGAACTGGCGCCGGCTACTTCCGCCCTTATAGAAAAAATAATTACGGAAACTTTTTCTCCCGACTATATAAAATGTATGTTGGGTGATGGCGCTGCAGTGATTCCGGAAATGATGAATGTGTTTCGTTTTGATCATGTTTTTTATACCGGCAGCATACCTGTAGGAAAAATTATTTACCAGCTGGCGGCAAAAGATTTGGTGCCGGTTACACTGGAACTGGGTGGCAAAAGCCCTGCCATAGTAGAAGCCGATGCGCATCTCAGCAGCGCGGCCCGCAGGATTGTTTTGGGAAAATTTTTAAATGTGGGCCAGACCTGTATTGCGCCCGACTACCTGCTGGTGCACCACGCTGTTAAGCAGGAGCTGATAGAAAAAATAAAAACAGCCATTCAGCAATTTTACGGAGCGGATACTGCTGCCAGTTATGACTATGGAAAGATTATCAACGAAAAAAGGTTCGACAAACTGGTCAGTTACCTGGACCAGGGGAATATTATTTATGGTGGCCAGCACGATAAAAGCAAATTGTTTATTGCGCCTGCATTAATAGAAAATGTTTCGCTGGATGCACCGCTGATGAAAGAAGAAATTTTTGGCCCGCTGCTGCCGGTGTACAGTTTTACCAGCAGGGAAGAAGCCATGCAAATAGTGCATCGCAATGCCAACCCGCTGGCCTTCTATCTTTTTACTTCTTCAAAAAAAACAGAAACCGCATGGATGGAAGCCATTCCTTTTGGTGGAGGTTGCATCAATAACGCCGACTGGCATTTTACCAATCAGCACCTGCCATTTGGCGGTGTGGGCAATAGTGGCATCGGCGCCTACCATGGCAAATTTACTTTTGATACTTTTACGCGGCAGAAGCCGGTATTAAAAACGCCCACCTGGTTTGACCCCAATATAAGGTACCCAAGTTTTAAAGGGAAGCTGAAGTTGTTGAAGTGGTTGATACGGTAGGGAGAAACAATACAGTTAGGCGCAATTGCCTCACTTCATATTAAACCCAAACGACCTATCCTATTATGTGCCTCAAAGATTTTATAAGTAGTCGCATTGATAAACAAATCAGTTTTTGTTTATTGATGTCGCTATGTTTTATAACGTTTTTGGCTCAGGGACAAGATGAATTGTATCCTCGGCTGAACATTGGAAGTGCTGCACCACCACTTCGCATACGTGAATGGCTGAAAGGCAAGCCGATTCAGAAATTTGAAAAGGGCAAAATATATGTAATAGAATTTTGGGCAACTTGGTGTGCCCCGTGCAAGGCAGCGATGCCCAGACTTTCCAAATTAGCAAAGAAATATAAAAACAAGGTTACATTTATAGGAATCGATGTATATGAGAAGAATACGATGTCTGCAAATAAAATAAAAGAATTTGTTGACAGTATGGGACAGCGGATGTATTATAGGGTGGCAACACAAGATAGCAATTTAATGGAGATATCCTGGCTTAATGCTTCAGGAGAAACAGGGGTTCCTACAGCTTTTATAGTGAATTCAGAAGCGAGGTTAGCATGGATGGGCCATCCCTCTCATCTTCACGAGATCTTGCCGAAAATAGTAAAAAATGACTGGGATGTAAATGAAGAATTACTTAAACGCAATTCAGACAAATATCTAGAAAAGTTGGATGATTCATTAGGTATCGAATTCAATAAGTTTTATAGACACAATGCTGGCACTACATATTACCTATCCGATTCCGCCCTAATAGCCATTGCTGACATAATTAAAACTGAACCAAAACTGAAATATGCGCCCGTTATTGCTTACCATACTTTCACTGCATTACTTATAAATGATCCGACAAAAGCATATGAATACGGCAAAGTTGCAATTGCTGCACCAACTTATGACTATCCTCCTTACCATCAAATTATTGAAGTTATCAACAGATACTCTGATGATTTAACGCTTCCGCCGAAAATTTACGAATTGGGTGCTGAAGCATACCAAGCTGAAATTGATCATATCGCTTATCCGGAAATTGTTGACATTCCCAAGCTTTATAACAAAATGGCAGCATGGTATTGGCGTGCGCGCAACAAGTCAAAAGCTATAGATGCAGAGAAAAAAGTCATAAAAACGATGAAGAAAAGTAACGGATGAAATGGCTGCACTTGAGTTCTGGCGTTAATAAATCTTATAACTGCGCCTAACAATCGGTTTGCTACCAGGCTGGCTCGACGTTGGATCAATCGGCATTCAATCTTTAATCAACAGCGGCCATGGGGCGACCGTTCCAAAACTTAAATCAGTTTAATTACAAGCTCAATTTATTAACCTAGTCCAGTAACCGGGCCCGACGTTATAAAATGCCAGCCCGGCAGCAAGCCGTCTACGTTATATACAAGATAGAAAGTATAAACACAGCTTCCTGCAAACTGCTAAATTTGTTTTGAAAATTAATCTTTTTCTTTATTGAAATTACAAATTGATTACGGTCGCCACCGGATGCTGCCTGGTGATATCCAAAATGTTGATTGCAGTTCCATCAACACAATAGCATAAATACGAATGCTATAAGCCGTTCAGTCATAAGCAGGAGCGATCTCCTTCTTGTAGTTATTTATTCTTATATTGTTGAAGCCTCGCCTCAAATGCAGCCAAATCGGCCTTAGAAAAGTCACTTTTACTTTTCAGCGCTTCAATGGCTTTCTGCTGAGCGTCTGCTGCTTTTGCTGGTTCATTAGCACGCCAATACAAGCCCGCCATCTTACTATACAGACTCGATATGTTGGTAATTTCAGGATAGAAAGTTTGATTAATTTCCACCTGGCAAGCCTCAGCTCCAAGCTGATAGATTTCTTGCGTGAGCTGCAAACTGTCTTTATAAAGTTCAATTCCTCCAATGATAAACCTGGAGGGTGTTTCATCATAGAATGTTGTAGTTAGCCCTTGCATACCATATTCATAGGCCCCATGCATATTTGTTTTAAGTAAGGCAGCAAAAGTAAGCGCAGTGATACTGGGTGCGTATTTCAATTTCGGTTCCTTTTTGAGAATCTCAGCGACAGCGAATAGCAGTGAATCAGGTTTCTCGAGGGAGCCAGCCCAATTGGGGCTTTTTGTATAGTTCAGTAAATCGTAATAGACATCCTTGCCCATCGCTGTTAAACGCCTTTCCTCGTTCCGATTGGCCAATGCTTCCTTTATATCCCAGTCGTTATTGGCTATTTTGGACAGCACGCCACCAAGGTCTTTAGGATGTCCTATCCATGCCAACTTGCCTTCTTCATTTACCACAAACGCATGTGGAATGCTCTGCTCTCCCGAAGCGTTGAGCCAGTTGGTTGCCATGAAATTACTGTCTTCTGTTGCCACATTGTAATCCATTTTTTGTCCCATGCTGTCCACAAAACGCTTTACTTTCTTCACGGAAGTATTTTTCTGTTCATATATATCAATACTTAAAAAAATTATTTTGCCTTTGTATTCACCGGCCAGGGCGGAGAGGTGCGGCATTTCTGCTTTACAGGGTGCGCACCAGGTAGCCCAGAACTCCACTACATACACTTTGCCTTTCCCCAATCCTAAAACAGGAGTACCTTTTAACCACTCCCGTACCCGCAATGGCGGAGCAGGATCACCAATGTTTAGCGAAGGGAGTAGTTCATTTTGCGCATAGCTGGTAACTGCTATACTACATAAAAGGATTACTAATTGAAAGTTTGATCGCATAACTATATTGCTTGCTTTTTAAGCTTTGTTCTATTTTGTATTTTTAGGGATGAGTTTTCAAATTCGATTTCGTTAATTCTTATAATTTATAAGATTCACTTTTTATATGTTTAAACTTAGGTACCGAAAAATAATAGGTCGTGGGTTTGGTATTGTCCCCGCCAAATTGACTGATATTTAATGTTGCCCGACTTAATTGAATGGCCGTTAATGAGCAAGTATTGCTACAGGTTTGGGATTCATTGCTGGTTAAGCCCTGTACAAATGTCTAATTTAAAATATGTTGTTGAAGTTAACAACTAAAAGCCAAATTGAAATTTGGCTGCCCGAACTGCTGCTGCTACTTGAACATAGCTGATGTTACATTGTCCGGCCCTGCTTTTGCAAATACTTTTGTTAGCGGCTGTTTTTCTTCTCCTCAAGTCGTGCTAATGTTTTGGTAAGCTGTTTTTTTTCAATATCGGAATTTGTCAAACTTATGGATTGTCTAAAATGGTTAATCGCTTTGTCGGTGTTATTGGGTGAATACAAATAACCAAGTAATGAATGGTAGTAATGATTTGTCTGCAGATTTAATTTCTCCGCTTCGTTGATTGCTTTTTCATTTCCATAGACTTTTGCAAATGCAAATGTCCTGTTCAGTGCTGTAATTGGTGAGTATTCAAGCAAAATGAGCTGGTTGTAGAGTTGCAAAATATATTTCCACTTTTCATTATATTTCGTTGTAGTATGCCAATAAGCGATGCTTGCTTCTAAATGATATTTTGATAGCTCATTTTCAGAACAAGCTTCTACTAAATAATAATTCCCCTTGTTAATAAGTTCTTTGTCCCATAAATTTTTGTCTTGTTCGTCAAATAAAATAGCTTCTTCAGAGGCACTTATTCTTGCTTCAAGCCTCGAACTTTGAAAGCACAGCAAGGATAATAGAGCATTTACTTTACCAGTGTTTGTCATCGGGTTTTCGGTTAAAGTAAATGCCAGTCTCACAGCTTCCGAACATAAATCTTTTCTGATTAGGTTATCATTTGATTTCGAAAAATATCCTTCATTGAATAATAAGTATAAAGTTGTCAATACTGCATCAAGTCTTGATAGTATTTCGGTATGGGTTAAAGTTTGGATTTTAAAATGCTGCTGGCGAAGATTTTCTCTGGCTCGTAGTAATCTTTTTTTAATAGTTTCCTTATTGCTTAGAAATGCGTTTGCTATTTCTTCTACACTAAAGCCACAAAGAATTTGCAATGCCAAACAAATTTGTGCTTCTTCCGAATTAGTAGGATTGCATACTGCAAAAATCATCGCAAGTTGGCTATCTTTTATATTCTGTTCGGTAAAATCAATGTTTGTTTCATCGTATTCAAAATTTTCTGCTTTGATATTTGGTGAAATCTCCTTTTCAAAAAATGTATTTCGCTTTAGGTAATCTTTAGTTTTATTTTTAGCAACCGTGTAAAGCCACGCTGTGGGATTGTCTGGTATTCCTTTCAAACTCCATATTTCCGTTGCTTTTAAAAATGTTTCACTGGCAATGTCTTCAGCTATTTCAATATGTTGTAAACCAAAAAGACGGCATATTACTGCCGTCATCTTAGTATATTCTGTCCTGAATAAATGGGGCAGCAAATCATTGTTTATGCTTTCAACTTTCGGCATTGATAAGTTGGGTATAATTACCTAATTATATTTTTTTAAATATACATCCATAAAACCCATTGCCTTTGCAAATTTTACCGGGTCGGAAAAGTAAACCCGTTCCATTATAATTTTTCCATTCAGCAACTTTACATAGTCAACCAATTGAAAATTTGCTGTATCTCCTGCTGGTGTTACTACTCCAATATTATATATGCTACAAACCTTATTTCCTTCTGCAAATTGCTTTTCAATTTGAATTCTTTTTTTAGCTTTAATCCAACTTTGCCCTTTGGAAATAAAATTTTTCGCTCCTCTTTGCAGGCTAAAAGGGTCTTCAAAAACAAAGTCGGTGGCAAGAATATCAGAAAGTCCTTCACCGTTTTTGTCTTCAACAAAAATAATGCTCAGGTATTTATTTACTATTTCTAATGACTTTAAACCTATTTGATTTTTAAATTCTGTGTTTAATTTCGTGTTTTGTCCAAAGCTATTGAATGATAAGGACAGTGTAAGACCGATTATGAAAATGGTTATTTTGTTCATATTATTTTGTAATTATTTTAATGAAAAAATGCCCAGTTTGAAAAAACTGAACATTTTTACTTTAACTGTTGTCGTCACTAGCTACAACGGCTCTTACTTCAACATTTCCCCCCATTTGAAGTACTGGGCAGCCTTTAGCTAATTCTACGGCTTCGTCAACATTCGCTGCTTTAATGATAGTGTAACCATTAATGAACTCCTTAATTTCCGTGTAAGGGCCATCGGTTATTACACCATTAGGCTTAACTGTTTTAGCAATAGAGATTGAAAGCCTGCTTCCATTGCTAACTAGTTTGTTTTGAGCAGCAATGCCACCCATCCAGTTCATCCAATTTGTCAGTGTCTCCTGCATTTGTTCAGGAGATGGCTTAAAGCTCGGATTGTCGCTGATTCTGAAAATAAATACGAATTCTTTCATTTTGCTTTTTTTAAATTGTTACCGAATGTTTGATTACACCTTAATAACGATTGAAAGGAAAAGAGGGGGACAGGTCTGCAAGATTTTTTCTGGAATAGAGGTTCGTAATAAAATAGCCGTTAACTCACGGCTTGATGCAACCAATTAAATTGTTCTACCTCCTGAAAAAACAAGTATGTAACGCCATAAATCTTTATAACTGCTAAAACTTACATGCTTCACACATAAAATGGCATTTCACAAATCCAAAATAACCAATTTAGAAATATTAGGTAAGGGTGGATGATTTTTGTACAGCTGCTTTAAAACAAGGCATTCGGATGAACGCAAAGGGAGGATATATCTTATAGTTTAATTTATTTATTTTTTCATCGCAATATAATCATCATTTAATCCCTTTCCATTGAGAATTTGCTGCGTATATTTTTCAACCCTTGACGCCCGGGTTTTAGATTGTTTGGGTGCAGCAAAATGCAGCATGTATGCTCTTTGCCTTCCCGGCGTCAACGCTTTAAAAGCAGTTTTCAAAGCAGGCATTTCATTTAATTTATTTTGAAACTCTTTAGCCATGGCGAATTCCGCCGTCTTTTTTAACTGCACTTTTAAACCGGACCTTTCCACTTCAATGGCTTCAAAAATATACGCTTTCAGGATGCGTTTTATTTTAACTATTTCCTGAACATTGGTAAACCGCACCTGGCGGGCTGCCTGCACATTCTTCGTTTGCTGTACCAGTATGCCGTTGGCATCATCTAACAAGGCGCCTTTGAAAAACAAGAATGCACAGTATTCTTTAAACGCATGTATTAAAACGATGTTGGTTTTCTGAAACGCGTAACAGGGCACTCCCCATTTCAATTCTTCGGTCAGCCCGCAATCAAGAACAATCAATCTTAATTGCTCCAGTTCTTTCTGCCATTTTTTTGCCTTACTAAAATAAAAATCCACGGCAGGATTCGTTTCACTTTTTGTCATGGTATATTATTTTTTGCAAACTCAAACCTTTAATACGGCACGGAATGCCCTGGCAGCATAGTAAGATTCAGCACCGTTATGATACACAAAAATAGTATTGTAGCGACGGTCACAAAAGAGGGCGCCGCCGAGTTTCCTGATACCAGCCGGTGTTTTCACCCAGCTCGATGTCTTGGTATCGAAATTTCCAAGTTGCTGCAAGGCACGGTATTGTTCTTCTGTTAAAAGTTCAATACCCATGGCAGCTGCCATAGCAATGGCGTTATTTCCTGGCTTATTTTCTTTCCTTGATTCCAGCGCTTCACTGTCGTAACAAACACTTCTGCGGCCTTTCGGACTTTCTGCTGAGCAATCATAAAAAATGTATTCACCCGTCTTTTTATCATAACTAACAACATCAGGCTCACCGCCGGTTCTTTCCATTTCATTGAGCGACCACAGTTTTTCATTATTATCTTCCAGCTTTGCCTGCACTTTAGCCCATGCAAGATCTTTATGGTGGCTCATACTTTTCTCAAAACGGGCTTTTAAGATGTTGAGTAATTCTTCACGTTGTTTTGGTGACAATTCCTTTTTCATGCTGTTCAATTTATTGGTTAACCGGGATGATCTTTCTGTCTGCGGGCCTCAAATACCACGACAATACAGTAAAAACTGCCAGTAAAAACGGGGCAATTATTTGAATAGAAACATTACCGGCGGCAATATGCGAAATCACCGCTCCGCTCATGACAAAAAATATACCCGCGTACGCCCATTCCTTGAGCAATTTAAATTTCGGTATTAATATCGCAATTATGCCCAATACCTTCCAAACGCCGATAAGCGAAATAAAGTAGTTGGGATACCCAAGGGGTTTAAAACCCTGCAGCACTTCCTTTACCTGCATAGCCTGTGCCAATCCACCCGAAAAAATACAAAAAGATAATATGGCAGTTATTATCCAGTACCAAAGCAACTTTCTCTTTTCCATTTTATAATTATTTTAAAGTGTTTAATATGTCCTGGATTCTGTTATGTGCCATGTTTATGCCCTGGGCAAATGGCAACTTTAGCACCTGGTCCCGTTGTTCCACCGACTCGTATATCACGTGCATATTTAGTTTGCAGGTGTCGTCTGTAAGTTGTTCAAATTCACAAACCTCCAGCTGAACACCATATGGAGCGTTGTCCATTTCAAACGTCCGGGTGATCTTCCGGTTTGCGCTAAATTCATGGAATACGCCATTGGCTTTAAATACCACGTTTCCTTTAGCATCGGTTGTTTGGAATTGATAGCTGCCGTACTTTTTACTCTCAAGTTTCAGCACTTTTGTCCCCATCCATTGCTCAACAATTTCGGGCTCTGCAAACGCTTTAAAAAGTAATTCCAATGGCAAATCAAATTCTCTTGTAATCACCAATTCCTGTTTGCCTTCTTCTGCATTTATTTTTGTTTTTTGTTCCATGTCATTTGCTTTTATATTTTTTCATTATGGTTTCTATTTTATTAAACCTGTCATCCCACATTTTGCGGAATGGTTCAATAAAGTCGGCTACATTTTTCATTTTTTTTGCATTTATATAATAATAAATCTCCCTGCCGTTTTGCTCCTGGCTAAGCAATTCACATTCAGTAAGTATTTGCAGGTGTTTTGAAACGGTTGGCCTGGCTGTGTCAAAGTTTGAGGCGATGGCACCTGCTGTCATGGATTGTGTGGCTACCAATAAAAGGATAGCCCTTCTTGTTGGGTCTGCTATGGCCTGGAATACGTCCCTTCTTAAATTCATTGTGTAGCTATTTGACTACAAATATATGTGTAGCTATTTAACTACGCAAATTTTTGGCACTTTTTTTTAGATATTTTTTTGCTTGCTGGCTGTATAAGCGGCCGATTAGCATTACTGTCAACGCAGGCGTGGTAAAGTATGGCGGTTGTTGTTTGCGGGATATTTTATTTTGAATGGCTTAAACAGCACGGAGCCCAACCTTTTGAATGCCGAAGTAAGGGAGTAATCAGTTAGCCTGGCTAACTGATTATGAAAATAGAAATAAATATCGATGTTTTGCTTATAGTTCAGGGTTGCTTGTCCTGCCCGAACAACTGCTCATTGAAGCTACCATTGTTGAACCACGGCTTCCGTCCCCAAGCTTTTACAAATACCCTTCTTAGCTGTTCGTTGTTCTATGTTTGTCATTTATTCTTGTATTTATTGTCCTTCCATCTGTTTGTACCCGACTCGCTGTCTGAAATAAGATCGTTTAGACGTTTAATCCGGGTCGACTCTTGTTTGGCACTGATTACCCAATGTGTTGAAGTTTTTTTGTATGAAGGCGCAAGAGATTGAAAGTATTTCCATGCCTTCTTATTCGCTTTGAATTTTTCATTAGCATCTTTAGTAAATTCGACTTCATTCTTTTCGTGTGAATATATTTTAGATTTACTTTCTGTTCTTTTTTGAAAACTTGCCAGCCCTGCTGGTTGCATAAGTCCTTGTTTTGTTAATTCTTTAATTTTTTTAATGTTTATCGCACTCCAGATACTTGCCGGTTTTCTTTGAGTAAACCGAATCTGGTAGCTTTCTTTGTCAATGGATTTTCTAACGCCGTCAATCCATCCAAAACAAAGTGCTTCATCAACTGATTGAGGCCATGTCATACTTGGTCTTCCACTATCAACTTTATAAAAGCCTGCAAATAACTCAGTTTCCTTTTTGTGATTTCTTTTTAACCACTTTCTAAAGTCAGCTTGCTTCGCAAAAAAAGGTTAGTGCCATTTATAAATTTTTCAAAATTTGTAAGGTGATGGAAGCGTTTACCGTTATTTCGTACTAAAAAATTTCTTTCTCAAGGTACCTGCTTAGTGATGTATTGAGGATTTCATTCCAACCATTTGCAAAATTATGCAATGCAAAATCTGGATTTTCTATTGGAAATGTCTCAATACCGCTATGGGTTAGTTTTAACAACGTTTTGTTTCCTTGTTCAAAGAGTTCAAATGTTACGAATGAAATTCCCGGATATCCGCTATACCGCCAACTATAAGAAAGCTTTTTTACAGGAACTACCTCTGTTATTTCGCATAAGTGCAGGTATTGAATCCCTTCATCGTGTCCTCCGGTAAATTGAAATTGAAAGCCTACCTCAGCCTTAAAGCCTTCAAGGTCAAAATACCAGTTTTTCATTTCACTTGTTTCTGTGAGTGCTTTCCAAACTCTTTTTGCCGGCACGTTAAATAGTCTTTCTAAGACGATAGGATTATTTTTCATGTTGTTTATTTTTTAGTTGTTTTTTTAATTTGCCTTTTTTACTCAAATGCAATTCAAGTGCATCCAATTTATTTGCCCAAAAACGCCTGTATTGATTTGTCCATTCAGAAACTACTACAAGAGTTTCTAATCTTACTTCACAAAAACGTTCCCTGCCCGCTGTCCTTATTGTAATAAGCCCGCATTCTGTCAAAATTTTTATATGTCTTGAAATTGCAGGCCGGCTTATTTGAAATTTTTCAGCGACAGTTTTTAAATTTAGTGTTTCAGCAGCAAGAAGATTAATTATTTCCCTCCTTGTTGGGTCAGATATAGCTTGAAATACATCTCGTCTCATTTGTCAATTTTTTACGTAACCGTTCGGTTACAAATATATGCGTAACTATTTGGTTACGCAAATTTATTTTAAGTTTTTTGCCGGAAATAGAATGGGTGTCAGTATGCAGGATGTCGTCTTACAAAGAACTTGTGTCCTATTTATTAATGCAGCTATCTAAAAATGCATTGCCCGGATAAGAATACAAATACTGATCATTGTTGTATTGATTATAAACCAGTTGTTTTTTTGATAAGTACGTGTAATGACATAAATTAGCGGGTTGGTGGCAATTTTTTCGACCGCCAAAGCGAACCGGCATGGCATCAAAAAAAATATTAATAATAAACGGACACCCTGACCAAGAAAGTTTCAACTTCGCGCTTTCCGCTGCCTATAAAAGAGGAGCAATTTTAGCTGGAGCGCTAATTAAAGAAATCATAATTCGTGACTTAAAATATAATCCAAACCTGCAATTCGGCTATCGAAATAGAACAGACCTCGAACCTGATTTAATTGATGCACAGGAGAAAATAAAATGGGCGGATCACCTGGTCTGGGTTTTTCCAGTATGGTGGGGCTCGCTACCTGCAATTTTAAAAGGTTTCATTGACAGAGTTTTTCTTCCGGGTTTTGCATTTCAAAAAAGAGAAAAATCGGTTTGGTGGGACAAGCTATTGACAAATAAATCAGCAAGAATCATTTCAACACTTGACCAACCTGTCTGGTATTATTGGTTAATAAACAGACGTCCGAGCCATAATGCTATGAAAAAAATGACATTAGAATTTTGTGGAATATCCCCTGTTAGAGTCACTACAATTGGCCCCATTAGACTTTCAAAGGAGACTTACAGATTAGCCTGGCTTAAAAGAATTGAGCGACTTGGTCGACAAAGCAAATAAAAACTGCTACCAGCATCGGTATTTATTCCAGTGGCCTGACGTTAAATATTTTCAGTGTTTGTATATCCCTAATCAGCTTCAGGGGTCATCGGTTTAGCAAGTAAGACAAGTAAGATCAGTTAAAGAAAAAATCAGTTTTCAAAATAAAGTTCAGTGGCCGGGCGGACGGTTTTCAAAATCCACAGCAGCTAAATACGCCAACGTTAGCGGGAATTTTTGGGGACATCACTTTTAAATTAAACATAATGGAAAATCAGAACAATCATCCATCGCCGGCAAGCATAATGCAAATCGGAACTGGTTTTTGGGCATCAAAAATTTTATTATCGGCAATAAAATTTGAAGTGTTTACCAAATTAGCTGAACAAAAGAAACTGTCAGGTAAAGGCATCAAAACATCTTTACACTTGAACTGCACAGACCGGCACTTCTACGATTTTTTAGATGCATTAACTGTATTTGGTTTCCTTAATCGTGAAGGACTGCTGGAAACAGCTGTTTATTCCAATTCGGTTGATACGGATACTTTTTTAGACAAAAGTAAACCATCTTATATTGGAGGGATTCTTGAAATGATGAATAACAGGCTGTACAGATTTTGGGGGGATCTTGAAGAAGGATTAATTACTGGCCTTCCTCAAAATGAGGCAAAATCAGGACAAGATTTTTTTGGTTTAATTTATCAGGACCCTGATAAATTAAGAGAGTTTATTAATGCAATGAGCGGAATACAAATGGGCAACTTTATGACTTTTGCACAAAAATTTGATTTTTCAAAATATAAAACGTTAACAGATATTGGCGGTTCAGCCGGATTGCTGTCGTTGATGGTTGCAAAGCATCAGGCTCATATCACTTGTATTACTGTTGACCTTCCTCCTGTTGAAGCCATTGCTTTGGAAACTATTCAAAAATTTCAATTGGCAGACAGGGTAAAGGCACAAAGTGGAGATTTTTTTGCGGAATCTTTCCCCAAAGCTGATATAGTAACAATGGGAAATATCCTGCACGATTGGGATGAAGAAAAGAAAATACTGCTTATGCAAAAGGCGTACGAAGCATTGCCTGCAGGCGGTGCTTTTGTAGCCATTGAAGGCATTATAGATGACGAAAGAAAGCAAAATGCATTTGGTATGATGATGAGTTTAAACATGCTTATTGAAACTGGAACCGGTTTTGATTACACATTTGCTGATTTCAATAAGTGGGCAAAGATTGTAGGGTTTAAATCGACTGCATTACTTGGATTGGCCGGACCTTCAAGTGCGGCCATTGCCTATAAATAAAACTTTCGCTAACAATGGTATTTGTAAAAGCTGTGCGGACGGAAGCTGTGATTCAACAGTTGCAGCTTTGCTCAGCAATTGTTCGGGCGGAACAAGCAAGCTGGAACTAACTGCAAATCATCTGCATTAATTTGTAAATTCATCAGCGGTTTGCCGGGGCTGACAGCAGCAAATATTCCACCTGCAGCAAATACCAGGTCGATGGCGGCCATTGCAACACGACACACAATCATACTGACAGAACAAATTAACAAATACGCAAACTTTGAAGAAGTTCTATTGTAAGACAAAAAGTAACCAGTAACAAATTGGCAAAAGATTTAATTTCATTGGCGGTTTACAAATAATAAATTAAGCAGGTGATTAAGAAGTATTCAGTTTTAACAGGAGTAGTAATTTCTTTGATTTTAATAATAATAGCAATTTCAATTTATCCGGGAGGCTCTATGTTTGACAAGAATTCTGTTGGTTTTGACTGGACAAAAAATTTCATAAGTAACCTGTTTGGAGTAAAAGCGTTAAATGGCGCTGAAAATCCTTCCAGAATTTGGGCATACTTAGGAATGATTTTACTTCCATTTAGCTATGCAATATTTTTCATTAATATGTCAAAAAAAATACCTGAAAAAAATGCTTTATATATTCTAAAATATGGAGGTGTACTTAATATTCTGTGTATGTTTTTAATCGTAACACCCCTGCATGATTTAATGCTAAACATATCACTGACTTTGTTTTGGACATGTATGATTGTTATCACTGTTTTTATCCTGAAAACAAGGCTTCATTTATTTAAATTCTTTTGTGTAGTTTGTCTTTTGATTTTTTACTACAGTATATACTTATGGGCCACAAACGATTGGGATTTATTACCAATAATGCAAAAAGTAAATTTTATCAATTCAACATTATTAATTTTAGGGCTTGAGTATTTTACCAAACAGGAAGATTTTGCCCATATTAAATCAGGAAGACATAAAAAAAATCAACAAACCGCTAACAAAAGTATTGCTGCAAGCGGGACTGAACGCTGAAACATCTGCTATAGCCCGCTATCAGCAATAATTCCAGCCGGCCAACAAAGCCCAGCGAAAGTTCTGATCTTCATTTTTACCATTATTGAGCTATAGCTCAGCGATTTCTTCTCAATTCCAACTTACCTTGCTGTAAACAAACGGGCATGTTACGCAAACTAAAGAATGTTTTTATTGTAATAGCAATGTTTATCATTGCATTTTATGGTTATGTAGTGATTGTAAACAGAAATTCAACCAATATGACAGGCAGGCAAAAAGTATTAAAAGCAATTTATCCAATGTTTGCATGGATAAATAAAATAACAAATAAAAATATGGATGTTCTTACGCATGCACCGGTGGTGCCGCCCGTTTCTTTTTTCTCGCTGAAAACAGTTTCAAACGATGGGTCACCACTTGACATGGAATCATTGAAAGGAAAGAAAATATTACTGGTTAACACCGCTTCCGCCTGCGGCTATACCGCCCAGTACGAGCAATTACAAAAATTATACAGTGAATACAGCAGTCAGCTGGTGGTAATTGGTTTTCCTGCCAATGATTTTAAAGAACAGGAAAAAGGATCCGATGAAGAAATAGCCAGCTTTTGCAAGAAAAATTTTGGTGTCAGTTTTCCACTCATCCAAAAAAGCGTTGTTATAAAAACGCCCGGCCAGAACAATGTTTTTCAATGGCTGACAGATCCCGCAAAAAATGGATGGAACAGTCAACCGCCTACCTGGAACTTTTCTAAATACCTGGTAAATGAAGAAGGTATGCTTACCAATTATTTTGCACCGGGCATAGAGCCACTGTCAAAAGAAATAGTGGAAGCTGTTCAGAAAAAATAGATTTTGGGGTTGCATGATTTTGAGATTTGTGGGGTCGCCGCTAACCTTTTTCCACGTATTAGCACATGGATAACCTGGATAAAAAATGGATTTTTTCTTTCTGATCCGTGAAAATTAATTTTGCCGCGTAAAAAAGATTTTCACAGATTTTCTCCTTCGCAAAAAAATCTTTTTGATCCCTGTCATCCATGTTCCAGATTTAAGCAAAAGATTTCTCCTGGCTTATCATACTACAATTTATCAAACAATCAATGACCGGTATCTCCAAATCAGCAATTCAAATAATTGTACCTTTCTGTAAATAATCCATCATGTTCAGCAAACAAGACATTGAAAAATATTTCCTGGCAGAAAAACAACTGGGTCTTTCATTTATAATTATCGGCGCCATCGCTATTGTGCTGTCTATTGCCTTTTTCTTTTTGCTGAAAACAAATTTTTATAAAGGCGCCGCCATACCATTGCTGGTAATCGGGTTAATCCAGTTAATAGCAAGTATTACTATTTATAAAAAAAGTGATGAAGACCGTATCCACAACGTATATGCATATGATATGAACCCTGGTCAGTTAAAAAATGAAGAGTTGCCCCGTATGAAAACCGTTGTTAAAAAATTTGTTATTATCAAATGGGTAGAAATTGCACTTATTGTAACCGGGTTCGTGTTAATCTTTTATTACCGTGCAGAAGCAGGCAAAGCTTTTTTGTTTGGCCTGGGTGTTACCTTAGTTATCCAGACACTGGTCATGTTTATTGCTGATACTTCTGCGGAAAAACGAGCGCGGCTCTATACCAAAGGGATTGAAAGTTTTGTAGACAAGAAATAAAATCGCTTTGGGCTATTAGCAATACCCATATATTTTAACGGCATGCATATCTATTGTTGTTAGTGAAAAGAACAATGGCGCTGGCAGGTATTTGTCACATGATATGGCCTTCTTAATTAAACCGCAACGACCCGCATAAGTTTTGTATAAAGTAAGATTTAATTGTTGCGGAGACAGCCGCGGGAAAGCTCAAGATCTATACATCTCAAAATCCATACATCTCAAAATCAGAAATTTTTACATCAATACATCCTCATATCAGCCATCCTAAGCCGGGCATTTCTCATGGTAATTAATCAGCTCTATCGGTGTTTTCTCAAATTCAAAACCAGCATACACGGAAGCCACTTCATCCAGCACAGCATCTATTTCTGCAACGGTAGGCAAGGTAACCAGCCTGTTCCTGTATTCTTTTATATTGGGAAGTCCTTTGAGATAGTTGGCATAGTGCCTGCGCATTTCAAAAATTCCTACCATGGGGCCCTTCCATTCAAATGATCTATATAAATGCTTGCGGCAAACAGCTATCCTGTCTTCAATAGTGGGCGCCGGTAAATGCTCCCCGGTTTTAATAAAATGTTTTATCTCATTAAAAATCCACGGGTAACCAATGGCTGCACGGCCAATCATAATACCGTCTACGCCATAGCGGTTTTTATATTCCACCGCTTTCTCAGGTGAGTCAATATCTCCATTGCCAAAAATGGGCATTTTGATGCGGGGATTGTTTTTTACTTTACCAATCAGGCTCCAGTCGGCTTCGCCTTTGTACATCTGTGTACGCGTGCGTCCGTGAATAGCAAGCGCCTGTATGCCCACATCCTGCAACCGCTCTGCCACCTCTTCAATATTTCTTGTATTGTCATCCCAGCCCAGGCGGGTTTTTACAGTAACCGGCAATGACGTTGATTTTACCACGGCGCTGGTTAAACGCACCATCAGGTCAATGTCTTTCAGCACGCCGGCACCGGCACCTTTCAGCGCTACTTTTTTTACCGGGCAGCCAAAATTAATATCCAGCAAATCCGGGTTGGTAGCATCTACAATTTTTGCCGCCAGCGATAAACTTTCTTCATCGCCCCCAAAAATCTGTATGCCCACCGGTTTTTCGTAATCAAATATGTCTAACTTCTGCCGGCTCTTAATGGCGTCACGTATCAACCCTTCAGAAGAAATAAACTCTGTGTACATTAAATCCGCGCCATTGTCTTTGCACACGGCCCTGAAAGGGGGATCGCTCACATCCTCCATGGGCGCCAGCAGTAATGGAAAGTCCGGAAGTTGTATCTTGCCTATTGTTATCATTGGTTTCAAAAGAACCGCAAATTTAAAAAAAATATCCGGAAGTCTATGGTAGAAGATGAATATGATGAATTCAAAGGTATTTCACCTTCAGCAGCATTTTTTATACTAATAGGATTGCTGGGTGCCGGCCTGGTAGTAGGCGGACTGGTTGGCCTGGGCGTGTGGATGGCCATGACGGGCAAGGGACCAATGACATTTGAGAAAGACATGCTGAATCCGAAATTTACCAATGCAGCCAGGCTGATGCAGATGGTCTCCGTACTATTTATGTTTTTTCTGCCGGCACTTATTACGGCAAGGCTCATGAGCCGGACACCGCTTAAGTGGCTTGGCTATAAAGAAGGCTTTAACTGGAAACAATTAATACTGACGGTCTCTGTTATAATGATTTGCCTGCCATTGGTAGGTGCGCTGGGCGAACTGAACCAGGCAATACCGCTTACCAAATCACTGGAGACTTTTTTTAAAAAACTGGAAGACAATTACAACTCACAGGTAGAAGCGCTGGCAGCGATGCGTTCGCCCGGCGAATTTATCTTTTCATTAATTGTAATGGCGCTTTTTCCCGCCGTGTTTGAAGAAACACTTTTCAGGGGTGGTTTACAGCAAATACTAATTGCCTGGTTCAAAAAACCGATGGTGGCAATTGTAATAACCAGTTTAATTTTTAGTGCAGTGCATTTTTCTTATTTCGGATTTTTGCCAAGGTTTGCACTGGGCATGGTGCTGGGGCTGCTTTTTTATTACTCAAAAAGTATCTGGCTGAATATGACAGCGCATTTTCTTAACAACGCATTTGCCATCTGCTACATGTATTATTTATACAGCAACGGCAAACCGGTAAGAGAAGCCGTAGATGACAATGCGCCTATATGGATGGGACTGCCCGCACTTATTGCCCTGATATTATTACTGCGGTTGTTTCAGCAGGTTTCCTTTAAAAGAAATATCAATAAAATACCACCCATGGATGGTCCTTCTTTTGAGTCTACGCTCGTGTAACCTTCCTGAATAGCATAACTAACTATGGCACTAAACATTGCAACATTTAAAACAAGGGCTGCTACTGCCGGGGTATTTGTAGCCGTTATGCTGGCCGGATTGCTGTGGAACCAATGGAGCTTTTTTATTTTATTCTCTATTATTCATTTTGGTTGCTGGACAGAATACCAGAAATTGGTTTGCCTGATTGATAAAGAATATACTGATATCAGCACTTTTCATAAATACGGTGTTATGATTGCCGGCTGGTGTATCATGCTTTATTTTACCAATGATTCCTTTAGCATTTTTGGTATTAAATTAAATGCTGTTGGATGGTGGCTGGGTTTGATTGCTGTTTTTGTTTTACCGGTCAGTGAATTGCTGCTGGCAAAACAACTTGAATTAAAAAATATTGCTTATTCTGCATTTGGCCTATTGTATATTTCATTGAGCCTTGGACTGATGATGGACATCAGGTATTTTGGAGAATCTTGGATGACCAATAAAGGCAATGTATTTGAAATGGGTTTTATACTTGCGCTGGGTATCATTTTTTCCATCTGGATAAATGATACCATGGCGTATATAGTGGGCTCACTGGTTGGGAAAACACCATTCTCAAAAATTTCTCCTAAAAAAACCTGGGAAGGAACCGCAGGAGGTGCTGTATTATGCGTAGTGGTTATCTCACTTATTACTTACTGGTTAGGTTTAAGTTGGAAAGATGGTGCCATCATAGCAGCTATTGTAGCTGTTTTTGGAACAATGGGTGATCTCTTTGAAAGTAAATTAAAGCGCATGGCAGGTGTAAAAGACAGCGGCAGTATTATGCCGGGCCATGGTGGATTTTTAGATCGTTTTGACTCTCTGCTGCTGGCTACTCCTTTTGTATGGCTGTATATAGCTTTGGTTATGAGATAAAAAAGCCGTCAAATACAACACCTTATTCTTTACCCGCTTGTTACCACGCTACCGTAATTATACATTGGCATTTAAACCCGCCATTTCCTTATTTTTGCCCTTCAATACATTTCTGCAATGTACATACACAAAGAGGGTTATAAACCAATTGCTATTGCCGCCATTATTTTTGCTATACTCAATTTATTATCATTTTATTTTATCAGTTATAGCCTGCCCTGGCTCAGCTGGATAATTTTTATTGGCCTGTTTGGACTTCTACTTTTTATTATTTCCTTTTTCCGCATACCCAACCGGAAGCTTACCAAAGATGATAATAAAGTAGTGGCGCCTGCAGATGGCAAGGTGGTGGTAATTGAAGAAATGTTTGATGAAGAATATTTTAAAGAAAAGCGTTTACAGATTTCCATTTTTATGAGCCCGGCCAATGTGCATGTAAACCGCAACCCACTCAGCGGAGAAGTTACCTATAATCAATACCATAAAGGCAAATACCTGGTTGCCTGGAACCCAAAATCTTCTACTGAAAATGAGCGTCATTCGATAGTAATCCGTCATGCAAAAGGAGAAGTATTGGTAAAGCAGATAGCGGGAGCACTTGCCAAACGCATCATCAATTATCTGGAGGTGGGTGAGAAGGTATCACAAACCAATGAGTTGGGTTTCATACGTTTCGGTAGCCGGGTAGATGTTCTGCTGCCTGTTGGAACGAAGGTAGAAGTGCAGCTAAACCAAATGGTCCAGGGAGGTGTTACGGTGCTGGCCAGCCTAGGCTAAGAGGACAAAGAGGAGAATAGTCGTACAGCGCTATCAGAGAAAAGGCGCTATAATCGCTTTTTCTGGTGGGCGAAGAGAAAAATGCCGCACTAGCTGGCAGAGAAAAGGAGGTTTTGAGAAAGCTTAGTAATACAGATTTTAACAGCCGGAATTTAGAATATTGACCGCAGAAGGTTATATTTGTTTGTCTAAAATAAAAAATCGTTATATGAAAAAATTATTGATGCTGACTACTGCAGCCTTCTTAATTTCTGGTGTTTCTTTTGCACATGGAGATAAAGGAAAAAATAAGGAAAAAGCAAAGAAGACCTGCACAAAAGGTGGTAAGTGCTGTGGCAAAGAAGATAAAACAAAAAAAGCTTAATCAATTTATTATGTATGTAAAAAGCTCCTCAGTAATGAGGGGCTTTTTTATTTTAGTATACTCCGCAAGTGCATTTCTTTATTTAGTGTTATGTCACCGGCACATTTAAACGATACAGTTGCCCTTTATTAAAGCCAGTTAGACATTCCTGCTTATCAATCCTTCCACGGGCTGCTATTTTTACAAGGAAAGACAAAATCAAAACACTATAAATCTTTTTTTATGCAACCCAAAGAGTTCATCATTCACACCTGGTAAACATAAATGAAATTGAAAAATATGTGCGGGGGGAAGGCGGTTACCTGCTGATGAGCGATGGCTCACCGGTTAATGTTTCACGCAGCCGCAAAGAGTTATTGCTGAAAAAGTTTATATCCG
>JBDSOC010000290.1:0-20265 GCA_039915085.1 Chitinophagaceae bacterium
TATGGCCCGGGCCATTTACTTTGCACGTCTTTGGCGCTTCCGGGATGATGTAATTTGCACCTCCAAAAAATCAAAAATCAGACACGCTAGAAATATTCATCGGCCGGGCATCACACAACCTCACATCACCACATCTCCTACCCACTATGTGGTATTGTTCATATTTATAATTTAAAATAGTTTCACACAGCGTTTAAACTATTTTTAATGAAACAACTGTTTACCGGTATAGCCTGCTTATTTATTTTTCTTTCTGCCAGGGCCCAAAAAGATCCTGAATTTCCAAAAGGATGGGTAATGTACCTCCAGGAGCATCATGGTATTGCTACTAATTTTACCACATCGCCGGATCTTTTTATAAGTGGCCTCAGGCTATCACCGCAGGCAACCATTGTACCCGGGTTACTCCGTTTGGGTGGCACTGCAGGCGCCATATTCAACAATAAAAAATTTGACGGAACATTCGGGCCCAATGCAGTAGTAAAGCTGGCAACCATGGGCGCCCCTGGTAAGGGATCTATTCTGAATGTGCAATTACAGGCAGAATACCTGTGGGGAACCAATCACCAGAAATTAATAGGCGGTTTGCTTCATATAGAATTGATCCAGTTACTGGTAGTTGGCCTTTCTGCTCACCGCGATTATGGTCTTAATACCTGGTGGTTCCAGGGCGGCATAGGATATAATCTTTTACACAAAAAAAAGAAAGACGGCGTGTTCGATCCGTTTGATAATATAAAAAAGAAATAGTTAAAAAAAATAGTATGGCTAAAAGAGCACTGGTAATTAGCGGCGGTGGTTGTAAAGGCGCCTTCGCGGTTGGTGTACTTAAAAACCTGAAAGCTAATTTTCCTGATATAAGTTTTGACATTTTTGTAGGTACCAGCACAGGTTCGCTTATTGTGCCCTTTGCTTCTTTAGGAGAATTGGATACACTGGAACAATTGTATACCAGCATTACTACCGACCAGATAATTACACAAGGTAATCTTGGCGATCGCCTGCTGCATGATGTTTCCTTATTTGATGCTACTCCGCTGGCTGCTTTAATTGCAGATCATTATACAGATGAGATTTGCAAACAGGTAATGCAATCATCCAAAGAAGTATATTTTGCTACAGTTTGCCTGCAAACTGCCCAACCTGTTTATTTCGCTGCCACAAATGCAAAACCGGAAACTGATTATGAGGTGCTGAAACTGGATAGTCCCAATGAAATGCGCCACGCAATTATGGCGTCTTCCTGTCAGCCGGTTTTTATGCCGCCCATTGAAATAAAAAAAGGCACTTTGCCGTTGCGCCAGTATGTAGATGGTGGCGTTCGTGAATATGCTGGTGTTCAGCTGGCCATTGATGCGGGCGCAGATGAAATTTATGCAATTCTTTTATCTCCTGAAAAATATGAGCCGAAAGAACAGGTTTTTGATAATTCGCTGGACATCCTCGAAGATACCATTGATATTTTTACAACAGATGTAAGCCTTAATGATATACGCATGCCCGCACTCTATAACCGGGCGTTACAATACATTGCCAGTGTACAGAAAAAAATGATAAAGGCCGGCTTGTCGCAAACTGATATCAACAAATTTTTCAACATACCTTTTAATAATCCTTTTACAGGAAAAAAGCCGCTGAATATTTATATAATAAGGCCGGAAGCCGCATTGGGTGGCGGTGCAGGCGGTTTAAATTTTGATCCTGCTGAAATGAAAGGTATGCTGGCCAAGGGCCGGCAGCGCATTGATGATTTTATGGCCAGTCTTCCGCCCAGGGAGAGCCCCGATGTATAGCGTATCATTGCTGACTTCACAGATGTTAAAATAAAAAAAATGTATCATGCCATGCAACATTTTACGAAATCTATCGTATTTTTGTACGAATACATTCGTAATAACTAACACAACTGAAAATTAACCTTATGGTACGCACACTACAACCTGCCGCCTTTATGGCCATCGTTCTTATTAGTTGCACCGGCCTTGCGGGCATCGCATGGCAAAATAAACCGTCTGTCAGTCCTGCTCAGCACCAGCAAAATGATACCCTGCCGGAAAAACAAAGAATAAAAGAAGATAAGACTGTTATTAACGGCGATCTTGATAAAGCAATCGATGATGTACACAGGGCACAGGAAAATCTTGAAAAGCAGTTGCAGAATAAAGACTGGGGAAAAATGCACCGCGATCTTAAAGAATCCCTCGAAAAAATAAACGCGGAAAACATACATGAGCAGATAGAAAAAGCCATGAAAAATATTGATATGCAAAAAATACAATTGCAGGTACAGGCATCACTTAAACAAATTGACTGGAAAAAAATGCAGGCTGATATACAGAAAGCCCAGGCTGAAATTAATAACGCAGATGGTATAAAACTGCAAAAAGAAATGCAGAACACCCTTGTCGAAACAAGAAAAGCCATGGCCGGATTAAAAGCGTTTGATATGAAAGAGTTACAGCATCAACTGGAACAGACCAAAGAAAATCTAAAAATGAATGAAGGCAGGATGAAGGAAGATCTGGAAAAGGCAAGAAAGAATATCAATCAAAATCTGAACAAAGACTTTCGCAAAGAACTGGAAAAAGCAAAAGAAAATGTAAAGAGGGTAGCAGAAGAATTACAAGATTACAAAATGATGCTGACAGAAATGGATAAAGATGGCCTGCTGAATGCCAATGAAACTTACGATATTGAATACAAAAAAGGAGAATTAATTATTAATGGTAAAACACAGCCGGCAACTATTACCAGTAAATACAAACATTATTTTAAGAAAGAAAGGGTTACAATAAAAAATGGCAATCGGGATGAAGACGACAGAACAATAGATTTATAATAAGATTATCATCTGCCTCCGGGGGCTTTCATATACTGTTTGTTTAATTTACGGGGCACATGCCCCGTTTTTTTATTCAATGTACCTGGCGTTAATCTCCATTGCCAAACCGCAACGGGGAAGGCATCAAATCAAAAATATTTTCTTCTTCAAACATCTGTATTGTAAGCTGGTAACCTTCATTTATTTTAAGCACCATTTTTTCGCGGATAACTTTTTCAAACCCCTCTTTTTGAAATACAAATTTATAAATGCCGGGTTTTAGATCCACCAGTGAAAAAATACCATTGGCATTGCTGATAACAGACTTTTCTTTTTTTGAATTATTATAGGCCGTTATATTCACATCCTTTATTGGTTTGCCGGTTTGCGCCGCCACAATAACGCCATTTAAATCAGGAGGATCTTCTTTTTTTTCTTTACCCCCGCTATTGGCAAAAGAAAAAAAGCCTGCAAGCAGCAGGAACATAATAATGGGTATACATTTATTTTTCATAAAAGCAGTTTGGGGGGATAATTACCTGCGCAAAACCACTCACACTATATCACCATAAAGTTATATTATTCTGAATGGATTACGAAGGGCTTCTTCAAATTCCTGCCAGGTTGCTGAAAGAATTTGTGCTGCAGGTTTTATATCTTTTACAATAGCGCTTACCTGGCCTATTTCCAGTTCGCCTTCCTCAACATTGCCCTCAAACATACCTTTTTTTGCCCTGCCCCTGCCCAGTAATTGCAGCAATTCACTTTCTGAAGCACCACGCTGTTCAGCTTCTGTTACAGCAATGGAAAAACTGTTACGCAACAGTCTTACGGGCACTATTTTCTTAAGGCTCAGCAGGGTATCACCTTCATTGCTTGCAATCACCATGTTTTTAAATTCTGTGTGAGAAGATGCTTCGTCGCTGGCAACAAAACGGGTACCCATCTGCACTCCTTCAGCACCCATTACCATGGCCGCCATCATTTGCCGGCCATTCGCTATTCCACCTGCCGCAATAACCGGGATCTTAACTGCTGCGGTTACTGCGGGTATCAATACCATACTCGTGGTTTCTTCCCTGCCGTTATGCCCGCCTGCTTCAAAGCCTTCTGCTACCACAGCATCGCAGCCTGCAGCCTCTGCCTTTTTTGCAAATTTGCTGCTGCTTACCACGTGCACTACAGTAATGCCTTCTTTTTTTAATATACTTGTCCACGTTGCCGGATTACCGGCCGAAGTAAACACTATTGGCACTTTTCCTTCAATAACAATGGCAATATGTTTTTCTATACCAGGATAAAGCAATGGCACATTTACACCAAAAGGGTTATTGGTTGCCGCTTTACATTTATCAATATGTGCTTTCAATACATCCGGGTACATACTGCCGCTTCCAATAACACCTAGTCCACCGGCATTACTTACTGCACTTGCCAGTTTCCAGCCACTGGCCCAAACCATACCCGCCTGTATAATTGGATATTTAATACCAAAAAGTTCTGTTATACGATTGGAAAAAGCCTGCATTAAAATGAATGATTGTTTATTTATAAAGATACTGATGAATAGATAATTTAAACTTTATTACCACTTATGAAAAACGAAGGTGCCGGGCAAAAGAAAGGCCATTGAAAAAATTCAATGGCCTTTGCTAGTAAATAAAAACAGATTTATAAGAAAGATTGCTATTATTCAAAAAGTTGTTGTTCGTCCCTGTCTTCCACTTTTATTTTCCTGATAAAATCGTCATAACCATCATCGTCATGATTACTGTATACACCATAGGCATCAATACTATACCCAATCAAACCATCATTGGCTTCAATAACATATAGAATAGATGATTCTGAAGGATCTGAGTCACCTTCAAAACGATAGGTTTTTAGTATCGTTAAATCTTCAGGTTTATAAAATTTACCATTACCAATGGTAAATCCTTCCGGTGCAATGGTGAACTCATTGTCTTTTCTTTTTAAGCGCAATTTTTCTATCACGTAGCTTAAAGTCGTCATAATTCCAGGTGATGTCATAAACTATGTTTTTAAGGTTATTATTTTTTTTCGATTACTCATCAATAAAGGGGCAAAGCCTGTACCCTTATCAGGCAAGTCGTTTAATAAACCAAAGCCCCTGCCAGTCAGGGGCTTATTTGATTTTTCAATCAATTTTATTAATAACTGTAGAATTTATTCCCCGTTATGCTGATGGGATTCATACACACGAAGTTTATTATAGAGTGTTTTTCTGTCAATTTTCAAAATATCTGCCGCTTTGGATTTATTAAAATTAACCTGCTTCAGCACATTCATAATTGTTTCATATTCTGCCTGTGAAGCCGCGTTCTTTAAATCGAACGGTTGCTGACGCGCAACAATGGGTGAAACAGTAGCTGCATTTGATACAGGTGAGGATACAGGGATTGTACTGGTAGCTATATTGTCATCTTTTAACGGATTGTGCTGCGTCATTTCCCATGGCAAAACTTTGCTTCCAATTAAACCGGAGTTGGTAAGCAGTGCCGCCCTGCGTATCACATTCCTGAATTCACGCAAATTTCCCGGCCATGAGTAATTGATAAACATCTGCATTACTTCATCTTCAAATCCGGCAATCTCTTTATTCAATTCTGCGCAGGACTGTTTTAAAAAGAAATCTGCAAAAAGTGTAATGTCTTCTTTACGCTCGCGCAGCGGCGGAATATTTATAGAAAACTCATTGAACCTGTGGTAAAGATCTTCCCTGAACTTACCCCTGCGGTAAGCATCCTGCAAATTTTCATTGGAAGCTACCAGGATCCGAACATCTGCATTTATCTCTTTATTGCCACCCACTCTTTTGAACTTTCTTTCCTGGATAACCCTTAACAGCGATGCCTGTATATCAAGTGAGAGATTGGCAACTTCGTCAAGAAAAAGCGTACCCCCATTGGCTACTTCAAAAAGGCCTTCCTTGTCTCCCAGTGCCCCTGTAAAAGAACCTTTCATATGTCCAAATAATTCACTGCCTACCAGTTCTTTTGACAAAGTACCGCAATCCAGCGCAACAAATGGTTTGTCTTTACGTGCACTGGAGAGATGAATGGTTTTGGCCATTACTTCTTTACCGGTGCCGCTTTCGCCATAAAGAATGATACTGTAATTGGTAGGTGCCACCAGTTCTATCTGTTTATACAATTCTTTGGTTGTTCCTGCCTGGCCCCTTAGAAATTCACCATCGCCTGTATAGGCACCTGAACTCCTTTTTACCGCTGATCCACCAGCACCTGGTGAAGATGGTTCCTGCAGGGATTTATTAATCACATTAAGTACTTCTTCAGGAATAAGTGGTTTTGTGATATAATCAAAGGCCCCGTGTTTTATTACATCCACGGCAATTTTTATATCAGAATAGCCTGTGATAATAATAACTACCGCGTGCGGGTTAATTTCTTTAATTTCCTTCAGCACTTCTCTGCCTTCTTTATCCCCTAGCCTGAAATCACACAATACCACGTCAAAATGCTGTTCTTTGAACTTTGCAATACCCTTATTACCACTAAAAGCCGCATCAGTTTCAAATCCTTTGCGTTGCAGGAACCGGCCAAGCAATGTGCACATATCCATGTCATCATCAATAAGAAGAATGCGCTTCATAAGTCGTTATTTTAAGTATTGAAATTAATTAAAAATTTGTTCAGTTCTTTCCTTTCGAAGGCAACTCAATCTCTTTAGTTTTTATCCAGACAGCATACACATTTGGCAAAATTTCTCCGCCATATTGTTTCGCATATACTTTTGTAAACTCGGCACCAAAATATAAAATGACGGCGCTATAATATACCCACAACATAACAATTATTATTGACCCTGCCGTTCCATAGACAATGCCCAGGTTACTATGACCAAGATAAAAGCCGATGCAAAATTTACCTATCATAAAAAGTATGGCAGTTGTAATCGCGCCTACCATCACATCCTTCCACTTAATCTTTGCATCAGGTAAAACTTTAAAAATAATGCCAAAAAGGAGAGAAAGGAGGATAAACATCAGACAATTATTAAGAATATCTACCAGATACACCCCATTAGAGGGTAATAATTTCAATAATTGTTTACTCATCGCATCCACCACAGTGTTCAGTAACAACGACACCATCAGCAAAAAACCCAGGCTTATAATCAATGAAAAAGAAATCAGCCTGTTCAACACCATCTTTATTAAACCGCGTTTTGGTTTACTTTTTAAGCCCCATATATGATTAATCGAATCCTGTATTTCGCTGAAAATACCTGTTGCACCCACTATTAAAACTATAAAACTCACCACTGTTGCAAAACCACTATTTTTTGATACATGGATATTTGTAATCATTTGCTGTACCTGTAAAGCTGCGTCATGACCTACCAATTGATTAATCTGCGGGTACAATTCACCCTGTATTGCCTCCTTGTTAAAAAAGAAACTGGTAAAAGCGATAATAATAGCCAGAAAAGGGGCAATAGAAAAAATAGTATAATAAGAAAGGGATGCACTGAATTTCAATGCTTTATCGTCAATAAATTCATGTATTACATGCTTTAGAAAAGAAAATATCTGTTTAACTTTATCGGGCATAATAAAATTTATTTTAAAAACAGCTGTTGGGCCTGCAATGCTGATTACAGGAACCAAATGCAGGAACCTTAATTATATTTATATATTAGACAATGATATTATAAAAATAGCTTGCCAGATTTTAAATACTTTCTGTTTTAAAAATATTCTGCATAATCATTTAACTATCGGCACTTTGAACATTAAAATGTTATCCTGTTGCTCAAATGAATAGATAAGTTACTGGCAGATTAATTGCTGCATATATACTGTGAAAGAGAATTGTTTTAAATATGTAACCCGGTGGAAATTATAAACAATACAATTAATGAAACATTGAAAGCCCTTATAGTAGACGATGAAGAGGACATCTGTTTCCTGTTAAGCGGAATATTAAGGCAAAAGCAATTAAAACCCTCTTTTGTTAATAACCTGGCAGGCGCAAAGGAATCCTTAAAAAAGGACATTCCATCTATATTATTTCTTGATAATCATTTACCTGATGGTTTAGGGCTGGATTTTATTCAATATGTAAAAACCAATTACCCGGATATAAAAATAGTTATGATTACAGCCCACGACGGATTAATAGAACGCAAAAAAGCCCAGCTTGAAGGAGTTGATTTATTTATCAGCAAACCTTTTACAAGAGAAGTAATAGATTATGCAATCAAAAAATTACTCTGATAATTAAAATATTATTTTCATTTTATTACAGCTGTAGAAAAAATTCCCCAAAAATATCCCCACTTTCCATTGTTATTGCTTACTGTCTTTTTATATATCCAGTAAATACATTGTCAGGATTCTGGCAAACATTTTAGATATAGAACCAGTATAACTATTACTACATTTATTATTCACCTAAAAATTTATCAGGATGGGAAATCTCTTATATCTTATAGCCTTAGTACTTGTAATAGTATGGGCAATTGGTTTTCTTGGATATCATGCAACCGGCCTTATACATATCCTGCTGGTAATTGCAATTATATCCATATTGCTGAGGGTAATACGTGGAGCTAACGATTGATAACAACACAATTTTTTTAACACTTAAAAATCACTTTATGGAAAGCTGGAAATTAAAATTGAATGGCGCATGGAACGATGTAAAAGGCAAAGCAAAAAAGCAATATGCAGATCTTACTGATGATGATCTTTTATATGAAGAAGGAAAAGATGATGAACTGGTAGGACGTGTTCAGAAAAAAATAGGAAAAACAAAAGATGAAGTAATAAAATGGATTGAAAACCTTTAATAATTCTCTATTTTTTTACATAAAAAGCCTTCATTTGTTATGAAGGCTTTTTAAATTATGGGATTAAACGCCGGATAAGCTACTGCACAAAATTAAGTGCTATTGTAAAAGTGGTACCTTTCCCTTTTTCGCTTTCAGCCTGAATGGTTCCTTTATGGTTGAGGATGATATTCTGGGTGTTGGTCAGCCCCAGGCCGTTGCCTTTGGGCTTACTTGTAAAGTAGGGCTCAAACAGCCGGCCCAGTGATTCTTTGTCCATGCCCGATCCATTATCAGCCATTTCAATTACACATTTATTATTTTCCCCTTTTGTTGTTATTGTAAGAATTCCTTTCCCGGGTTCCATTGCCTCAATGGCATTTACAATAATATTTAAAAAAGCAATTTTTAATTTTTCCTTATCCACTGCTACATCACAAATATCTGAACTATACTGTTTAACCACCCTGGTATTGTACAGCGCAATCCGATCCTTTGCGAGGTCAAGCGCTTCATCCAGTAAAGTGTTTATAGATGTTTTTCCATAAGTTAATTCTGCAAATTTTGTAGAATTCAGCAAATCGGTAATTAACTGGTTAATGCGGTTGCTGTTGCGGTTAACCATTTCAAATAAAATAATATTGTCTTCACCATTCACCATTTCACTTTTCAATTGCTCCATCGCAAGATTAATATTAGTAAGCGGATTTCTCACTTCATGTGCAATTGTACGGGCTATACGGCCAGTGGAAGCAAATTTTTCAATACTGCGCATTTGCAGCAATTCTTTATTAACGCTTCTTAGCTCCAAAATTCGTTCCCGCAACTGCTCCTGGTATTGATGCACTTTTTCATCGGCCTCTCTCCTTGCTTTATTTTCTCTCATATAAGTCAGAAAACCAAATATGAGCAATAAAAATGCGATAATCAACGAAACGATGATTATAATACTAAGGGTAAGAAACCGGTTTTTTACACCCTCTCTTCTTTCATCTAATTCCTTTTCCTCGCGTATCTGCATGCGTGTTACCAGCGAACGGATTAAATCCATTGCATTTTTTCCTTTGTAGATAACAGCCCTGATGCTGTCGGTTATTATAAAATTGCTTCCACTTAAAAGCTGGATACCCTGCTGCATAATTCCAAATTTTTTATCTACCAGGTTGTTTAAGGTATCGAGTCTTTGCTGCTGAATTTGATTATCAGTAGTTTCTTCTTTCAGTAGTTTATAGGCAGCATCCACCCGGGTTTTACTTGTGTAATAAGAATCCAAAAAACGGGGGTCTTTCATAATTGCATACCCGCGCACACCCGTTTCTCCGTCCTTTATATCAGACATAATTTTTTCAAGGTGTATAATTATATTATTGGTATGATCCACCCATTCAGCTTTTTTTAACAGCTGCTGGTTACTATAAAGTGTAATGACATAAGAAATCAGTAAAAGAAAAAAAGCGGTTCCATATCCAACTCTAATGCGGTTATGAATTTTCAATTTGTCTATAATTCTTTTCATTCATTTCTATTTTACGCCTGCAATATGGGGAAAGATTTCCCATATCAATAAAAAATTCCCACCTGATTTTCCGAAATACGCTCTGATAAGTCAACAAAAAAATGGTATGTAAATTGGATAGAACGTTACAGGTTTCAGATAATGATCCGTTGTTCTCTAATACCATAAAAAGCTTGCCATGATATTTTCAACTGTTAACAAAATTCCGGTTTTTGTGCTGGAAAAGTTAGACATTCTTTTTAAACTTTTACAAGAAAGAAAGAGTGAATATGAGGCTTTTGCATGTAAAGTAAATGACAAACAATTAAAAAGGACTGTTTTAACCCTGGCACAGGAAACGAATCAATACGCCAACGAATTGTCAAGTCAGATCGAAACAATGGGTGGCGATATGAAATATTTGATTGAACCAGATTCTGTGAAGGATAATGTTATGATGATAGCAGATCAGGATGATATTCTGAAGTCTTGTGAAGTAAGTGAAAAAAAAATGATAATCGCGTACAGAACTATTTTAAACGAGCCTTTTTTGCATGATAATCTCAGGAAACTGATTCGTTGCCAGCTTAATGGCATTACATATGCTTTTATGCAATTAAGATTATTGAATACATCATTTCATAGGTAGAGGGTTTTGGTTTTAGGGTTAAAAGAGGGTACTTATGTATCCTCTTTTTTTGTGTGTTTTTCTTATTCCGGGAAATTATTTCTTGCCCGCAACCTTGGAAATAATAAAAATGATAAGCCCAATAACTGCTACTACCAGCAATACCCCTGACCATACGCCTGCTTTAAATATTCCCCCTATTGCTTCGCAGCTGCTGAGCATGCAGACAGACAATAAAATAATTAAATAGTTCAGGAAGAGATTTTTTTTCATTTCGTGTTGTTTTAAGTGCCTGGTTTTACCAGACTGTTATAAAAAGCGGTTTATTTAAAGTCTGCCAAACCTTCAAATATGCTGATAATTACCTGTACCTGGTTTGTGTACTGATGTTCAATTATTGGCCATACCAGGCCATATATTATCCATTTTCCCTTTTTATTTTTAACAAGGTTGCACAAAAATTTATGGTTATCAGCATACACTTCAAAAACTGTCTGGCTGTTTTCTTTATAGGTATAAAAACCAAAATTGATTATCATATCAGCTATTGAAGCCCTGCACCATGCAAGCGGTTTGACAGGCCTGAAAGAAGTGTCATTTAATTGATTGGCTTTTGAACCAAAGCTAACGGCGAGTGCAGTTTCACCCATGTCTTCTTCTACCCAGTTGCCGGTTTCAACATCTGTAAAAAACATATTTTCATATCCATCCTCAAATATTACATGATATAACTGATGATGGGGATGCGTTACAGCTGTAACCCTTGCTGAATGGATATCATTTTCAATTTTTAAATAGAGTCTGTGTTCCATAAAAATGTTTAGGATAGCAGGTATTTGAAACGTCCGTTATTTTTCGATCCATACAGATACTGAACCAGGCAAACAATGAAATTCTCCAAACCCATCATCAACTATCTTTACTTCATTATTAAATTTTCTGAAATAATCAATAAATATTTTGCCTTTATATGATGCTCATTCCCATTTTTTTAAACCCTTATCACCATTGGATAATAAGACAGCGCAACCAGATTTCTCCATATCAGCTACACCTTCTCTTGTCCACCCGATGCAATTACCATGATCCAGGTAATCTTTTTGAAAACCATAAGCATACAGCTTACGTGCCAGCAGCAGCTTATCTACGTTTTCAGAGGAGGGAGATAGATTTCATAATCATTGCCATCACCTCCTTTGTCCGTATAAGTGGCGCTAAAATATCGGGGTAAAAGACAGAGGGATATCCATTTTTTCTCAGCAGTATCAAAGCATATGCAATGGGCCTAAACCAGGGGTCTCCTGGTGCTTCCAGTGGCTGTGTGTCATGGTTATCATCCACAGTTATACAAATTCATTGCTGTTCCCGGGCGCCTGCGAGGTGTTTACCACTATATCAACATATACCTGAAGGCATGCCTGGTGAGCGGCTTTATGGCAGCAATGTATTCCAGATTCTAATTTTTCCCACAAACTTCCACCCTGTGGATAATACCAATGAAAGTATTGCAACATAGTTCCATTCTGCATATATCTTTTATAAAATTTATTTTTGAGCCTGATGATTAATAAAAAATTCCGCTTACTATATTTTAACAATTATATATAATTATGCCATATTTACAAACCTAAAAAAATCAGAAGAGGCAGGTTACTAAAACCTTCTCAAAATGATTTCAACAATTATTTTTGCAGCGATTAATTTAATGTGGAAAATAGTACACATTCCAGCTTTGCATGTGCAATAAATAATACATGAAATCTTATGAATCTCTAACACTTAAAAAAAATACTGCTGCAAACCATCAATAAAAATTGTTTGGCAATGTTTTGGGGTTATACCTGAGTGAGGTAAGAAATTCATAAAACCTTTTTAAATTTATAATTATGGCTAACACTAAAACATTATTAGGCTTTTTAGCAGGCGCTGCTGTTGGTGCGCTTGCAGGTATATTGCTTGCTCCGGACAAAGGTTCTGAAACAAGAAAAAAAATCTCTAAAAAAACAGGTGACCTTGGAGATACATTAAAAAGTTCATTTAATGATTTCGTAGATGGAGTAAAAGAATCTTATTCAAATGTGAAATCAGATGCGGAAGATGTTGAAGAGAAAAGCAGAATGAAAATGAATTCTCTGAAACATGAAGCCAAAAATGCGCTATCATAAATGTTTACTGTATTCAAACTACCGGCATACTATAAAATCTTTTCAAAATGGAAGCAACCCCCAATCACTTTGAGTCCTTAATTTCTAAGGCAGGCGAGTATGCAGAAACTAAAGCAACGTTATTTAAATTAAAAATTGCGGATAAAGCATCTGATACAGTATCGGATGCAGCATCAACATTAGTGGTGAGCATTTTGTTTTCCTTCTTTTTACTCAGTTTAAGCATTGGTATTGCTCTGGTAATTGGTGAATGGCTTGGAAAAAATTATTATGGCTTTTTTATTGTGGCGGGATTTTATGGTATTGCCGGTATTATTTTTCATTTAAACCGCAAAAGCCTGGTGAAAACACCTGTAAGTAATTTTATCATTACTAAAATTTTAAAAAATAAGGAATGAAAACTATTACTTATACATCAGCCATGCTGGAAGCGCGTATTGAAGAACTGGAAGCACTTTCCATTCAGCAGGAATTGGAGATGAAACATTCAGTCAGGGCAGTGATTGACGATCTTAAACCGGTTAATTTAATTAAGGGTGCTTTTAGCAGTACGGTCAAATCCCCAGGCTTTGGTAAAAATTTGCTGAGAGGTGCATTGGGTTTGGCAGCAGGTTTTGTTTCAAAAAAGATTTTTGTTATGGGATCCTCCAATATTGTAAAAAAAGCGCTTGGTACCGTAGTAGAGTTAGGAGTTGCTAAAGTTGTCGCAAATAAAGCGGATAAAATAACTACCTCTGGAATTAAAATGATTAATAAGGCAACCAGGTAATACCTGTAATATTATCGCAATATTAAAATAATTACGGTTGTTTTTTAATAATAAAGTTTAAATGATTTACTCAAAAATCAATATTTCATAACTCGCTTATCCTCAACTGATTAAAATTGATTTGCTAATATAACTTACCTGTAGTTTTAGATCTCCGGTAACCAGGGGTTTTTACCATTGTTTTATAAGAAAAAAATTGTTTCCTTTGCAGTAGCTTATTGTAATAAAAGCATGTATAGTTATCTGCAAGCTTAGCTTCTGCGGTTAAGCTGGTAAAAATAATTGTATACATTTGTGCAACCATTAAGCTCGTCTATTCTTCCTATTGTAGGTTTAATCCATTATCCTTTATAACCTGCGTTAACATTCTATTTCTACGGAAAGCCTTCTAACTTTTTTGCTGCCATAATTAATTGATAATATACACCACGTTATAACTATGAGTTATGTCCCGGGATCAAAAATTACTTTTCAATTACTGTTGCTGGTACCGGTGCTTTTTCTTACATCCTGTGTAAATACCAAGAGGACAACTTATTTTTATGATATCCAAAATGGCATTTATCAAACAGCTTATAATGCGCCATCTCCCCTTATTCATAAAAATGATTTATTGAGTATTTATGTGAGTAGTATGAATACTGAGGCAACGATGATTTTCAATGCTCCAAGTATTCCAACAACAACTTCGGCAAGCGCCAACGGTGCGACGGTTCAAAACGTAGGGTATCTTGTAAATGAAGATGGGAATATACAGTTCCCGGTTTTAGGTTCAATAAAGGCTGTAGGGCTAACTGTAAAAGAACTAAATGAAAACATGGTGGACAGTCTCAGTACCAAAAAACTGCTTGTAGACCCGTTAATAACCATCAGGTTTCTCAATTTCAGGGTAACGGTTTTAGGAGAAGTAGGCAATCCAACAGTGATTACCGTTCCAAATGAAAAAATAAGTATACTGGAAGCGATTGGGCTGGCAGGAGATTTAACAATTTACGGAAAAAGAGAAAATGTTTTGCTGATACGGGAGGAAGAGGGAAAAAAGATTGTCAGGCGGATTGATTTAAATTCTCCTTCCACACTGACATCTGCATTTTACTATTTGAAATCGAATGATGTTGTATATGTTGAACCAAACAGGAATAAAGTTGCCAGTGTAAGTAATTTCAGGCAGTTGCTGCCGGCTTTTATTGCGGCTTTATCAGTTATGGTAGTGGTAGCAGACCGGCTTATAAAATAAATATAAGACACCTGAGGTGTAGAAAAAGAGTAAATAACATTACGGATTGGAAACAGCGGAATATGCATGTGTGCGGAGCGAAGCCCTCTTTTATTATTAAGAAAATGCAAACAGGCTCCTTTATGTATAGCGTAACAAAAAAATGGTATGTAGTGTATACCCGGCCCAGATGGGAGAAAAAAGTTTCAACCCTGCTCAGCCGTAAAAAAATTGAACATTATTGCCCGTTGAACAGGGTAAAAAAACAGTGGAGTGACCGGAAAAAATTGACGCTGGAGCCATTGTTTACTTCCTATGTATTTGTATGCGTTGACGAAACACAGCAGTTATCCGTCCGGCTTACTGAGGGCATCATTAATTTTGTATACTGGCTGGGAAAACCCGCAGAAGTACGCGGTGAAGAGATCCAGGCGGTGAGGGATTTTCTCTCCGATTATACGGACGTTCGCCTTGAAAAAGCCAGTGTAAACCTCAATGATACGGTTCGTGTTATCGCCGGTCCTTTGGTTATGCAGAAAGGGCAGGTAGTTTCAGTTAAAAATAAAACAGTAAAAGTTATACTGCCGTCACTGGGTTATATGATGCATGCAGAAATAGAAACCAGTAATGTTGAGATAATCAGTGAAGACAGCACGGGCAGGTATTTTAAAAAACAACAATGGTTATACGCATTCAGATAACCCATTCATCATTTCTTAACTACAAACTTAAGTTTATAGCATTTTTACACTAAAGTCACAAATGGAATATAATCAAAAAATTTACATAGCAGGTCATGGTGGTATGGTTGGTTCTGCTATAAGACGTAATCTTGAAAGTAAAGGCTACAACAATCTGGTATTAAGAAATTCTAAAGAGCTGGACCTTCGCAATCAGCAGTCAGTGGCTGATTTCTTCGATCAGGAACGTCCTGAATTTGTTTTCCTTGCCGCTGCAAAAGTGGGCGGAATTATTGCCAACAGCACATTCAAGGCAGATTTCCTTTACGATAACCTGCTTATTGAGTCTAACATAATTCATTCTGCCTGGAAGAATGGAACAAAAAAATTACTTTTTCTCGGCAGTTCCTGTATCTATCCCAAACTTGCTCCACAGCCTATAAAAGAAGAATATTTACTGACAGGATTGCTGGAAGAAAGCAATGAACCTTACGCAATCGCTAAAATTGCGGGCATTAAATTATGTGAGGCGTACAGGGAGCAATATGGTGCCAATTTTATTAGTGTAATGCCTACCAACCTGTATGGCAAAGGTGATAATTACCATCCTACCAATTCGCATGTACTGCCAGGGCTTATCCGCCGCTTCCATGAAGCACGTGAAAATGGTGATGCCTCCGTAACTGTCTGGGGAACCGGCACACCCAAAAGAGAATTTTTATATGCCGATGACCTGGCTGAAGCCTGCCTGTTTTTAATGAACAATTACAATAAAAAAGAGCTGGTAAATATTGGTACAGGCGAAGACCTCAGTATTGCTGAACTGGCTGACCTTATAAAAGAAACAACCGGTTTTAAAGGAGAAATTCTGTTTGATAAAACCAAACCCGACGGAACACCACGCAAACTCATGGATGTTTCAAAAATACATGCGCTTGGCTGGCGCCACAGCATTCCACTTACAGAAGGCATTAAGGCAGCTTACGAAGATTTTTTACAATCACGGAAGCCTGTGGCTGCCGGGGTAAGCTGAGCGTTTTTTCTCAGATAAACAATAAATTTGTATTTCCTTAGATTCGCAAAAGCTTAAGGAATCCTACTTATTTATTTTTTTGCCGATTTTTAAATCTTAAATGAATTTTACATGAAAACAGCGTTGATTACCGGTATTACCGGACAGGATGGTGCTTATCTGGTGGAGTTTCTGCTTGACAAGGGGTACAATGTACATGGTATCAAAAGAAGAAGCTCACTGTTCAACACCGATCGTATTGATCACCTGTACCAGGATCCGCATGAAAAAAACCTGCGTCTTACGCTGCATTATGGTGATTTGACAGATTCTACTAACTTAATCAGGATTATACAGCAAACGCAACCAGATGAAATATACAACCTGGGTGCAATGAGCCATGTAAAAGTGAGTTTTGATACCCCTGAATATACTGCCAACACGGATGGTATAGGCACACTCAGGCTGCTTGAGGCCATCCGCATACTGGGAATGGAGAAAAAGACTAAAATATACCAGGCCTCTACTTCAGAATTGTACGGCCTTGTGCAGGAAGTGCCGCAAAAAGAAACTACCCCGTTTTATCCCCGCAGCCCTTACGCAGTTGCAAAAATGTATGCGTACTGGATAACAGTCAACTACAGGGAAGCTTATGGCATGTTTGCATGTAATGGAATTTTATTTAATCATGAAAGCCCGTTACGTGGCGAGACCTTTGTAACCCGTAAAATCACCCGGGCTGTTGCTAAAATAGCACTCGGCTTACAGGATAAATTATACCTGGGTAACCTGGATTCACAACGAGACTGGGGGCATGCGAAAGATTATATAGAAGCGATGTGGCTGATACTGCAGCAAGAGACGCCGGAAGACTTTGTGATTGCCACGGGCGTAACTACCCGCGTCAGGGAATTTGTAAGGATGGCTTTTGCCGAACTGGGTATTGAGGTGGTTTTTAAAGGCGAGGGCGCAAAGGAAAAGGGATATGTAGTGAAATGTTCAGATCCCGCTTACCAGTTAGAAGAAGGTACGGAGGTAGTGGTGGTTGACCCTAAATATTTCCGTCCGACAGAAGTTGAATTGCTGATTGGTGACCCTACAAAAGCAAATACAAAGCTTAAATGGAAGCCGAAATATGACCTGGCGATGCTTGTAAAAGAAATGGTAACAGCAGATGTTGACCATTTTCAAAAAGAGAAACTGTTAAAGGACAATGGCTACCTGATCAAAAATCAGTTTGAATAGACGGGAATTACGGGAGATGTGATAAGGTGATGCCTGTTTGGTTGAGCCATTAATGCTGGTCAAAGCTGAATTTCCACCCCGTGAATGGTAACTAAGGACTTGAATCGTTTTTTTGGTGATAGTTACAAGGGAATTCTTTTTCTAAAGGTGACAATATATACGTTGGATCGGCGTAGCGGCTATTGATTGCTGTGGAGATCTGAATGACGCTTACGGACAGGTATCCACCTTTTTATAAGTACTCCATTGCAGTTAAGCGCTAAAAGTTTTATTGACCAGCAGGGATGTTACTTCTGCTGCTTAAGAGATGAAGTGTGAGAGCGGCAAATCCCTATGCTGTAGTTTTTTTGTAATCAATGGCATTTACCTGATAAATGTTTTGTATTCCGCAATATATTCAGCCGGCTCCGCTTACATAAATCAGTTCTTTACGAACGATTGAATAAAGGAGCTTTTTTTTCGTTATAAAACCAGCCTGAGATAACTGGCGCGGCGCATGCCATTTATTACAGGGGTAATTTAAAATATCAGGAAGGCGCATTAGGAACTTCCGGCAACGATCTTTTTTTCATTTTTCGTTCAATTTAGTTTTATGAATCGTCGCTTTATCAGATTTTTGCAGGCCTCCGTGGCCGGGCTGGATCTTTTGACACTGAACCTTGCTGTGACGCTTACCCTGGTCTTTATTTCAAAGATACAACCAGAGTTTGTCAATACTTATTTTCGCTTCTGGCTATTTCTCAATACCTCATGGCTGGTGCTTTGCTGGATATCTGCTATTTACAATGAATACCACATCATATCTTTTGAAATATTTGCCAGGAAAAGCATGCGGGTATATATTCTTTGGCTGGCAGTAATCATGATGTATCTTTTCTTTTTCCGGCAAAATGAGTTGTCACGCATTTTTATTATTTCTGTTATTGTATTAAGCGGCTTTTTTCTTTTACTAAACAGATTTATATATCTTTTACTGCGTCATTATTTCAGGCATGGTGAGCACCTGTCAAGAAAAGTAATTATACTTGGATACAATGATATGGCAAAAAAACTGGCCTCCTACCTGGAAGAAGAAAGCCTCAATACACAAATTGTTGGTTTTTGCGAAGAAGAAATCAATGTGCATGAACTTTCTACTTACCCTATACTGAGTAATATCAGCAATGCGCTTACCGTTTCAAAAAAAATGGAGGTGAATGAAATTTATTCAACCATTGCGCCCGAACAGGAAAAAGTAATTTATGATTTAATAAAGCAGGCCGACCAGGCATGCATACGCTTCCGTATTATACCGGATCTCAGTTTTTTTATTAAACAACCCGTACATATTAATTACCTGAGAGATATGCCGGTATTGTCTATGCGCAGTGAGCCGCTGGATGATGTAAGCAGCCGCGGACGTAAAAGATTTTTTGATCTTGCAGTAAGTTTTATGGTGATTGTGTTTATACTATCCTGGCTGATACCCCTGCTGGGCATTATTATATGGCTTGAATCAAAGGGTCCCATAATCTTCGCCCAGCAAAGAACAGGGCGTGATAACAAGACTTTCAATTGCCTTAAATTCAGGAGCATGAAAATTAATAATGAGGCCAATACAAAACAGGCGCAGCGCAACGATGAACGCCTGACCCGTATAGGTAAATTTATGCGGCGTACCAGCCTGGACGAATTTCCTCAATTTATTAATGTGTTTAAAGGGGAAATGAGTGTAGTAGGCCCCAGACCGCACATGCTAAGGCATACCGAAGATTATTCTAAAATCATGGGACAATACATGGTGCGCCAGTTCCTGAAACCTGGTGTTACTGGCTGGGCCCAGGTACATGGTTACCGGGGAGAGATAAGAGATGATGAACAACTAAGAAAACGCATAGAACATGATATCTGGTATATGGAAAACTGGAGCATCTGGCTGGATATGCGCATCATATTTTTAACGGTATTCCGAACCGTTAAAGGAGATGAAAATGCCTTTTAAATTGTGCATCCGCAGTATAAAACTGTGGTTAGCTGCTCCCAAATTGTTTTATAAATCAGGACTGCATACGATTTATGCAAATAGAAAGGCTTTTCTCCCATGCCGGAACAAGTGTATGATAAACCGATTTTATTTTCCCTTTGTCTAATGCCGAATAAGCAGGGCGCTTTGCCGGTGTTGGATACATAGAAGTGGGAACAGGATGTACTTCACAGTTACTGTTTGTAAGGTCTTTGATAGCTATCGCAAAATCATACCAGCTAATAATTCCCTCATTACTGTAATGATAAATACCCGCCACCCATTTTTTTTCATCATTCTGACTTTCCGCTATTATGTCAAGTATCAGTTTTGCCAAATCAGCAGCATAGGTAGGAGAACCCAATTGATCATTTACCACATTGAGGCTGCTTCTTTCTTTCATTAACCGCATCATTGT
>JBDSOC010000001.1:0-11047 GCA_039915085.1 Chitinophagaceae bacterium
CTGGTCATTCAGGCGGGGATTTCGACTGGCTTTTTTGCGGTACTTTTTTTCCATAAAAAAAGTACCAAAAGGTAAATTAGAAAAGATGATTTTGCAAGATTTCGTAACTATAGTATAAAAGCCAGTATTTTTTTTGAATACAATGAAGAATAAAAACTGCCAGCAAGGATTTCAGACTTTTTGAGGGTTAACTAAGTATTCACTCAATCACATGCAGGCAAAGAAATCAGACAGGCCTCATCAAATCAAAACCCCCATCAGAAATGCCAGCCGCGTATTTGTACGCATTCTGACAGTATAATCAGTATTAAAAAAATAAGCGGAAATACTAATCCAACCGATTGCAGCGTTTAACACCGGCAGACATCCAAATCAATGAAAATCAGGCTATGAAACTTTATTTATCAGCGTTACTGCTTCTTAGCATGCACGCAGGACATTCTCAGGTAAAAGATTATAACAAAACCCGGCAGGTTGAACAATTGCAGCAGCTAAAGCAAAATATTAGCCGCAAAATAGATTCACTCCAGGTGCAATTGCCAGATCTGGCAACCAGCATAGAAAACACCCGCAAAAAAATTGACAACTTAAAAAAAGAGACCGGTAACCAGGATCGGTCCGATAAGGAAGCAAAAGATAAACTGTCAAAGCTTTCACTTGAATTAACAACAGCCACTAATCTTGCAGAAAATCTCCGCAAAAAATTTGATATCCGCCTGGCGGCGCTTGATAAAGCATTTAACCTGCAAAAAGATTTGGAAGATAAAATCAACGCGCTGGTAAAAGAAAGTAACCGTTAATATTTGTATTGCCTTAGTTCTGTTTGCGTATCCTGCTGCTTAAATACAGTTTGTGTGCAAGCTGAAGGTATAATTCAGGAATTATCCATAAGCCTAAAATTTTCATTGTCATGCTACAGCGAAAGAATAAAGCCGGGCATTTAAGCGCCTGTTAGGCGGAGGCTCATCAAATAGATTTGAAAAAAACAAGAACATTTTTCCTTGCTTAACGCTCCAATGAAAATTGAAAATATTTCTTAACGTCTTTTTTCTGAGGGCCGTCTTCAGGATCCCTTTGCGGCTAACCGGGATAATCTTAATAATCCATTAATTTTTCGTGGGGAGCGTATACAAAAGCAGAAAGCACCAAATCTAGTCTTTTTGTACCTGCCGAAGCCTGTACTATTTACTAAACCCGATGCTTTCGTTTGAGATTTTTTTCTATCTTTTTACAGATTTCTTTTCCTCTCAATTGCATAATGAAGATACGATCCCGGTATAGCCTTTTCCAAATTTTTTGCCTTTCTGTTTTGCACCTGTTTTGCACTTAGTTATGCACATCGTTTACTGAATAATAATCCTGCTTCCAGAGCAAACTTTTCCATTGGTCCACACTATTTCATAAACACCTTTTGCCAAAGACGGCAGATCCATTCGTGTTTGAAAACTACCTGTTGTAATTTTTTTCTGCAATAGTACATTGCCCTGCAGGTTTATAATTTGCAGCTGTTCATTATTACCTGCAAAAGGATGATTGGTAATGATGTAATTTTTTGCGGGATTGGGGTATACGTTTATAGCAGCGGTTGCATCAGCCTGGCTGTTTACAATGATAACTTTACTGTATTCAAAATTGCCATCCTTATCTGCCATCTTAAGCCGGTAATAATTTTTACCATTTACCGGGTTTTTATCTGTGTAGCTGTAATGAATAGCTGTAGCAGTATTATAGCCAGCCTTTATATTATCTATTGCTGTAAAGGCAATTCCATCAGCACTTCTTTCAATGGTGAATACATCGCTGTTAATTTCAGTAGCCGTTTCCCAGTTTAATAGTACCTGTGTATTGATTGCTTTGCCTGAAAAACTGCTAAGTTTAATGGGGAGCAAAGAATTGATAATATTAATTGAATTGTTATTGTATGCCACAAACGCAACATCACTGTTACCACTCAGGCTGATTTTAAAATAAGCAATCCGGGAAGCATTGATGTTGTCAATTCCAAAAGCGCTCAGGTCACTCGCCCATAAACGTATAGAACGATCTGTTTTTGTAAACCCACCTGTAAGTACCATTGGATTTTTATTTGCTTCATAAAAATCGGCAGTCCAGTTACCAACCGGGGGTATATTGGTAAGTACAATATCAACATAATTGCCCACTCTCACCCCATTGATATCTGTAAACTCATACCGGTCCGCCGATCCTGAAGGGTCAGCTATCTGCGTAATCACAATGTCAGGGTTACCATCGCCTATAGAATGAGTAAGAATTTTGTTTACCGGGAAAAACAATGTACCGGCAGGCAAATTTGCAACACAGGTACCGAGGTCCAATCCTTTTATGCCATCAGTAAGGTAATTAGGAATATTGTTAACAGGTGCGGGTGTACTGGCTCCATTGACAACGCCATCATACATAGATCCCAATCCTATTTTTGTATTTGAGTTAACAGCGCCCGGGCTGGTTACAGGAAGTGCGCGGTAATCACCCGCAATAAAAGTTTGCCCTTGGCTGGTAAGCAATGCATCATTAACGCCTGTAGAATACCGGTTGCCGCCATATGAAAATGAAACCAGGTTGTGGCTATTGTCGGGTTTTACACTGTTGACAGCAACAGCAGAACTTTTCCAGTAGCCGTTATAATCCGTAATTACTTCCGTAACATTAAATTGTGAGAAGCCGTCCGTGGCAATAAGCAACAAAAAGAAAAATATTGAATTCCTTTTGGCGGCATTTTGGATATTTTGTTTGCTTACAGGGCGTTTCATATAAAGAATTTTTTAATCCTCTATATGTAATCTCCATTAGGGTGCCATCTTTCTACAGTCTGACAGTCATGTACTTAGGTGGTCGTATTTAGCTTATTTTTCCAATAATGGGAGAGAAAAGTCAATAATGAGAAAGTGTTGATGTAAACGATTTTTTTGGAAGATATAGCTGCCGTGCCGGTTTCTTTAAAAAACGCAGCCATTGCTGCGTTTTTTAGTGTTGCAGAGTGGAAGTAAAATTTCTTATTTAAAAATTTTATCAAAAAATAGCTGCATTTCTTTCCACGAAGCAGTGTCTGCGGCACCATTATATGCAATGGGCAATTTAAATTTAAGTCCTGCGGCTGTTGCAGCCGGATTGGTGAATGCATGGGTAGCGCCCGGGTATGTTTTTAGCGTATAGTCGGCACCGATAGAATCCATTTGTTTTCTGAATGCCTTCACTTCTTCAGGTTTTACAAACTGGTCCGCCTCTCCCTGGCATACCAGTATTTTTGCTTTAAGTAAATCTTTATTTGCTGGTACGCCTGTCAGGTTCCCATGAAAGCTTACCACGCCTTTTAAATCTTCACCCAGCCTTGCCAGGTTTAATACCTGTGCGCCGCCAAAGCAATAGCCAATGGCTGCAATATTGTGTGCATCCGTTTGCGGGTAGGTTTTTAATTTTTCCATTGCGGCGTCAAACCGGGTTTTTGCAATATGCGGGTCTTTATAAAACGGCGCAGCGAGTTTCATAGCACTGTCGGGCGTTTCGGCTATTTTGCCATAACCGTACAGGTCAACCGCAACTGCTATATAACCAAGTGCAGCCAGTTGCCTGGCCCTGCTTTTTACATAATCATTGAGTCCCCACCACTCCGGGATAATAAGTATACCCGGTCTTTTTTTACTGGTGCTTTCGTCATATGCCAGAAAGCTGTTCATGGTACTGTCACCCGCTATATAACTGATATTTTCTTCTTTAATCTTTTGCGCTGCTGTTGTGGTATCGCCGGTACTGGCTGTTTTTTCTTCGGGGGCCGGCTGGTTATTGCAGGCGTTCAGCAAAATGCCCATTGCAGTTATACATGCAATACCTGTAATTCTTAAATGTTTCATTTATTGATTTTTTATTTTATTAAAATGCTGAATGGTTAAAACATAAACCAACATGACTATGAAAGGGCTTTTTACAAGAGATCCTTTCCATACATTATCTATTTTATGGATTGTATTCCAGTTGCCTGGTTGAAGTTGCAAAGCCCGTGCCCTGTTCATTTTTAAAATGCCGGCAAATTTGTCAGTAAATAACCACTTTTTGTATCTTAACGGATTATTCTTCCTAAAACCAAAACTTTAGAAAATGCGAAAATTATGTTTTCTTGCCAATTTTTTCTTGTTGCTATCCATAACTGCAAATACCTTAAACGCACAGCCAGCTCCGGTGCCAGCTATAGATACCATTGCAAAGGCTGAAAAATACGTTACCAAACACAGTATAAAAATTGACAACAAGATTATCAATTACACCGCCACTGTGGGCACGCTTATTATTAAAAATGAAAAAGATGAGTCCATTGCAGCAATAGGATACACTGCATACATTAAAGATGCTGAAACTGATCTGACTAAAAGACCGGTAACATTTTCATACAATGGCGGGCCGGGTTCTGCTTCTATGTGGCTTCACCTGGGCGTAATTGGTCCGCGCCGTATTGTAGTAAATGATCCCGGGTTAAACGGGCCGCCGCCTTATAAGCTGGAAGACAATAATTATTCTATTCTTGATGTATCAGATATTATAATGATCGATCCAGTGGGCACAGGTCTTAGCCGCGCAACCGGTAAATCAAAAAACGCAGATTTCTGGGGTGTTGATCCGGATATTAAATCCATCAGCCAGTTCATCAAACAATATGTAAATGACAATGAGCGGTGGAACTCCCCTAAATATTTATTGGGTGAAAGTTATGGTACTTTTCGTTCTGCAGGTGTGGTGGATTATCTTTCTGCAAATATGGGAATTGCTGTAAATGGTGTGGTACTTGTTTCCTGTGTGCTGGACATCAGAACCCTTGCTTTTCAACCCGGAGACGATCTCTCCTATGTACTTAATCTTCCCACCTACGCTTCCACTTCATGGTTTCATAATAAGCTTCCTGGTAAACCTGCTGATTTAAATGCGTTTTTAAAAGAAGTAAGAAATTTTGCTTCCGGTGAATATAGTTCAGCGTTATTAAAAGGCGATCAGCTGCCAGCCGCAGAGAGAGAACAAATATTGAATAAGCTGGTTGCATATACCGGTTTAAGCAAAGACTACCTGGACAAGGCAAACCTGCGGGTTAATCAGCCACAATATTCAAAAGAGTTATTACGGAATGACCATGCAGATATTGGAAGGCTCGATGCGCGTTATAAAGGTATCAGCCAGGATCTGCTGGGCGAATACGCATTTTCCGATCCGGCAGATAATGCTATCAGCCCTGCATTTATTTCTACGTTTATGAATTATTATACGACTGAATTAAAAGTAAGCAAGGAAAAAACGTATAACCCGGGTGCCTATAGTTTTCCTGATTTTAAATGGGACTGGAAACATGCACGCAGCAATGGTTTTTTTGGTGAAGCTGCTTCGCCCAGTACAGGCCCTGATTTGGCAAATGCTATGTCACTGAATCCACAGTTAAAAATTCTTGTGCTAAACGGATTGTTTGATTTGGCCACCCCGTTTTATGGTACTGAATATACATTTGATCATCTTGGACTGGATAAAAAACTGAAGAATAATATTATAATGAAGTATTATGAAGCCGGCCACATGATGTATATCAATAATGCATCAGCAGCGGCATTTAAAAAAGATGTAGCCGCTTTTATAGTCGATGCAATAAAATAAGGAATGCTTTCTCTCTCGCGTTCCGGCGATAATATAAATGGGTTGAGCCAAAATAGAATAAAACCGCAGCATCTTTATGGTGCTGCGGTTTTATTATTTGTAACACACAGGCTTGCAAAACGATGCCTGCAGTGGCTACTTATATTTGCATTTTGAATTATCAGATTTTATAAAATAAGATTTATAATTAACCGCTTTAGGGTCGGTGCATCCTTCCAGGTCCAGCAATTCTACTCTTCTGAATTCAACCGGGTGACTTTCTGCCTGCAATGCAATAAAGCCGGAACTAAGTGGTGTGCCGTCTTTTTTAATCCATTCAAGAGAGTCAGCTGCAAAACCTCCGCTGGTCCAGGTCATACCGGTGTTGACAAAACCGCCGCCAACTTTTATTTTTTCATAAGTTAATACGGTATCGCCATTAATGATATGATGAATAACCGAATCTCCGTATACGACAGCTTCAGCACTTACCCATTCATTCAGAAAAGAATTTTTTGATTTTGAATCAATGCAATGCGCCGCTACCGGTTGACCGTTCATACTCACTTCTGTACCAGGCGTACACAGGTTACCATTGTGGCGTTTTTCCTTGTCATCACTGGCCAGCAGCTGCATTTCAAGTGATACCGGAAACCATTGATTTTTAGTAACCGATGCAGCAGACTGTGAATGCAGCATTACGCCACTGTTGAGATACGCGTATGAAGGACCGCCTTCTAACTGTTTGCCGGTGAAACGGTACTCAACACGAACCATATAATATGAGAATGGTTTTTTATAATAGAGATGTCCAAATGCGGCATTAAATTTTTTAAAACCGCTGTAGTCAACTTTTAATATACTGTCTTTAACATAAAAGTTGTTATTGAAATTGTCATTGAGGTCATGGCCGGCTATTTTAATGTCCCAGCCTGTAAGATCTTTTCCGTTAAATAATTGTATCCACTCTTTTTGTGAGGCGGAAACATTCACAGCCTGTTTACCTGAATGCAGGCTTAATAAATAAATAAAACAGTTAAGAAGGCCAGAAAGCATGTCGTTATTGTTAGGTAAAAAAAGTTGATTGTTTAAATATAAGCATCAAAAAGAAAGGGATAAAAAGAAAAATGTTGTAAAACTATCCCTATGACGCAGGCTGTTCATTTATTCCAGTATGGCACTGGCTACCGCGCCGGCATCTGTATCTCCCTGGATAATCAGGTATTTCAATGCCGGAGCATTTATACCTGACGATAATGGGTGATAAATATTACCATGCAGTTTTTTAGCACTGAATATTTTTATTGATGTAGTAGCCAGTTCCTGGGTGGAAGACAGGTAAACGTTTGTATCAAACAGCGATTGGTAATTCATTTGTTCAAGCGCCAAAACCGGAACTCCATCTTTTCTTATATAAATTTTTACCAGGCCCTCGTCATATCTTTCATCAGAAAAAGAAATCTTGCCGGTACGGGCTATAGTTGCGCCGTCAAGTGAATTGGGATCTGCAACGGTATATACCGCATTGTCCTTTTTGCAGGAAGAAAAAATGATTGCAGATAATAACAGAAAAAGTAAAAAATTTTTCATGATAAACAATTTTGCAGTGATGCTTATTGGTAAAGCCCGGTTGACTGCAAGAAAGATTTTCGGCACACACCGGAAGTTACACGTTATTTCTGATTTTTTGATTTTGAGATGCAGTGATTTACCCGGGCGCGATTGGCTAAAAAAACCTCAAAACCCCTAAATATCACAATCAGCAATATTTCCTCATTTTCTTCTATCTTCGCGGCTATGACACAAGAACAAATCAAAGTTTTGAGGGATCAGATTACGGTCCTGGGGAGGTTTCTTTGACGTCGCAAACCGACGATATAAAATCAATGACGAAAAACAGCTCTCGCTGAGTCCTGGCTTTTGGGATGATAACAAAAGGGCCACGGAAATCCTTAAGAATATTAAGCAAAACGAGTACTGGGTTAAGTTATACGAGCAAACAGAAACTGCCGTAGAAGACTTCGCCGTGCTCTTTGAGTTTTGGAAATCGGGCGATGCTACCGAAGAAGAAACAAAAGAAGCTTATAAAAAAGCATTGGCACTGATTGAAGATGCTGAGCTTAAAGCCACACTAAATGAGCCGGAAGATGCACTGACGGCGGTATTACAAATCAATAGCGGGGCTGGTGGAACAGAAAGCCAGGATTGGGCCGAAATGCTTGCGCGCATGTACCGCATGTATGGCGAAAAGCAGGGCTGGGCCGTAACTGAACTGGACTGGCAATGGGGCGATGGTGCCGGGATTAAGACCGCCACCTTGCAATTTGAGGGGCCTTTCGCCTACGGTTTCCTGAAAGCTGAAAGTGGTGTTCACCGCCTGGTGCGTATATCGCCGTTTGACAGCAATGCAAGGCGGCACACTTCTTTTGTGTCCGTATTTGTGTATCCCCTGGTAGACGATACCATTAACATAGAAATAAAACCGGCAGATGTAAAAATGGAAACTTCGCGAAGCGGTGGTGCCGGCGGCCAGAATGTAAATAAAGTAGAAACAAAAGTTCAGCTGACACATATTCCAACAGGCATTGTAGTGGTTTGCCAGCAGGACAGATCACAGTTGGGCAACCGCGAAAGAGCCATGGAGATGCTGCGGAGCCGCTTATATGAACTGGAACTCCGTAAAAAGAATGAACTGAAAGATGCGGTTAACAGTTCCAAGAAAAAAATAGAATGGGGCAGCCAGATACGCAGTTATGTTTTTCATCCCTATAAAATGATTAAGGACCACCGTACCGATTATGAAGTGGGTAATATACAACCCGTCATGGATGGTGACCTGGATGGTTTTATTAAGGCATATTTAATGATGGAAAAAGAATCAAGTGTACAGTAAAAGACAGGCATTTAAATAACCGAAGGCCGGAAATTTATGATCACAGTAATTTGATGAACAGGCTTTGGTTATCTCGGAGCAGGGGATAGGGATACCAGGATTTTTTTTGAGCCGGGCATTTGTAATGCTGTTAAACATCGTTGCGTCGCACGCTTGTACTTTTGCATCATTATTCAGCATCCGCATCTTCCACCATTGCGCTGAAATGGTAAATTTGCTTTGCAACTTTTAAGCCTTGCCTGCTGCATATAAAAAGTAACGCAAAAAATAATGAATAAATTTTCTTTATTGTTGATGGTTGTAATGGTTATTATTTCAGTTAACAATTAAACTATATTATATGAGCCTTGGTTATTTCTCCTATCCTTTACCTGTAAACGAACCGGTACTGGGTTATGCACCAGGTTCTGCAGAGAAAAAAAGATTAAAGGAGGTACTGGCAGAATTAAAAGGACAGGAAGCTGATATCCCCATGTATATTGGTGGTAAAGAAGTGCGTACCAATAAAAAAATAAGCCTGCATCCTCCTCACGAGATTGCACATACGCTGGGTCATTTTCATGAAGGTGAAGCCAAACATATACAGCAGGCTATAGACGCAGCCTTGGCCGCAAAAGAAAACTGGGCCGCCATGAGCTGGGAAAACCGTGCTAATATTTTTCTACGGGCGGCCGACCTCATTGCTACAAAATACCGCCCTTACATGAATGGAACCACCATGCTGGGTCAAAGCAAAAATGCTTACCAGGCAGAAATAGATGCAGCCTGTGAACTCATCGACTTTCTTCGTTTCAATGTTCATTTTTTAAGTGAAATATATAAGCAGCAACCCATCAGCAGTCCCGGTATGCACAACCGGCTGGAGTACCGTCCGCTGGAAGGTTTTGTACTGGCCATCACCCCATTTAATTTTACGGCCATCGGCGGCAACCTGCCCACCAGCGCTGCCATGTGCGGCAATACAGTTGTATGGAAACCTGCCAACACACAGGTATATGCGGCGCAAATGTTTATGCGTGTATTAAATGAAGCGGGTTTGCCTGCCGGCGTTATCAACCTGGTATATGTTGATGGCCCCACGCTGGGAAAAATTTGTTTTAATCACCGTGATTTTGCCGGCGTACATTTTACCGGAAGTACCGGGGTATTCAATAATATGTGGGAGACCATTGGAAAAAATATGGCTTTGTACAAAACCTACCCGCGTATTGTAGGAGAAACGGGCGGTAAGGATTTTGTACTGGTACATAAAAGTGCTGATGCAGATGTGGTAGCCACAGCATTGTTGCGCGGTGCATTTGAATACCAGGGACAAAAATGTTCTGCCGCTTCAAGGGCTTATATTCCTTCTAATATTGCAGAAGAAGTAAAGAAAAAATTAATTGCCGGCATAAAGAGCTTTAAAATGGGTGCAGTAGATGATTTCAGCAATTTTATCAATGCTGTTATTGATGAAAAAAGTTTTGACAAGATCAAATCATATATAGAGGCCGCTAAGAAAGATGATAAAGCAAATATCTGGGCAGGAGGCAAGTGTGATAAGAAGGCTGGTTATTTTATTCAGCCAACGGTTATAGAAACGAAAAATCCCAAATCTGTTACCATGTGCGAGGAGATTTTCGGGCCGGTATTAACGGTCTATGTTTATCCGGCCAGTGGCTTTGAAAAGATAATGGAGACAGTGGATACCACTTCGCCTTATGCTTTAACAGGTTCTATAATTGCGCAGGACAGGAGCGCCGTGGAACTGGCTACCAACAGGCTACGTAATGCAGCCGGTAATTTTTATATCAATGATAAGCCAACCGGTGCAGTGGTGGGTCAGCAACCTTTTGGGGGCGCCCGGGCAAGCGGTACTAATGACAAAGCCGGTTCTATTTTAAATTTATACCGTTGGCTGAGTGCCAGAACCATTAAGGAAACATTCAATCCGCCCGTTGATTACAAATATCCTTTTCTATCTGAGTCTTAAAAAAGACGATTCAGCGCCACAAAATGAGTAATTATTTCCATTATTGCGGCTAGCTTTCAACGTGAAATGATAGAAATGAATGTTGTTTCTGTGGTATATTATTTGACCCTGCTGGTTGTACAATATTATTCACAAAACGACAACGATGAAAAAGATTTTTGCTATTACAACCGCTGTTTTAGGATGTTTAGTTACCGGTGCTCAATCGCATCACAATACGTATACCCCACATGCGGAATTTGGTATAAAGGCCGGACTTAATATTGCGAATCTCCATGTACAAAATGCCAGCAGTCCAGATGCAAAACTTGGTTTCAATGCAGGCGGACTTGCACATATCCATGTGACAAAACATTTCGCGGTGCAACCTGAAATTATGTATTCCAGCCAGGGTGCAAAGCAAACTGTTTCAAACACCGACTACAAAGTAAACCTGCATTACATCAATGTTCCTGTGCTGGCGCAATTCATGGTAGACGATGGATTCCGGATTGAAACAGGTCCGCAATTGGGCGTACTGGCCAGTGCGCGTCAAAAAGTAGAAAGTACCAGTACTG
>JBDSOC010000045.1:0-35474 GCA_039915085.1 Chitinophagaceae bacterium
AATTCTGCAGCATTTTGACCAATAGAAAAAGTAGGTTGACAAACGGCAGTCAGAGCAGGATTCAGGTAACGGCTTAGCGGGTTATCCGCAAAACCTGCCAGTGCAACATCTCCGGGAACTTTCAGGTTCATTTCCTTTAATACTTTTACGCTTGCCATAGACAACCGCTCTACAGAAGCAAAAATAGCATTGGGTCTTTTTTTATCTGCCACCAGTTTCCTTACTTCATTTTTCATATTGGCCTCATCAAAATCGCAATATACAATCCACTCTTTTTTAACAAGTATATTATGTGCTTTCAACGCATCAAGATAGCCGTTGAGCCTGTTTTGTGTTATAGTAAGCTGTTTTGAAATGGTCAGATGTGCTATGCGCCGGTAACCCTGCTCTATCAGGTGACTGGTAGCATCAAAAGCACCCTTATAATCATCTACTACTACTTTATGCGTTTTTAATTCGTCGCTCACCCGGTCGAACATAACCACAGGTATTCCTTTTTCAATCATCTCTTTAAGGTGATCAACATTACTCGTCTCGTTGGATACCGTAATCAGCAAACCGTCTATCCTGCGCGATGCCAGTAACCTCGTATTCAGCACTTCCAGATCAATTTTTTCATGACTTTGCGATATCAGTACATTGTAGCCCATCTTAAAAGCAATATCCTCGATACCTGCTATAACAGATGAACAATAATTATTGGCTATTTCCTGCACAATTACCCCAATAACTTTTGTTTTTTTATCCCTCAGTGAAAGCGCAATGGGGTTAGGGCTGTAATGAAGTTCCTCGGCAACAGACAGCACCAGGCTACGGGTATCATCGCTGATATCTGCACTTCCCCGCAGGGCCCGTGACACAGTTGAAACAGAAATTTTCAGCCTTTTGGCAATATCTTTTATGGTTACCTGGTGAGGACCAATCATAGTGAATACCTGTTTTAATTTACGTTCGAAATCAGAACCTGCACAACCCGGACCAAAACTTCTCATGCTTGACGATTTACAGGCCCCAGTTTATTCCTGTGCATAGTACAACTTTTTAGACAAATAAGCCTAATCTACCCTTTAAATTAAATGATTTGAAAAAAAAAGTCCCTTTACCTGCAAATAATTTTATGCAAACGTTGCCGGTAACGAGTTCGGTAACCCAATTTTGACGAACTAACCAGCCTGTATTGGCTGAGCCATGGCATTTGCATAATTTTAACAATTCAATATTTGTTTATATTGAGGTGTTAACGATTACTTAATACTACTGCTGCATATGAAAAAAGAATGGTTATTCTTTTGTACTGTATTTATTGTAACCCTGTGTTCCACCGTTATTTATCCGCCATCAATTTCCGGTTTTAATTATTGTGATGCATATAGTAATGTTGTTGCTATAGCATCTGTATATAGCAGGCAACTTATGGTTGCTGACAATACGCAACTTTCAATCCTTCAGGCAATAGCTGAACAAAATGCGGAAACGCTTTCCGGCATGGCCCAATGCTGCGCAAATAATGAAAACATACACAGTATATTCAAAGAGAAGATACCTGCAGAATCTATAAAACGGGCGGGAATTTTTTAAAAAGTATAATTGTTTAAAGAAAGAACAATAATGATAAATAAACTGGCTGTAATAATTCTGATTATCACCATGCTGATGGCTTGTACTTCTGCAAAGCATGCAACGGGTAACAACAACGGTGTTACTGACTGGAAAAAAATACACGTACTGGTATATACAAAAAATGGGAAAGGCTATGTACATGATAACATTGCTTCCGCAGTGGCGTCTGTACAGCAATTGGGCGTGCAGCATGGTTTTTCTGTGGATGTTTCTGATAATCCTTCAGATTTTAATGATGCCAATCTAAAAAAATACAATGCCCTGGTTTTTAATAATACCAACAATGGCGTTTTTGATACGGATGCACAGAAGCTTGCGCTGATGCATTATATACAAGCCGGTGGCGGTTTTGTGGGTTTGCATTCAGCTACGGGTACCGAGCGGAACTGGGCCTGGTTTAAAAGATTAATTGGTGCCAGTTTTCAACGCCACGCAAAGCACCAGCCTTTCAAAGAAATAATTATAGATAATACAAACCCTTCTACAAGTTTTTTACCACGCACCTGGGACCAGAATGATGAATGTTATTTTTTTAAAGAAGTAAACCCGGATCTGCATGTTTTAATGGCACATGATCTCAGCACTTTGCTGGATGATAAAGACAAACCAGATTTTTATGGTGCATCCTCTCCATCAGTATGGTGCCATGAGTTCGATGGCGGACGTGAATGGTATACTTCACTTGGCCATGACAGCGCCACCTATTTTAAACCGGATTTTCAAAAACATATCCTGGGTGGTATTGAGTGGGTAATTGGGCAGAACAAAGGACTGGATTATAGCAAAGCACATGCAAAAACGCCTGACGATCCATTGCCATACTAGGGTAAAGTAAGACGCAGGAAAAAAGTTTATGTATTTATTGATTACCATTTTAAAATAATATAAAATGAGCAGAAAGAAAGGCAAATCATCCGCTTCAAGAAGGGATTTCATCAAAAAAAGTATTACCGGTACAATTGGCGTAACAACGGCCATGGCTGGTTTTCCATCAATAGTGCCGGCCAGTGTACTGGGCAAATATGCGCCCAGTAAGCGTGTAAACGTAGGCGTTATAGGTACGGGAAGAATAGGGCGCGAATGGGATATGCCGGGTACCATTAAATTTGACCAGGCAAGAATGCTGGCAGTATGTGATTTGGATAAAAACAGGGTGTTGAGTGCACAGAAATGGGTAAATGATTATTATACAAAAAAGAATAACAGTAATTACAGCGGTACAAAAACATACGAACATTATGAAGAGCTGCTGGCCGATAAAGATATTGATGCGGTGATTATTTCTACCCCCGATCACTGGCATGTTATTCCGGCTGTACACGCAGTGCGTGCCGGTAAAGATGTTTATATGGAAAAACCAGCTTCACTAAGTATTAGTGAGGGGCGTATATTAAGTGATGAATCTTATAAAGCAGGACGCATTTTTCAGATTGGCAGCCAGCAAAGGTCAATGCCGCAATTTAAAAAGGCATGTGAGCTGGTGCGTAATGGCCGTATTGGCAAAGTACATACTGTCTTTGTTGGGTTGCCGGTGGATGATCCAAAACAAAGTACAGTGGAAAAAGAAATGCCTGTACCTGCCAATTTGAATTATGAAAAATGGTTAGGGTCTACGCCGTATGTACCCTATACCGAAAAATTGGTTCACCCGCAGGATGGTACTTTTTCAAGACCGGGATGGTTACGTTGCGCGCAATTTGGTGCAGGTATGATCACTGGCTGGGGGGCACACCATTTTGATATTGCCAATTGGGGCATAGACACGGAGCATACCGGTCCCATTGAAATTTCCGGAACTGCAGACTGGCCCGCCGAAGAAGCCTTGTGGGATGTGCATGGCAATTTTAAAACCGAATCATTGTTTGCCAATGGCGTTACCGTAAAAGCCAGCAATGAATATCCCAACGGGGTAAAATTTGTGGGCACCGATGGATGGATTTTTGTAACACGCGGTAATTATTCAGTAACAACATCTGACCCTGTAGCAAAAGGAACCAACAGCAAAGCCCTGGATGCAAGCGATCCTAAAATACTTACTTCAGTAATTGGCCCGGATGAAATACATCTTATTGACAGTGCCGAACACCATGAAAACTGGTTAAACAGTATCATCACACGTCAGCCAAATATTGCTCCTATAGAGGCGGGCCACCGTGCATGTACTGTTTGCCTGCTGAATAATACCGTAATGAAACTGAAAAGAAAACTGTACTGGGATCCAATAAAAGAAAGATTTAAAAATGATGATGAAGCCAATTCAATGCTGACAAGAAGCCAGCGCTGGCCTTACCAAATCAATAAAGAATTTAATGTGGAGACGAGGATGTAGTACTGTTTATTTTTTTGTACAAGCTGCACAATTCAAAATTTAAAATTCAAAATATAGAATTTATCATAGCATGAAATTATTTATTTATTTTTTTTTACTGGTTACAGTAATGGGTTGTAATTCACCGGTTGCAAACAATATAATTACGCCCGCTGCAGACAGTGCTGCCGTAAGACTGATTACAGTAGACCCCGGGCATTTTCATGCAGCGTTGGTACAAAAATCAATGTCTGAAGGTATAGATTCTGTTGTAAACGTATATGCACCCGAAGGCCCGGAACTACAGTCTCATCTTGATTTGATTAAGCAGTACAATGAACGTACCGAAGCACCGACACACTGGGCAGAGAAAGTATATACCGGCGATGATTTTTTAGAAAAGATGATTGCAGAAAAGAAAGGCAACGTAATTGTTCTGGCTGGCAATAACCTCCGCAAAACACAATACATCACCAGGTCGGTAGAAGCAGGCATGAATGTACTGGCCGATAAACCAATGGCTATTACTCCTGCAAATTTTACAGAACTGGAAAATGATTTTATAACAGCGGCACAAAAAAAAGTTTTGCTGTATGATATAATGACCGAACGTTCAGAAATTACCAACCTGTTGCAAAAAGAATTTGCGCAAACACCCGAGGTGTTTGGTTCACTCAACGCGGGCTCAGCAAATGCTCCGTCGGTAACCATAGAAAGTGTTCACTATTTTTACAAGTTTGTTTCAGGTAAGGCACTTACAAGGCCGGCCTGGTTTTTTGATCCGGCACAGCAGGGTGAAGCAATTGCAGATGTGGGTACGCATTTAATAGACCTGGTACAGTGGCAGTGCTTTCCGGATCTGGCAATTGATTATAAAAAAGATATTATCATTGGTAATGCGCGATTATGGCCAACGCCTGTTACACTTTCTCAATTTAGCACAGTAACAAAAAAAGACAGTTTCCCAGCATTTCTGCGCCCTTATGTAACATCGGATACTGTTTTAGAGACACATGCCAACGGGCAAGTGAATTATACCCTGAAGGGAAAACATATAAAACTTACAGCACGCTGGGAATACAAAGCGCCGGAAGGCAGCGGCGATACGCATTATTGCCTGCTGAAAGGCACACTGGCCAGCCTGGAAATAAAACAGGGTAAAGACGAAAATTTTAAGCCCACGCTTTATATATTACCGGCAAACGACAACAAACAGTACGATTCAATTTTACAGAAAGCAGTAGAAAAAATAAACAGCAGTTATCCGGGTGTAACCATTGAAAAAACAAATAAAGTATGGAAGGTTATCATACCGGAAAAATTTAAGGTGGGGCACGAAGCGCATTTTGCACAGGTCATGCAACGCTACCTGCAATATCTTAAAGCGGGGCAATTACCTGCATGGGAAACACCCTGTATGATAGCTAAATATTATACCGCTACAAAAGCACTGGAAATAGCAAACAGTAAGAAATAATATAAATAAAGCAAATGGAAAAGCATTCATATTTTGATTTGACTGGGAAGAAAGCGGTAGTTACGGGTGGGGGTAAAGGATTGGGACTTGCAATAGCCACGGCTTTAATAAAAGCAGGCGCAGAAGTATATATTACAGGAAGGGATGAAACCGCACTGAAACAAACAGTGTCAGAACTTGGCAGTAAATGTTCTTACGGTGTTTTTGACCTGGCTGCCATTGATAAGATACCGGCATTTGCAGAAACGATAGAAAATGATTTTGGTGCTGTAGATATACTGGTTAACAATGCAGGTATCAACCTAAAAAAAGATTTTTTAGAACTGACTGATGAAGAGTTTGACAGAATTATTAAAACCAACCAGTATGCTGTTTTTTCTTTTACAAGGGAAATAGCAAAAAAAATGGTGCCAAGGGGAAAAGGATCCATTGTTATGATTAGCTCCATGGCATCCCAGTATGGATTGCCAAAAGTGGTGGCCTACAGCGCATCCAAGTCGGCGGTAGAAGGAATGACAAGGGCGATAGCAGTAGAATTGTCGCCGCTGGGTGTGCGTGTTAATTGTATAGCACCAGGTTTTATTGCGACAGAAATGTCTGCAAAAGCGCTTAACAATGATAAGGAAAGGATGCAAAAAGTATTGAGCAGAACACCTATGGCAAAACTTGGCCAGCCATCGGATATAGGTAACGCAGTAGTGTACCTGTCTTCTGATGAGGCGGCTTATGTAACCGGTGTGGTATTGCCAATAGACGGCGGTAATTCAATTGGATTTTAAATGATTTATTCCCGCTTTACCTGGAAGAGGGCGGGGTAAGGTCAAAAAAATATGCATTTCTAAAGGCACTCATTAAATTTCATAACCTCAAATCTTTACATAATTATGATGATGTAATACCAACTAGAACCTTTACCATTTCTGACAACAAACTTTTATCACTAACAAAACTTGCTTTATGAGTACAAAGTTTCTACACAAGATTCCTTTAATGCTGTGCATGGTGTTGCTGTGCAGCACTGGAATTGTCTCCGCTCAAAACCTGATTACAGTGGAAGGGAACATCAATGCAAAAGAAGGGCTTGCTGCAATTACCAATGTATCTGTTACGGTAAAAGGCAGTAAGAACGGAACCACTACAGATGATCAAGGGCATTACCGCCTGCAGGGTGTACCATCCAATGGTACACTGGTATTTTCTTCTGTAGGTTATGCGCCGCAGACTGTGGCCGTGAGTGGCCGCACCCAGATCGGCATCTCTTTAGTGGCTGCTGAAGGTCCTAAATTAGATGAGGTGGTGGTAGTAGGATATGGAACCAGGTCTAAAAAAGATGTTACCGGGGCTGTATCACAAATAAAAGCTACCCAGTTAGAAAATGAAAACCCGGGGAATGTTACTGATGTTCTGCGTGGTAACATTGCAGGCCTCAGTATTTCTCAAACCAATTCTGCGTCAGCCAAAGGCGGTGGCGATCTGCTGGTGCGCGGAAAATCATCCGTGAATGCCGGTACTTCTCCGCTGGTGGTACTTGATGGTGTTATCTACCCCGGCCAGTTAGCAGATATCAACCCCAATGATATTGCTACCATTGACGTGCTGAAGGACGCCAGTTCGGCAGCGGTATTTGGAGCCAAAGCTGCCAGTGGAGTGGTGCTGATTACCACAAAAAAAGGAAGCGGCGGAGCAAAACCTACCATTACCTTCAATACCAATGTAGGCTATGGTGAACTTGCCAGGAACCAGCCATTGTATGATGGTCCCGGGTTTGTAAGCTGGAGGACAGACGTATTGAAAAGCATAAATGTAAGTGCGCAGCCTTACCGGTTCAATGATCCGCGTACGCTGCCGTCTGATATAACTGTTGACCAGTGGAAAGCCTATGACAATTCACTGGGTGATCCTATTGATATCTGGCTCAACCGCCTGAAGTTGTACCCCGTGGAAATTGCAAATTACAAAGCGGGTAAACAAACCAACTGGTATGATATGATGTTCCACAAAGGCTTGCGTCAGGATCATACGGTGAGCATCGGCAACCGCAACGATAAAGTGTCCTATTATATGAGTATGAACTATACCAATAACCAGGGTGTAATACTGGGCGATGCGTTTAAAACATTTCGTACCCGCATCAACCTGGAAGCCAAGGCAGCCAAATTCATGACTGTTGGTATTAATATGCAATTCGCAGACAGGGATGAAAGCCAGGTGCCAGTAGACTGGGGCCAGATGGTGAATGCCTCCCCATACGGAGAAAAATATAAAGCAGACGGGGTAACGCTGAGGGATAGCCCAAATGATGATGTGGGTAACAATATCAACCCTTTCCTGGGTTATGTATACACAACACGCCTCCAAAAAACAAATACGTTGTTTGGTTCGCTGTACGCAAAAGGTGATTTACCTTTTGGATTTTCTTACCAGGTGAACTACACACCCAATTTTGAATTCTACCGATATTTCAATGGCAATTCCGCCCGTAATTTTCAATATGCAGCACGTAAAGGCCAGGCTACCCGCACCGATCAAACCACCTTTAACTGGCAGATCGATAACTTGCTGAAATGGAACAAGACGTTTGGTGAGCACCAGTTCGATGTAACTTTCCTTTTCAATGCAGAGAAGTTCCAGTCATGGCGCAACCAGATGGACAACGAAGGCTTTGATCCCAACGATAAACTCGGCTACCACAATATTGGTTCGGGCATTAAACCTGTAATCAGCAGTGACGATCAGTATAGCACCGGCGATGCATTGATGGGAAGGCTGAACTATACTTTTAAGCAACGTTACCTGTTAACTGCATCGTTACGCCGTGATGGTTATTCCGCTTTTGGCCAGGGAAATCCCAGGGCAACATTTCCTTCTGTAGCGGTGGGCTGGGTGTTTTCAGACGAGAATTTTATGAAAAACAATACCTGGCTTACCTATGGTAAACTCCGTGCGTCATGGGGTATCAATGGTAACCGCGATATCGGCCGTTACAATGCCTTGTCAGATCTGTCAACCGGCAAATACCAGTATGTAAAAGCAGATGGAACTGTTGTACTGGTTTCACAATTATTTGTTAACCGTCTTCAGAATCCCAACCTGCAATGGGAAAGAACAACTTCTTACAATCTCGGGCTGGACTTCACGCTTTTCAAAAACTTGCTCAGTGGTTCTATTGAAGTGTACAAGAAATCAACACGTGATTTGTTGATTTTAAGGGCGTTGCCCGATGTTACCGGTTTCTCGAATGTATGGGATAACCTTGGACAGGTAGATAATAAGGGTATTGAACTTACCTTGAACAGCAATATCATGACCCGCAACAATTTTTCCTGGAGGGCCACCGGAACTTTCTCTTTAAACAGGAACAAAATTGTACATCTCTACGGCCTGGTTGACGTGATTGATCCTGCTACCGGCAAGGTGACTGGCCAGATCGAAAAAGATGATATCGCAAACCGCTGGTTTATCGGCCATGATTTAGACCAGGTATGGGATCTTAAAGTGCTGGGTATATGGCAGCAAAATGAAGCCACCGAAGCCGCTAAATATGGCGTTGCGCCCGGCGATTTTAAAGTACAGGATGTAAACGGCGATGGTAAATTTTCCGATGCAGACCGTCAGTTCCTGGGATACAAAACACCCAGGTTTCAATGGTCTCTACGGAACGAATTCACCCTGTTTAAGAATATTGATTTTGCTTTCCAGATATATTCAATATGGGGCCAGTACAATGATTTTAACCAGGCCAAAAACAACAGCGGCTTTATTGACAGGCAGAACTCCTACTTGTATCCTTACTGGACAAAAGAAAAACCGGGCAATGATTACGCCCGTTTATTCTCCAGTAACGGAAGCGCAGGCTTTAACGTATACCGCCATACATCGAACATCCGTTTGAATACTGTGTCAATTGGCTATACACTGCCAAAAGCACTTGTTCACAAAGCAAGGATCGAAAGCCTGAAAATTTATGCCAACGTGAACAATGTGGCTGCTTACCAGCCAGACTGGAATTATTGGGATGCAGAATACAGGAACAGGGATTCAAATGGTAATATTTCAATTGCTATTCCGCCCAGGTATTATACGCTGGGCCTGAACCTTACTTTTTAATCATAATAATGAATAAAATAATTATATAATTATGAAACATTTATTTAATCGCCTGCTGATTATACTGTTTGTATGCGGTGCCATGGCCGCTATGACCAGTTGTAACAAAGACAGGCTAAAACCGCTGCCGCTTTCATTTTACGAACCAAGCGCAACATACACAGACGCGGCCGGTATGCGCGCCGCCCTGGTGTCCTGCGCAAGGAACCTGCGCAATGAGTATTACGGGGATGGTAACGCCTTTGCAACGGAACAAGTCTTTTCAGAAGTGTCCGTTGAAGGAACTACCGATAAGTCGGGCCCTGCGCAGGATCTTAACCTGTTGATTACACCCGATGGAGTTACGTTCAACGATGCGGATCACAATAAAATTTACTACTACTGGCTAGAAGGGTACAAGGGTGTTAAATATGCCAATACGGTTATCAGCCGCATCGACCAGGCGGTATACGCTAACGTAGCGGAACGCAACGCGATTTTGGGTGCCGCGTATTTTCACCGGGCTATGCGTTATTACCGGCTCACTCAGCAATTTGGTGATGTGCCTGCTATCTTTTCTGAGCTTACTGCCCCCAAGCTTGATTTTGCAAGTACTAAACGTGAAGTGATATTGAACCAGATTAAACTTGATCTTGATTCTGCTGTATTATGGTCTTCAGATGCTGTAAACAGGGGAGAAGTAACCAAAGGCGCCTGCCAGCATTTACTGGCCAAGGTTAACCTGGCCCTGGGTAATTTTGATGAAGCCATCGCAGCTGCCAGCGGTATTATAAATGGTGGTACATATGCGCTTATGAAAACCCCATTTGGCTCAACCAATAAAAATGTTATCTGGGATTTGCACCGTCCGGAAAACAAATCTATTGGTGCCAACAAAGAAGGCATATATATGGTAATTGACCGCTTTGGGGACGGAGGGTTTGATCTTGGGATAAAAACCATGCGCCAGGGGGTACCGTATTGGGGAACCAATATTACCTCGCCTGCAGGAAAGAAGGGCACCAACGATGGTGTTTCTGTTGCGTTTGTTCAATCTTCATTGGTAGGCAGGGGTATTGGCCGGGTTCGTCCAACTGCGTACAGCCAGTGGACCATCTGGGATGATCCCAATGACCTAAGGCATGCAAAAGGCAACTGGTATACCATGGAAGATCTGTTGTACAACAACGATCCCACCGACCCATATTACCTTAAAAACCTGCAAAAATATAACAGCACTGGTGGCATACTCTGCGTGGATACCATCCGCAGCTGGTTTGGATGGCCCCAGTATAAATTATTCATACCGGACAATGAAAATGCCCCCATGCAGGGAGGACATACTGACTGGTATATTTTCCGCATTGCAGAGACATACCTGTTAAGGGCGGAAGCGTATTTTTGGAAAGGAGACCTGGCAAGTGCCGCAGCCGATATCAACCAGGTAAGGACCCGGGCCGGCTGCGCACCTATTACCGCAGCGCAGGTGAATATGGGTACCATCCTGGATGAACGCGCAAGGGAACTGTATTATGAAGAACCACGTAAAACAGAACTTACCCGTGTTGCCTACCTGTTTGCAAAAACAGGTAAAGCTGCTGAAAACGGTAAAACATATACACTGGACAATTTCTCAACCAGCAATTACTGGTACGACAGGATCATGTCCAAGACCGATTTCTATAACAAGGGCGTAAAAACAAACCACGGTGACATGTATACCATGAGTGCCTACCATGTTTTGTGGCCGGTGCCTTCGGTATCAATAGCGGCCAATTCATACGGACATATCAACCAGAATAAAGGATATATTGGTTTTGAAACAAACATACCTGCTTTGACAGCAATACCAAAATAGAAAGAGCACTAAATATCCTTTAAGATACTGGCAGGTCTTTTTTGATAACCTTTATTAATTATCAATTAAACCTGCCAGTATTATTTATAAAGGGATTAGGTTTACAATGCATAAATAATATTTACATGGAAAGAAGAAATTTTATTAAAAGAGGAACCATGGCGGCGGCAGGTGTGGGTTTATCCACCATGAGCTTTCCTTTATTTGGAAGAAGCTTTTCTCCCAATGAAAAAGTATTGATTGGTGTAATGGGAACCAACGGCCGTGGATTGGAGCACATAAAAGCTTACACAAAAATTCCAAATGTAGAAATTGCCTGGATTTGTGATGTGGAAGATACAGCAAGAAATAAAGGGATTGACCTGGTAGAAAAATTAACTGGTAAGAAACCTGCTGCAGTTACGGATATAAGAAAATTACTGGAAAATAAAGATTTGGATGCCTTGACCATTGCAGCACCTGATCACTGGCATGCACCGGCGGCCATCATGGCCTGCACAGCCGGTAAACATGTGTATGTAGAAAAGCCTTGTGGTCATGATCCGGCAGAAGGCGAGCTGCTGATTAAAACTGCACGCAAATACAAACGGCATGTACAAATGGGTGCACAGCGCCGGTCTATGCCGCGCCTGATAGATGCGATGAAACAGGTTCATGAAGGCATTATCGGCAATGCATATTTTGCCAAAGGCTGGTATGCCAATAACAGGAAAACGATAGGTACCGGAAAAGTAATTCCTGTTCCTGCTAACCTAAACTGGGATCTGTGGCAGGGACCTGCGCCAAGACAGAATTACCGAGACAACCTGGTGCATTACAACTGGCATTGGTTCTGGAACTGGGGCACCGGTGAAGCTTGTAACAATGGCACACATGAAATTGATTGCATGCGCTGGGCACTGGGTGTAGATTTTCCCAGCAAGGTTACTTCTGGCGGTGGACGTTTTGCCGCCAAAGATGATTGGCAGACACCAGATACGCAGACAATTAATTTTGAATTCGGCACTAATAATAAAAGTATAACCTGGGAAGGTATCAGTTGTAACAATTACAGTGTGGAAGGCAGCGGACGCGGGTTTGTTATTTATGGCGACAAAGGAACGCTGGTAAACAAAGGGGGTGATGATTATAAAATTTTTGATTTATCTAACAAACTGATCACGGAAGCGAAAGACGCAACGGCAACAGATACAATTAATCCTTTGGGGCCGGGTGAAACGCTGGATGGTTATCATTTCAGAAATTTTATTGATGCGGTAACAAAAGATACGCCATTGAACGGCGAAATTGCAGAAGGACATAAAAGTGTTTTGCTTTGTCACCTTGGAAATATTTCTCAGCGGGTAGGCAGAACATTGAATTGTAATCCGGCCGAAGGCGGAAAAATAATAAATGATGCGGCAGCCCAAAAACTCTGGGGAAGAGATTATGAGAAAGGATGGGAACCGAAGGGATAAGAAAGGTCAAATGCGTGAGGCGTGACCAATCTGAGACATGCAAGTTAGATTTTTTTTAGCCCTGATAAGGGCGTTATAGGAATAACCACGGGTGCAACCCGTGGTTTAAAATGGGTATTGCACAAAGCCCTGAAGGGGTAAAATATATTAATGCCGGTGTAACGCGGCGTACGGTATGACAGCACAATTAAATGCTTTTACCATCATCGGTATATAAATAATATTTTCGGTAATTATTAAATAAAATCTATGTCTTCAAGAAGAAATTTTATACAGCAATCTGTTTTAGGTATTAGCGGCGCAGCGGTATTGCCTTTGTTAAGCAAAACGGCCATGGCTGCAAACAATGAAACCAAAGAAAGCAGTCTGCAGGTTGGTATGGCAGGATTTACTTTCGCCAAATTTGATGTAGAGAAATCCATTGCTATGATGAAAAGAGCAGATGTAAAATATCTTTCGCTAAAAGAATTTCATTTGCCTTTGAATAGTACACCAGAAAAAATTCAAAGTGTAATGACGCAATTTGGAGATGGCGGCATTAAAGTATACGCTGTGGGTGTTATTTACATGAAAACAAAAGAAGCGGTGGATGAAGCATTTGATTATGCTAAAAAAGTGGGCGTTTCTTTAATAGTAGGCGTCCCCAATCCCGAATTGATTGATTACGCAGAAGAAAAAGTGAAGAGTTCCAATATCAGGCTGGCTATTCATAACCATGGGCCCGAAGATAAATTGTACCCCAGCCCAAAACATGTATACGATCTTATTAAAACCCGGGATGAAAGGGTAGGGCTTTGCATTGATATCGGTCACTCCACAAGAGCCGGTCAGGATCCTGCCAAAGCAGTATTAGAATACAATAAAAGAGTGTTTGATTTGCACATCAAAGATGTATCAGAAGCAGTCAAAGATGGCAAAGCCATTGAACTGGGCAGGGGCGTAATTGATTTCGCTGCATTGGTAAGAGCGCTTAATAAAATTAAATATAAAGGCATGTGCAGCCTTGAATATGAAAAAGACATGACTGATCCTTTACCTGGTATTGCGGAATCAGCCGGCTTTTTTAAAGGAGTAATTAAGACGGTGGGGTAGTACCTCACCCGGTTACCATGCATTAGTCATCGTAAAAAAAGGATGCAGGTGACCGTGATAAAATAATTATAAAAATATTGTATGCATTCATGCCAGGTATAAATCCAATGCTACTGTAATAGAGCGAAGATTATAATTATGGAGGCAACTTACGGAGAGCCACCCCTCTCCAGCGAAGCGGGAGAGGGGCCGGGGGTGAGGTTATTTCCACCCTCCACCCAAACTCTTATACAAACTAACAAGAGCAGTCATTTGCTGCAATCTGTCATTGATACTGCTTAGCTGTGCTGCCAGCAAACTTTGTTCAGAAGTGAGTACATCAGTATAATTGGTAGCAGACGAATACTTAAGCAACTCCTTTGTATAATCAACAGATTTTTGCAAAAAAGCAATTTGCTGTGAACGAAATAATTGTTTTTCCTGTGCAGCCCGGTAACTGTACAAAGCATCGGACACTTCCTGGCCGGCAATCAATATCGTTTTTTTGAAAGTATTTAAATATTCTTCCTGGTTTGCCTGCGCAACAGCCAGCCGGCGTTTATTGACACCTTTTTCAAAAATAGGTTGGAGAAGACTTCCTGTAATGGTTGCAAAAAAAGTGGATGGGTTAAATAATTGTGCCAAAGAAGTATTTGACAATCCGCCTGCAGCTGTTATAGTAAGTGTTGGATAAAAATAAGTTCTTGCTACGTTAACCAGTTCAAATGAATTGCGCAATTGATATTCTGCCTGCTGTACATCGGGCCTGTTGGCCAATAATTGTGCAGGCACGCCCGCAGCAAGGCTGGTAGTATTGCTTTGCTGTTCCAGTCTGCTTCTAAACAATGTATCAGGTGCTTTTCCCAGCAAAACACTGATCCTGTTTTCTGTTTCACGAATGGCCTGCTTTAAATCAGGGATCGTTATCTCAACTGAATACCGGTTTGCTTCACTCTGTACAACAGCCGCGCCAGTGACTATATTGGCTTCTTTCAATGCCAGCATCGTTTCTACTTCCTTTTTCCTGTTTTCCACCGTTTTTTCCGTTACTTCCAGTTGCTCATCGTATGCCATCAGCGAATAATAATTGGCTGCTATATCAGCCACCAGTTGTGTTTGCACTGCTCTTTTATAGGCATCACTTTGTAACAATGACGCATAGGCAGCTCTCCTGGCACTTCCCAGCTTGCCCCATATATCAGCTTCCCAACTGCTGTTAATATACAACTGATATGCTTCAGGAACGCCAAATTGTGTTGGCGGCACTCTTTGAAAACCTGCGGAAGCATTCGCATCTATATTTGGCAACAGCGCAAGTTTGCTTTGTTTGAAATTAGCCGCAGCTGCCTTTATACGGGCAAGTGCTACTTTAAGATCAAGGTTACTGGCAATGCCCTCTTCAATTAATTTTTGCAATAAAGTATCGCTGAACATCTGCTTCCACGGAACAGTGGCAATGTTATTTGTATCTGCCACGGCTGCATTCCTGTATAAATTACCAGTTATTGCATCCGCAGGTTGTTTATAAGGTTGGGCTGTTTTGCAGGAAGTAGCTATCCATACAACCAGTACAGTCAATATTGAAAATAATATAAACCCGCTTCCGTTTTTAATTTTCATGCTGTGCAACTTTCCAATTTAATAATACTTATTGTTTCAGCAGTTCATCGTTTGCATCGTACCTGTTTGTTCTTATTTTTTCCTGTAATCCCTGGAAGATGATGAATAGTCCGGGTATAACAAATACACCCAGCACCGTTCCTATCAGCATACCACCAATTGCACCGGTACCAATGGATCTGTTTCCATACGCACCCGCACCTGTTGCAAACATCAATGGCGACAATCCGAAAACAAATGCCAGTGATGTCATTAAGATAGGGCGCAGGCGTGCTTTGGCGCCTTCTGTTGCTGAGTCAATAAGACTCATTCCATTACGTCTTCGTTCTAATGCAAACTCTACTATCAAAATTGCATTTTTTGCTAATAACCCAATCAGCATTATCAATGATATCTGCATGTAAATATTATTGCCGATGCCAAACATTTTTGCGAAAATGTACACGCCTGATAAACCTACCGGCATAGAAAACAATACTGCCAGTGGAAGCAAATAACTTTCATACTGCGCACTTAATAAAAGATAGACAAATACAAGGCTCAGCAAAAAAATGTAAATAGATTGCGTGCCGCTGGTTTGTTCCTCCCTGCTGATGCCAGAATACTCGTAACCATATCCCGGAGGTAATGTTTGTGCCGCTACTTCTTTAATGGCTAACAATGCCTGGCCAGAACTAAAACCCGGGTTGGGCGAACCATTTACCGAAATGGATGTAAACAAATTAAACCTTGAAATGCTCTGGGGGCCATACACCCGCTTTACATCAATAAACTCAGTAATAGGGGCCATCTGGTTACTACCGGATTTTACATATACTTTGTTCAGCCCTTCCAGGTTTGCCCGGTAATTCGTATCTGCCTGCATCATTACCCGGTATTGTTTACCATACTTATTAAAATTGGAAACATAAAAACCGCCATAATAAAATTGCATTGTCTTTAAAATATCGTTTACGCCAATGCCCGCTTGTTTTACCTTGGCAATATTAACGCTCATTTCATACTGGGGAAAGCCCGGATCAAAGGAAGTGGTAGCATACTGTATTTCTTTTCGTTTGTTTAAAGCTGCCAGGAATTTTTGTCCTACCGTAAAAAACTCGTTGATATTATGCCCGCCTTTATCCTGCAACTGGAATGAAAAACCACCCGTACCGCCAAAACCGGAAATGGTAGGAAGCGATATGGTAAAAATCTGTCCTTCCCGTATACCCGCTATTTTTGCGTTGAATTTTTTTATAACATCCTGGTTACTTATTCCTTTTCTTTCGTCCCAGTGTTTCAGTTCAATAAAAATCATTCCATAGTTACTGCCATTCCCCGCTATAAAATTTACACCCACCAGGCGGAACACATTTTCTACTTCCGGAATTGTTTGGGCACTGTCGGCCACCTGCTGTACAATAAGTGCAGTTCTTTCCATAGACGAAGCGGCGGGCAGGCTAATGGGTACGAAAATGGTTCCCATATCTTCATCAGGCACAAAACTGGAAGGTGTTGTTTTCATGAGGAAGGCAAACAACCCTGCAAAAATGATAGCCGATAACATAATGAGCCATTTCTTCAGCGAAAGATACCGGATGGATCGTGTGTACTTATCTGTTAGTGAATTATAGGCAACATTAAAACCTGCACCAAACCGCTGCAGGAAGTTCTTCTTTTCATGCTCCACATGTTTGGGAGGCCGTAAGAACATAGCTGCAAGGGCAGGACAAAGTGTTAAAGCGTTTATAGCCGAAATACCAATAGCTACTGCCAGGGTAACACCAAATTGCTTATAAAAAACACCTGTTGACCCGCCCACAAAAGTTACCGGGATAAACACTGCTGCCATAATTAACGTAATGGATAAGATGGCACCTGTTATTTCCCGCATGGCGTCTATTGCAGCTTTGCGCGGTGATTCATATCCATTTTCAAGTTTGGCATGTACCGCTTCCACAACAACAATGGCATCATCCACCACAATACCAATGGCAAGCACAAGCGCAAACAGGGTTAATAAGTTGATGCTGTATCCAAAAATGTAAAGGAAAAAAAATGTACCAATAATTGATACCGGCACGGAAATGCCGTGAATCAGTGTGGAGCGTATATCCTGTAAAAAGATAAATATAACTACAAAAACCAGTGCAAAACATTCCAGCAACGTGCGCATTACTTTTGAAATGGAAGCGCTTAGGAATTTATTTATATCAACAACTGTTTTATAATGTATCCCTTCGGGAAATGACTTGCTGGCTTCCTCAATCACCTGCTTCGACATATTAATTACATCCCTTGCGTTGGAGCCTGGTGTTTGACTAACGGCCATACCAACAGCAGGAAATCCATTGGTGGCTGCAATATTTGCATAGGAGAGGGCACCTATTTCCACCCGCGCAATATCGCGCATGTGTACCAGCTGTCCGTCACTTTTTGCCTTGATAATAATATTTTCAAACTCGGCAACTGTTTGCAGCTTACCGGTGTAAGTAATTACATACTGAAAACTCTGATCCCCGTTTTCTCCAAACTTGCCGGGTGCTGCATCAATGTTCTGCTCACTCAGTGCAGCAGAAACATCATCGGGAGTAAGCCCGTATACCGACATTACATCGGGCTTCAGCCAGATACGCATGGAATAGTCGCGGCTTCCAAAACTGCTGGCGCTTCCTACGCCGGGAACTCTTTTAATCTGCGGCAGTACATTGATATTTGCATAGTTCTGTAAAAAGGTCTGGTCGTAAGCCGGCTTATCACTGTACAGCGCGAATATTAATACCATGCTGCTCTGCTGCTTTCTAACGGTAACACCCACCTTCACAACATCCTGCGGTAACTGGCTGGTTGCGCTTGCTACCAGGTTTTGTACATTAACTGCATCTTTATCAGGGTCGGTCCCTACCTGGAAATAAATCTGGATGGAAGCGCTTCCGTCATTGGCTGCAGATGAAGTCATATAGGTCATGCCTTCTACACCGTTGATTGCTTCTTCCAGTGGTATTATTACATTCCTGAGTACAACCTCTGCATTGGCACCCTGGTAAAAAGCAGAAACCTGCACTGTTGGCGGGGCAATATTGGGGTATTGCTCAATAGGTAATTTAACAAGACCTAAAATTCCCAGCAATACAATTATTACAGAAATGACCGTGCTTAATACGGGCCTTTTTATAAAAGTCTTTATCATTTTTTTTACCGGGAGTTATTTAAGCTTTGTATAAACCGAATCTGCGTTTGATTGCCTGGGTATAATATGGTCGCCATCCCTTAAACCTATCAGGCCTTCCAGCACCACCACATCACCGGGGTGCAGGCCACTGTTTACGATAAAATACTGGCCATTATCAACCGGGGTTACAGTTATTGGGGTGCTTGCCAGTTGATTGTCTTTGCCCACCACATAAACAAATCTTTTATCCTGCAATTCGTAGGAGACGCTTTGCGGAATAACCAAAGCTGAATCAAAGGTAGCAGGCAATCTCACTGTAGCGCTGGCACCACTTCTGATAATACCCAAAGGATTTTTATAGATGGCTTTAAAAGTAGCCGTCCCTGTTTCTGTGGAAATCAACCCGCTGGCCAATGCTATTTTTCCTTTTTCAGGATATACAGTTTTATCTGCCAGTATCAGTATTGCAGGCAGCATATTGTTTATTTTGTCCTTTATGGTAGCGCCATTAGCAGAAGCAAAATATTGCAATAGTTGTTTTTCATTGAGTGAATAATAGGCATAAACATTATCAATATTTGACAACGTGGTGAGCGGGGCTGTGGTAGAACTGTTAATGAGGGCGCCAATTTTATAAGGTATCAGCCCGATAACACCGTTTGCAGGACTATGCAATACGGTATAGCCGGCGTTGGTTTGCGCATTTGCCAATGATGCTTTTGCCTGTGCCAGCGCGGCTTGTTTTACCCGCAATGTGTATTGAACAGATTCAAGTTCATATTTGCTGATAATATCTTTTTCAACCAATGGCTTTACTTTTGTTATCTGCATGCTGGCGGCATCAACGTCTGCTTCTGCACTTTTAATACTGGCCCTGGCAGTAATTACTTCCTGTTCATATTGGGGATTACTGATCCTGAAAAGCAACTGGCCCTTCTTAACTTCTGCACCTTCCTGCACATAAATAGCATCCACATAGCCATCAATTTTTGGCCTAATCTCAATAATTTGCTGGCCCTGTATAGTGGCTGGAAAATCCAGGTTTACTTTTGCCTGGCGTGGCTGCAATGTGAGTACTTTATAATCCTTTAACGGAGCTGTCTTTTTATCATCCTGTGCACTTTTACTATCGTCGTTACCACAGGAAAATAAGGAAATGCACAAAATGATAAGTAGTGTATAGCGGGATTTTTTTGATTTCACTGTCGCAATTGGGGTTGAAGTAAATAAATATAATGGATAGCTGCCGCGTATTTAACGGATATATAAACCTACCCGTTTTTTGTATTGCGCCAAAGATAATGATGCCAGTGCCAATTATAATACGGTGAAAAAGACATTTTTCGTTTAGCGCGCAATAATTATTTGAGTGGCAAATCAGCGGGATCATTAAAATCTTACCCTAAAACATTGCCGGTTTCGTCGCAACTATTACGCTATTTGTCGCATTTACAGTTACACAAATTTTTTTGAGAGTAGTTTTGGCCTGCTATTCCCATTTTTGGGTTAGCAATTGTTATAAATCGCGTAAATGAAGCCTGTTTGTTCCCATCCGGGCACAGTTTTGCGGTTCTCCTCATCTCAATATTTTTATGCAAAAATAATTTTGGGGGAATAGCCGAATGATAAATCAATGGCTTAATGTATCAACAAAGACTCTAATTGGTAAACAATCATACGGAGAGGCACCCCGGAGAGGGTATAGGGGTGAGGTCAATTCAATTGCAAATGCGGCAACCTGTAGGTGAGCCCATCCAGCACATATATTTCATCCACTTCGTATATCCAGTATTTAAATAATGGGGAATGGGATAAATATTCATCAACAGCTGCTTTGTCTTCTGCGCTGATGGTAATCCATATTTTTTTACTCTCCAGCGAAACGGCATAATGATCTATAACTTCCTTGTTGATAAGCGTATTAATATATTTCCTGTGCCTGGGAATCAGTGAATTAATTTCATCATCTATCTCAAAACTTATTGTTACCTGGAATTTTTTGATGTCCATAGAGATACTAATCGTCTTTTATGTATAAGGGTACTGTCGGTCCCGTGTATAACGGAAAACATCATGAAAAAGTTTCATAACAAACTGATAATTGTAAATAATTATATTGTCCAGCTAATGACATTATTTACCCAATCCGCTCTGTGCGACGTAGTTATACGAATATAATTATCTGTGTAGCCTTCCATCATGGCGCTTTTAGCATATCCTTCAAATAATACTTTACGGGTTTGGCCAATGTGCTGTTGGGTAAAGTATTGCATTTTCATATAGGAAAGATTGCGAAGGATTTTATTCCGTTCCAGGCGGGTATTAACAGGCACAACTGGTTTTATCTCCAGTGCCTTTGTATTATCACGTTCAGAATAGGTAAATACATGTAAATAAGAAACATCCAGTTCCTGCAAAAATTCAAATGTTTCCTGGAAATCCTCCGCTGTTTCTCCCGGGAAACCAACAATAACATCTACACCAATTGCACAATGCGGCATTAATGTTTTAATAAGGTTCACCCTGTCTGCATACAATTCTTTTTTGTACCGCCTCCGCATTAAACCTAAAATTTTATTGCTGCCGCTTTGCATGGGGATATGAAAATGAGGCATGAATTTGCTGCTGTTGGCAACAAATTCTATTATTTCATTCGTAAGTAAATTGGGTTCAATAGAAGAGATGCGGTAACGTTCTATGCCGTTTACATTTTCCAGCGCCTTTACCAGATCAAAAAAGTTTTCCTGATCTTCCAGGCCAGTAGAGCCTTTGCCAAAATCACCCAGGTTAACACCAGTGAGAATGATTTCTTTTACGCCTGTTGCTGCAAGATCATTGGCTGTTGTAACTACATTGGCAACTGTATCACTCCTGCTTTTTCCTCTTGCCATGGGTATGGTACAAAAAGAGCAATTATAACTGCAACCATCCTGTACTTTTAAAAATGTCCGGGTGCGATCGTTTACAGAAAATGAAGCATTGAAACCATTTACTTCATCAATATCGCAACTGCATATTTTAGCAGAATCACCTTTGCTCAGTTCTTTCAGGTGTTGTACAATATTGAATTTTTCAGCAGCGCCAAGCACCAAATCTACCCCTGGTATAGCCGCAATTTCTTTTGGTTTTAACTGTGCATAGCAACCGGTAATTACTACCAGGCTTTCGGGCGATTTACGCTGGATGCGCCTTACCAAATGGCGGCATTCTTTATCGGCATTATCAGTAACAGAACAGGTATTAATAACGTACACATCGGCATTTTCTTCAAAAGACCGCTTCTCAAAACCATCACCCTCAAGCAGTCTTGAAATGGCGGAAGTTTCTGAAAAATTCAGTTTACAACCCAATGTATGAAAAGCCACTGTTTTTGCTGCTGCCATAAGAGCCGCGAAGGTAACCAGAATTAGTAATCAGGAACCAGGAATCAGGGTTAGAGGTGAAAACGAAAATATTAGCAATTTCTGACGATAGCGGGTCGGCTACAACAACCATTGCAGATCCCTGTTGCCTGTCATTTAGATTTCAGCATCTGGTTGGCAGTCATTAGATTTGTTTTGCAGACTGGCTGATGTTATCCTGTTTTTATATCGTTCCTGGCCCACCTCATTCATGCATTTGTAACTTAATCTTAATAACATGTTGATTATAATTAATTTAAACTTATTTACTCAGTTTAAAAATTAAAATGAAAAAGGCGCTTCCTTATATCTTTCTTGGCTTGATGGTGATAGCGGCGCTGGCTATCAAGCGCTGTAATAATATAGGCTCCGGCCCATCCACCACAGATAATATTAACCGCAATAACGGGCTGGATCGGAGAGTAAGTTTTCTTGAATACACCCAGCACGCAAAATGCCGTATGGATTGCCGCCATATAACCCAGGAAGAAGTGAAATTCATTTTGCAAAATGGTACATTAAACTACCGCAAAAGTGAAGCGCAGGGCCATCCTTGTCCTACCTACGCACTGGAAGGCTACTCCCCGGAAAAACAGCACCTGCGCATTGTATTTGCCCAATGCGATTATAAAACCAAAGTTGTTACCTGTATAGACCTTGATACAGAATTTGAATGCCATTGCCCCGGTGATGATAACAAGCATGAGCGTTAATACACCCATCCTGATTTATGAACCCATTCCTGAAATTTATAAGAGCCCTCTATAGTATTTATGCAATGCTGACTTTTATTTTGCTGTTGCTGGTCATTTTTCCTTTTGTATTACTGGCTTCTGTTTTTGGAAAGATCAAGGGGGGTAATGTTATTTATTGGATATGTAATATATGGTCCGATGTATGGTTTTTTTTAATTGGCGTATGGTCTAAAAAAATTATACAAACGAATGCACCGCAAAAAAATGAGCAATACATTTTTGTTGCCAACCATATTTCTTATATGGATATACCGATGATAGTAAAAACCATCAGGCAGCCCGCACGTGCACTGGGCAAAGCCGAAATAGCTAAGGTACCTGTATTTGGTTTTTTATACCGCTATGGCGCTATTATGGTAGACCGGAGCAGCCCGGAAGCCCGGAAGAAAAGCGTGTTGCAGTTAAAGTCCGTATTAAAAAAAGGCATATCTGTTTTTATTTTCCCGGAAGGCACTTTCAATGAAACCGGGCAGCCATTAAAAGAATTTTATGATGGTGCATTTCGTATTGCCATAGAATCGCAAACACCTTTGTTCCCGGTTATTTTTCCGGATACAGTGAAACGTTTGCATTACAGCAGTGTGCTGTCTTTTACGCCCGGCAAATGCAGGGCCATTTTTTTAGGAAAAATACCTGTAGAAGGGTTAACCATTGATGATCTGCCTGCACTGAAATCGGAAGTATATGAGAGAATGGAAACAGCGTTGAAAAAAAGTACTGGTTACAGTATATAAATATTTATTATCAAAGAAAACAGGTATTCCACCTGTTCCTCTGTGAAAAAACCTCCTTATCCTCTGTGGCAAAAAAATTAATACAATAAAAAACTGAAAACCTTCTTTTTCAATGTGGTGAAAAAAAGCGGGAGGCTATAATGAATCACAATCTTCAAAATAGCGCTTTAAAATCCAGTAATTTTGGCCTTGCTATATTGGCACCGCAATCAGAATTTCTTAGCATTTACACTTGGAAGAAGAATCAATCAATACGAACGAATTATTTAAAGTAAAAAGCAAGCTATTTGCGGAAGTAATTATTCCGTTGGCATTACCACGTAACTATACATGGGCAGTACCGGAACATTTACAAGACCAGGTAAAACCGGGCTGCAGGGTAGAAGTGGTGCTAAAAAATAAAAAATACGCCGGCCTTATAAAACGGCTGCATACAGATGCACCTGCCGCATTTGAGCCCAAAGAAATTTTAAACCTGCTGGATGCAGAGCCCATTATTTTTCCACAACAGCAAAGCCTTTGGCAATGGATAGCCAATTATTATTTATGCAGCGAAGGAGAGGTGATGCAGGCAGCCCTGCCTACTCATTTCAAACTTAGCAGTGAAACCATTTTATTGTATAACGAAGAAGCCGGCGATGATTTCAGCGGACTGGACAATGAAGAATTTCTTGTAGCCGAAGCACTGCTGATAAAAAAAGAACTCAAGCTAACCGAGGTGCAGCAGGTGCTGGATGCAAATCATGTTTACCCGGTTATTAAAAGGTTAATCGACAAGCGTATCTGTTTTGTATGGGAAGAATTAAAAAATAACTACAAAGAAAAAAGAGAAACCTATGTATTGCTGAACCCGCAATACAATACCGATGAACAGTTAAGTGAACTGCTGAACAACTGGGGCCGCGCACCAAAGCAAATGGAATTATTGCTGGCCTTCCTGCACATTTCAAAAACAGACGGGGAAGTAACGCAAACTGAACTTCTTAAAAAGTCCGGCGCATCTGCCGCACAATTGAAAGGGTTGACAGATAAAAATGTATTGATCGTGGAAAAGCGATCTGTTGACAGGTTGAAACAGCTGCCCAAAAACATCAATATTGATTTTGTATTAAGTATTGCGCAGGAAACAGCCCTGCAGCAGGTCCGCAGCGGGTTTGAGCAGAAAAATGTGTGTCTGCTGCACGGCGTTACATCCAGTGGCAAAACGCAGGTGTACATGAAGCTGATGGAAGAAGTGCTGCAACAGGGCAGGCAGGTACTGTATATGTTGCCCGAGATAACACTAACGGCACAGGTAATACGAAGATTACAAAAGCATTTTGGCGGGTACGTTCTGATCTATCATTCAAAATTCAGCCAGAATGAACGCGTAGAAATATGGAATAAAGTAAAAAGCGGTGAAGCCAGGATAGTTTTGGGCGCCAGGTCTTCGCTCTTTCTTCCTTTTAATAATTTAGGACTGGTTATCTGCGATGAAGAACATGATACATCGTATAAACAACAGGACCCCGCTCCGCGTTACCATGCACGGGATGCCGCTGTATATTTTGCCTCTTTATTTGCTGCAAAAGTTTTATTGGGCAGCGCTACACCTTCCATAGAAAGTTATTATAATGCGGCCAGTGGCAAATATGTATTGGTAAAATTGAATGAACGTTTTGGCAATGTACCCATGCCGGTTATTGAAATGATTGACACGCGGCAAATAAAAATGCCGGACAAAAGCAAGGTAATTATTTCCCCGGCGCTGCAGGAAGCCATCACACTCAGTCTGCAACATAGCAAGCAGGTTATCCTGTTTCAGAACAGGAGGGGTTACTCCCCATACCAGGTTTGCCAGACCTGTGGATGGATACCTCATTGCAGGCAATGTGATGTATCGCTGAGCTATCATAAAACAAAAGGCAAATTACTCTGCCATTACTGTGGCACAGTATACCCGCTGGTACATACCTGCGAAGCATGCGGCAATCATTTGTTTGCGCAACAAAATTTTGGAACAGAAAAAATAGAAGAAACTTTACAGGAACAATTTCCGCAGGCTAAAATTGCCCGTATGGATGCTGACAGCATAAAAGGTAAACATGGTCATGATGCACTGATACAAATATTTGAACAGGGTCGTATTGATATTTTAGTGGGTACACAAATGGTGGTAAAAGGACTTGACTTTGAAAATGTTGAGCTGGTAGGTATTCTTGATGCGGATGCTATTTTGGGCTTCACAGATTTCAGGGTGAATGAAAGAGGGTTCCAGTTAATGGAGCAGGTGAGTGGCAGGGCTGGAAGAAAAGATACACAGGGTAAGGTGCTGGTACAGGTACGCAATCCCAATCATCCCGTATTATTAAAAGTACAACAACATGATTATGCCAGTTTTTACCTGGAAGAAATTGAGGGACGCAGGCAATTTTTCTATCCACCATTTTCACGCATCATAAATATTTTGTTCAGGCATAAAGATGCAGACGTGGTAAATGGAGCCTCGCTGTTTTTTGCTGCGCAGATGAAACCCTATGTAGAAAATTATATGATCGGTCCCGCGCAACCGGTAGTTAATAAAGTCCGCAATTTATTTTTAATGGAACTGATGCTGAAACTTCCGAAAGACAGTACTACTATTCAACAGGTCAAACAATTGATATATACTTCTACTGCAATGATGCACGCAGATAAAAGATTCAGGAGTGTGCAGGTGGTGCCTGATATTGATCCGGTGTAGGCCTGCGTGGTAATTGACAAGTGTTAAGTAGCAAATCACCGGCGTGGTGAAAGAAAATGCATCTTGTCACTTACAATTTATCAGGCCATCAAATACGCCTTCAACTGCTCATAATCCGCATCCATTTTCACTGCCACTTTTTTATTCTTCAATACTTCGCTCAATACATCCGGTATGGGAACCGATGCATTAATAACAGGTTCCACCACATCATAAAATTTAACCGGGTGGGCAGTTTCTAAAAATATTCCTTTACTGCCAGGATGAAGTGATAAATAATCTTTCAATGCAATATAACCGACCGATCCATGCGGGTCCATTAAGTAATGCTGCTGGTTGTAAACTTCTTTCAATGCTGCTCTTGTTTCGTCATCGCTGATACTGTAACTGCTCAATACTTTTTTAAGATCTCCCAATTGCTGATGAAACAATTCCAGTATACGAACAAAATTGCTGGGGTTGCCTACATCCATTGCATTGGAAATAGTAGCAACCGATTTTTTAATCTGATAATTGGATGTTTCCAGGAATTCAGGCACTGTATTATTGGCGTTGCAGGCTGCAATAAAATGTTTTACCGGTAAGCCGCTGATATGTGCGAGTATACCCGCACATATGTTCCCAAAATTACCGCTGGGTACAGAAATAACAGGAGGATTGTTTTTATCGGCCCATTGCTTCCATGCAAAAAAATAATAGAACTGCTGCGGTAACCAGCGTGCCACATTGATTGAATTGGCAGAAGTAAGAAATAATTTTTTATTGATGACAGTATCTGTAAACGCCTGTTTTACCATTTGCTGGCAATCATCAAATGTACCGTTGACTTCTATTGCCCGGATATTTTTACCTAATGTTGTCAGTTGTTTTTCCTGTACAGAACTTACTTTACCTGAAGGGTATAAAATAACCACATCCACACCTTCTACATTATAAAAGCCATTGGCTACTGCACCACCGGTATCACCAGACGTAGCCACCAGCACCGTTACTTTTTTATTATTACCTTTTACAAAATAACCAAGGCAGCGACTCATAAACCTGGCACCGATATCTTTAAACGCCAGCGTAGGCCCATGAAACAATTCAAGCGCAGTAATGTCTTCATTTACCGGTACCAATGGTATGGTAAAATTAACTGTCTCCGCTACGATACGCTGCAGATCCTGTTGCGGTATCACTTCACCTACATAGGGACTGATAACATTAAAAGCTATTTCTTCATTGCTGTATTTTTCTATATTATCAACCAAATCTTTTTTTACCTGCGGGATGTATTCAGGGAAATACAAACCTTTATCGGGTGCCTGTCCGTTGATGGTGGCATCTTTAAAATTAACAATGGGAGATTGTTTATTGAGACTGTAATAATTCATATCCCTTAATCCCCTAAAGGGGAAATTTAAAGTTCACCTTCATGAACTTGTTATAAAATAATATTTGTTTGTCTTATTGAAACTTTCTTTGCACACCGGCCTTATTTGCAGTGCCCACTGGATTCTGCATTTGCACATTCATCACATCTATTCTACTATTTTTACGCCTTCATAATTCAGCGTGGTTACATAGGTTTTAAAATCAATACCCACTTTTTCAAATACACCTGTCATTACTTTTTCTATTTCTTTCGCTATCGGTTCTTCTTTACTCAGCATAAAAATAGAAGGCCCGGAGCCTGAAATACCGCCACCCAATGCACCTGCCTCTTTACTTTTCTTTTTTACTTCATCAAAACCGGGAATTAAAATACTTCGTACCGGCTCTATAATTACATCTTCCAGAGAGCGGCTGATAAGCGCATAATCATTTTTCATAAAACCTGCCACCAGCCCGGCAATATTTCCCCATTGCTTAATGGCATCTTTCAGCAATACTTCTTTGCGTAATATCTGGCGGGCATCAGATGTTTTTACTTCAATCTGCGGATGCACTACTGTTACATACATTGCCGGTGCGCTAAGCTGTATAATATCCAATGGAAAAATAGAACGTATCAGCGTAACGCCACCATAAATACAAGGAGCGATATTGTCTGCATGCTTTACACCACTTGCCAGTTTTTCACCATTCATGGCAAAGCGTACCAGGTCTTCTTTAGAAAAAAATCCATTTAATAAATGATTGGCTGCTACTACGGCACCGGCAGAACTGGCTGCGCTGGATCCAAGTCCGCTGCCCGGTTTTATACATTTGTTGACTATAAGATCAAAACCAATTTTCTTATCCTCATATTCCTGCATCAAGGCAATTAACCCCGCCCCGGCTACATTTTGCGATGGTTCAGTTGGTAAATCATATTCATCAATATGTTTAATCCTTATACCGGGTTCATCACTCAGGCTCAGCTCCATAATGTCCTGCGGATCATTCAATGCCATGCCCAATACATCAAAGCCACATACTAAATTGGCTACTGTTGCCGGGGCTATAATTTTTACACTCCTCATTTTGTATGATTCATTTACATTTTTGCTGCTCTTATGATATCTGCAAATACACCGGAAGCCGTTACTTCCGCACCAGCGCCGGCACCTTTTACTACCAATGGCTGCTCAGGGTAACGTTCTGTATAAAATAGTACTACATTGTCTTTTCCATACAGGTGATAAAAATCGCTTTGCGGATCTATATGCTGCAAACCTACTCCAGCTTTATTGCCGGCACCGCCAACACCTGATGGATCGTATGATGCCACAAATTTTAATTTCTTTCCGGCACGCGCAGCTTCATTATATATTTTTTTGAAATGATCTTCTTCTTTTGCCATGGCTGCATAAAAATCAGCTACCGAACCCGTCATGCACGAAGCGGGCATAAAAGAGTTATTGCTGATTTGTTCCATTTCAAGATGTTCGCCGGTTTCCCTGGCAAGTATCATTATTTTTCGCATTACATCGGTACCACTTAAATCAAGACGCGGATCAGGTTCTGTGTAACCTTCGTCCTGTGCCTGCTTTACTACATCAGCAAATTTTGTTGTGCCATTGTAATTATTAAAAACAAAATTAAGTGTACCGCTGAGCACTGCCTCAATTTTATTGATCTTATCACCACTGCGCATCAGGTCATTTAATGTACCTATTACGGGCAGCCCGGCACCAACATTCGTCTCAAAAAGAAAAAGACAATTGTGCTCGCGTGCAAGATCTTTTAATTTTTTATAATATTCAAAAGGAGAGGAGCATGCGACCTTATTACAGGCTACCACAGAAATGCTTAGTTGTAATAATTGATCATAGCTCATCGCAACTTCATCATTAGCCGTTACATCAACAAAAACAGAATTGCGCAGATTTTTTGATTGTATGGTACTGATAAATTTCTGCAGTTGCATTTTCTCACCATCTTTTAATATATCCTTCCATTTTTTCAGATCAACACCATCATCGTTAAACAACATTTTTTTACTATTGGCAATACCAATCACCCTTACCTGTAAACGCAGGTGATGCTGCAGGTAATTTTGCTGTTGCTGCAATTGTGCCATCAGTTTGCTGCCTACATTTCCTACGCCGGTTATAAAAAGATTGACCTGTTTATAAGTAGTTTCAAAAAATTCTTCGTGCAGTATATTGATGGCTTTTTTTACATCACCGGTAGCAATTACCGCCGAAATATTTCTTTCTGATGAACCCTGCGCAATAGCCCTTACATTTACGCCGTTTCTTCCCAATGCACCAAACATTTTACCACTGGTACCGGGGTGGCTTTTCATGTTATCACCCACCAGTGCTATAATTGATAATTCTTTTTCAACTACCAATGGTTCCACTTTACCAGTTTCAATTTCATAGGCAAAAGCGTTATCAATTACAAGTTTTGCCTTTGCCGTATGTACATCATCTATACCCACGCAAATAGAATGTTCTGATGAGCCCTGTGTAATAAGAATGACGTTGATAGAAGCATTGGCAAGCGCCTCAAATAGTCTTTTGGAAAAACCGGGTATACCCACCATGCCGCTTCCTTCAAGACTTAGCAATGCCATCTTATTAATGCTTGAAATACCACGGATACTATTGCCATTTTTTACAGAGGCATTTTCTATAACAGTTCCGTAATCTTCAGGAGCAAATGTATTTTTTACCCAAACCGGGATACTTTTATTCATTACCGGTTGTATAGTGGGGGGATAAATCACCTTCGCGCCAAAATGAGAGAGCTCCATGGCTTCCTGGTAAGATATATGCGCAATTACCTTTGCAGTAGCTACTAATCTTGGATCGGCCGTCATCATGCCACTTACATCCGTCCAGATTTCCAATGTAGTTGCTTTAACTGCAGCAGCAATAATTGCAGCTGTATAATCAGAACCACCGCGGCCAAGCGTAGTAGTAACCCCTTCCGGACTGGCGGCTATAAAACCCGGCACAATGAATAAAGCTGGTTTTGCACCAGAAAAATACAATTCAATTTTTTGATTGGTGGCTGTAAAATCAACTGGCGCATTGCCATAATCGGCATTGGTAACTATCAGTTCCCTTGCATCTTTCCAGCTACATGCTGCATTGCCGCTTTTAAAACGTGCGGCAATAATTTGTGAGGAGATCAATTCTCCGTAACCAACCATCCTGTCTTTCGTACGTGCAGATAATTCGTGCAGCAAAAAAATACCGTTACAGATATCCTCTATTTCATTGCAGTATTTTTTTACCATGCTTAATACACTGCTTTGCTGCGTAACCGGTATCAGCGCCTTTACTACTTCCAGGTGACGTTGTTCAATTTGCAACAATATTTCTTTATAATTTTCATTGCCTTCTGCCGCAGTGGTAGCAGCGCTGATAAGTGTATCGGTAATGCCGCCCAGTGCAGAAACTACTACGACAGTTGTATCTTTTTTTATGGCCTGTTCCACAATGGCCACTACCTTATTAATGTTTTCTGCATTCCCTACTGAAGTGCCACCAAATTTTAAGACCTGCATATATTTTTGTTGATGAGTATTATTAATTTTTAAGACCGGGTACAGTTATCCTGTATTCAATCAGCCAAAGCCCAATGGTTTATATGGAAATATACAACCCTTAACGGGTTGTTGTAGTGGTAATAATGGAAGCTATAGCAGGTGTTGCTGCTATTGAATTGAAAGCGAAAGTAATATGATCAGTTGCTTGTACCACTTTTTTTAAGATGCCGAAGGTAATACCAGTCAATGATATAACAATCGTTAGTTTTAGAAGCTCAGCGCAAAAAAGAAAAAAAGGGATTAAAAGAGCCTTTGTTCGTTCAGTTTTTCAAAACCAGCGTTTATATAAGATTGCGCCTTCACACTTTTGTTCTCCTGGCTTTTTCTCTTTTTGTTCTCTTGGCTTTTTCTCTTAGCTTCATTCCACGATTGCTGATTGCCATAATATGTTTAACATTTTTAAAAATTTCATTATCAATGGACCACCAGTCATCCCGCGGGCTGCAGCAATTCAAGAATTATGTTGGAATAAAATTTCAACTTTATAACAGTCTTTTTACATCGTTGCCTTTCCACCGTATTGAAAAGACAGGCATTTTATTATCGTTGCTATTGTCAGATTGTGAAGATGGCTTCAAAAAAAAGCAAAGCCCCGTAGCAATACTGGATGAATTTTTTGCCAAACATACCGCCCAGTTAAATGAACGGGAGCGGCTTGATCTGATGTTTCGTTTTGTGCAGTACACGGAGCGCCAGGTGGTTTTGTTTGATGCGCTGGAAGACGCTTCATTTAAAGAGATAAATGATGTAAACGGCGCAGGCTCACTAAAACACCTGGAGTCTGAAATTTTACAAACCGGCAGCCAGGATCAGCTTACAGAAAAATTGAAACATTTTGCTATAAGGCTGGTATTAACGGCACACCCTACTCAATTTTATCCGGGCTCTGTACTGGGTATAATTAACGATCTTTCAAGATCTTTATCTGATAATAATGCATCGCAGGTACATTTGCTGTTGCAGCAACTCGGCAAAACACCGTTTTTCAAACATATTAAACCAACTCCTTTTGATGAAGCAGTGAGTTTGATCTGGTACCTGGAAAATGTGTTTTATGCAGCTTCCGGCCGTATCATCAATTTTTTAAAAAATCAATTCCCGCAGGCAATTCCAGCAGACAATCCAATTATCACCATGGGTTTCTGGCCTGGCGGCGACAGGGACGGCAATCCCAATGTAACTACAGAAATCACATTGCAGGTAGCAGATGCTTTGCGTGTGAGTATTATCAGGTGTTATTACCTGGATGTGCGCAGGTTAAAACGCAGGCTCACTTTTAAAGGTGTTGAAACCATACTGGCTGATCTTGAAAAAACATTGTACAATAATATTTTTATACCCGGGCACCGTACAGAATTAAAAAAAGAAGATATTGTTAATCCGCTTAATAAAATCAGGGAAGTATTAATTTACCAGCACAACAGCCTTTTTCTTGAATTGCTGGATAACCTGATAAGTAAAGTCAGTGTGTTTGGATTGTATTTTGCATCGCTTGATATCAGGCAGGAGAGTACGGTACATACAAAATTATTAAACGCTGTTGCCAGCAACTCAGATGCATTACCTTCTGACTACAGTTCATTAAATAATACGGAAAAAATAAATGCCCTGCTGGCAATAACAAAGCAGGTTGATCCGCAAATAGTACAGGACGCCATTATGTGTGACACGCTGAAAAGTACAGGTGCTGTTAAAGAAATACAGGAATACAACGGGCAGGATGGCTGCAGCCGTTATATCATAAGCCAGTGCAACAGTGCCCTGAATGTAATTGAAGTGTTTGGCATGTTTCTTCTAAATGGCTGGAAAAAAGAATCACTTACAGTTGATATTGTACCGCTGTTTGAAACCATTGATGATTTGCAGGCCGCATCAGAAATTATGCGTATCCTTTATGAAAATAAAGATTATAAGGCGCATCTGAAAAGAAGAAACAATATGCAGACCATCATGGTGGGCTTTTCTGATGGCACCAAAGACGGTGGTTATTTTATGGCCAACTGGGGCATCTATAAAGCCAAGGAACAATTGACAAGTATTTCTAAAGATTATGGTGTGGACGTTGTATTTTTTGACGGACGCGGCGGCCCTCCTGCACGCGGTGGTGGTAAAACACATAAGTTCTATGCGAGTATGGGCAAAAATATTTCCAATAAAGAAATACAGCTTACCATACAGGGACAAACAGTGAGTTCTAATTTTGGCACTATTGATTCAGCGCAGTTTAACATTGAGCAACTGCTCAATGCCGGTATATCCAATGCATTATTTTCTACAAGATCTATTACACTGGAAGCAAATGAGGAAGCGCTTTTACAGTCGCTGGCCGATGAAAGTTTTAAATCGTACATTGATTTAAAAGATCGCCCGGATTTCATGGATTACCTGGCCCATGTAAGCCCGTTAAGGTTTTACGCAGAAACAAATATTGGCAGCAGGCCGGCGAAAAGATCAGGTGGCACCAGGCTTAACCTGAAAGATTTAAGGGCAATTCCTTTTGTGGGAGCCTGGAGCCAGTTGAAGCAAAATGTAACTGGTTTTTATGGTGTAGGCAGCGCGTTAAAAGAGCTGGAGAAACAGGGCAAGTTTCCTGCATTAAAAGCTTTGTACAAAAATTCTCTTTTTTTTAAAACGCTGATGGATAACTGTGAAATGGCTATGAAGAAAAACTTCTTTCCGCTAACAGAATACTTGTCAGATCACCCGGTATATGGAGAAATATGGAATAAAATTAATGGTGAGTTTGAGCTGACCAAACGGTATGTATTGCAGCTATCAGGCAATAATGAACTGATGGCTGACTACCCGGTAGAGCAACTGTCAATACAAATGCGCGAAAGGATTGTTTTGCCGCTGGTAACCATTCAGCAATATGCCATGTCAAAAATGAGGTTGATGGAAGAACAGCAAATTACCAATGATCCTATCAAGGAGAATTATGAAAAGATAGTGATTCGTTGTTCGTTTGGAATTATCAATGCAGGCAGGAACTCGGCTTAATTCTTGTTTATACTAATTTTATAATAGCAGGTTATTTGCTTATGCTAAATTCAAAAGATAAAATAGTACAGATTCTTAAAGATCATTTTAAAAGGCTGGGTATTGACATAGAACTGAATAATAAAAAACTTATTATCCGTGATAATTTAGTAAATGTCACTATAATTATTCATATAATTATTGCGTTCCTTGTTGTAAAATTCACTTCCGGTATAAATGAGAATCTGTATCTGTCACCAACAATATTACTTTTTACAATTATTGCATACGTAATATTTTGGGTTGACTACAAATCAATCAATATAATAGAGTTTGATTTGCTGAACAAAAACCTGTCTGTTAAAAGCCGGAGCGTTGTTCGCAGGCTGGTGCATAAATATTTTATTCCACAACAATCCACCTGTTATTTTGAAGAAATACGGGCCGTCAAATTAACGGATAATGAAACAAACCGGTTTTCGCAAATCAGGCATTTTGTGAACGTTAACCTGAAAAACGGCGAAAGCATTGAATTAATAAGCTTTTCAGATAAACTGAATTCCACGCTTTTTTCGGAGTTTATAGTCGCTTTGCTGGATTAATGATTATCCTGGTTACTTTCAGCCAAAACACTTTTTTGGCGTGTATTTTTCCACTGAACTACCAGCAACATTATAACACCTGCGGTTACATATAAATCAGCAAAATTAAATATACCGGTTCTAAGATTATTTATACCAATATTCATAAAATCGGTAACATGCCGGTCATACATAATACGATCAATGATATTTCCCAACCCGCCGGCAAATATCAATAAAAAAGGGAAGATATTTATTAATGTACGGGTGGCGGTTTTTCTTATCGCATAAATAAAAAGACCCATCAGGAATAATAAGGGAACCACATTCATTAACCAGAAACTGGCAGTAGCAGACCAATCAGCTCCAAAACTCAGGAAGGCACCGGTATTTTCTATATAGTCCAGCCGGAAAGTATCATGATAAAAAGACATTACCGCTTTATCTTTCAGGTGCATCTTCGCCAGTTCTTTTGTAACCTGGTCGCACCCGATAAAGACAATAGAAATTATACAGAATAATGTTATTTTGATATTTCTTTTCATACCGGTAATTTGAAAGGAAGCATTTAAATACCATAATCAAAATTTGGTAACTTAAATACAAATTCAAAACTACGGTAATTTGGTTCGCTGTAAAACAACTTTGGCTTATCAGCGGCAAGACCGGTTGTAATATTATTTAG
>JBDSOC010000078.1:0-17707 GCA_039915085.1 Chitinophagaceae bacterium
GGTGACAGCGCGGTATTTATTTCAGCAGGCGGCTATCACCATCATATTGGATTAAATACCTGGTACAGTAAAAATGGACCGCCGGCACCAGTTAAAGCAGCCGGATTATTTCATACGGCTATTTTATATCCCACAAGAAAAGATCTGGCTGTTATTTTAAAGCGGTTGATGGAAGCCAACTACCCGTTAAGCGGCGCATCTGATCACGGTGTATCTGAAGCTTTGTATTTAGATGATCCTGATAGCAATGGCGTAGAGCTTTACTGGGATAAGCCCAAAGAACAATGGCCGGTAGATGCAGCAGGTAATTTATTAATGGGCACCAATGCGCTTGACCTGAAGGGCTTGCTTGCAGAACTCGTCTGAATTATTTTGAATTTTAAGTTTTAAATTTTGAATGCTGTGAAGTGGTTATTGTGCCGCGGTTATTTAAAATAAACTTTATTTTCTCGAGTACTCCTCCAGCGACTCCCGCTCTCTGCGTGAAAGGCTGTTAATACCCTGCTGGTTTATTTTATCCAAAATGCGATCTACTTCCTGCTCGCTGTTTCTTTTTCTTGCATTGTAACGATCATCCACTGTGTAATTATATCTATGTGTGTACCAGTAATTGTCTACAAACAATAATTGTGGCCTGGTTATAATAATTATCATAAAAGCAATGGTAGGGAGGAGCATTAAAATAATGGGGATGGTATTTTCAGCGATTGCAGATGGTTTAAAGGCAATAGCCACCAGCATGCCGATTAAAGCGGCGCCTAAATGAGATTCATGACCAATATTGTCTTTTCTTGAACGGACACCATAAATTGAATATAAAATGAAAATCAGCCCAAACACCCACCCGGGCAAAAAGAAAATTTGCAAACCAGGAAATACTGCTATTGATGCGAAGACGAGACCGTTGATGGCACCCGAGGAACCAACAGAAGCATAAGATGGATTTTTCCTGTGGATTAACAAAGCTACCAGGTTACCTCCTGCAAGACTTACAAAATACAACAGCAGGAATTTTATAGGGCCAAAATAACTTTCGAGCTGGAAACTGAAAAAGAATAAAAAAAGCATATTAAAAAGCAGGTGCTGCCAGCTAACATGTATAAACGCTGAAGTAACCAGTCTTTTATAATCCCGGTAGAGCAATATTTTCTCTACCTGAAACTCAAGGCTTGCATAAAAATTGCTGCTTTTGAAACCCTTGTAAGATATAAAGCTGGTGACAGCTATTATAATAACACTTACAATGCCCGAAATTCCCATACGGTACTGCTTTTTATAAAAAAAGGTTTATTTGATATTCTATCATCAAATTTAATGAAAAATGTCTATAACTGGATAACCGTGTAATGGGCAGGCAAGCCGCTGGTCAAATTTATGTCTTTGTTAAATAAACCAAATACAATACTTCCGCTTCCGCTCATAGATGCATATTCTGCACCAAGTGTGTACAGGTTTTCTTTTATGTATTTTATTTCAGGGTATTCCTTAAATACTGGTTGTTCAAAATCATTTAATAATTGATACTTCCATTCGCTGACTGGTTGCATGATGACTTCTTTTACAACCATGTTTTTTGTTAATGCGCCGCTTATGTTCAGCCGTTCAAAGGCCCAGCCCGTATTTACATGTATACCGGGGTTAACCATCACTAACTGGTAGCCGGAAAGATCCAGGTCAATAGTTTCCATCAGTTCTCCGCGGCCGGTAGCATAACAAGGTTTATTAACAACAAAAAAAGGGCAATCGCTGCCCAATTGCAATGCGTATTGAATCAGTTGCTGCCCTTTGAGTTCCAGGTGAAATTTGTTATTGAGTAATTGCAGCATAAAGGCGCCGTCCGCAGATCCACCACCCAACCCGGCTCCCATAGGAATGTTTTTCAATAAGTGAATTTGCACGAAGGGCAAATCCGGAGCATCTTTTTTTAGCAAATGCCAGGCTTTGACACAGAGATTGTCAGCGGTATCTCCATTTACTGGTAAGCCATAATTATTGATAGTAAGTTGTTGCGTATTTTCCGGGGGAACAATCTCAAGCACATCTTTTAGCGGCACCGGGTAAAAAACAGTTGCTATATCATGGTAGCCATCACTGCGTTTTTGCAAGACCTGCAGTCCAAGGTTTACTTTACAATTGGGGAATACCAGCAAATTATTGTGGATGTTAAATTTTAAATGCTAAATGTCCCTGGCTACAGCGTCGCCGTCTAAAATTTAAAATAAAGATTATTTCCTGCTGTTAATCTCATCTCTTATTACAATGGCGCGGAGATAATCTTCATGTTCAAGCACTTCAGTAAGCAGTGTGTGCAGTTCTTCAATGGTCAGGCTTTTCAGGTCTTCCTGGCCTGCATGTTCGCTCACAGGTTTAGCGGGTGCATCGCCTTTTTTCTTTTTGCCGGTGTCTTCCATTAAGATGCCGGCGCTTTCAAGAATATGTTCGTAGGTATAAATAGGGCATCCAAAGCGAACGGCCAGGGCTAGGGCATCAGAAGTGCGGGAATCAATTTCCACCGTATCGTTTTCACTCACACAAACCAGTTTACTATAAAAAATGCCTTCCTGTAAGTCGCTGATAATGATTTCGGTAAGATCTACGCCAAAAGCGTGCATGAAGTTTTTCATCAAATCATGCGTAAGGGGCCTGCTTGGTTGCATTTTCTCGAGGGCTACTGCAATCGCCTGTGCCTCAAAGCCTCCTATCACTATAGGCAATCGCCTAAGGCCATTTATTTCTCCCAGTACCACTGCGTATGAGTGCGTTTGGGTAATGCTATGCGATAACGCCACTATTTCCAGTTCGATTCTTTTCATAATAAAACACGAAAATAAAGGAATTTTAAAGACAAATGCAAGGATGTTACCGCTTTTAAAGCGTTTTGCCATATGGCCACAAAAGCGTAAGTGGCCAAAGGTTACAAGCTTGTTCAATTCATTAGGGACTCTTTTTTAGATGAATAGATTCCAACAAAAAAAGCACCGGCCTGAAATGGATAGTGCTTTTGATGAGGGTATGTAAAATTACTTATGCCTTAACTTGCTTTTAAATACTTTTTCAAATTTCTCCAGCTTGGGGCGAATGACATAATAGCAATACGGAGCGGAGCCATTGTTGTTATAGTAGTCCTGGTGGTACTTTTCTGCCGAATAAAAATTTTTAAAAGGCTCTACTGCGGTGACTATGGGGCTATTAAAGGCCCCGCTTTTATTGAGGTCAGCTTTGTATTTTTCTGTTTTTTTGTGTTGCGCATCGGTATGGTAAAACACCACGCTGCGGTACTGCGGACCCACATCGTTGCCCTGTTTGTTTAAAGTGGTAGGATCATGTGTTTGCCAGAATACTTCCAGCAATTCATCAAAGCTGATTTTTGCCGGATCATATACAATTTGAACTACTTCTGCATGACCCGTGTTTTTTTCACAAACCTGTTCGTAAGTGGGGTTAACCACATGGCCGCCACTATAGCCACTGGTAACTTTTAACACACCTTCCAGCTCCTGGAAAACTGCTTCTGTGCACCAGAAACAACCGGTGCCAAAAGTAGCGGTATCTGTTTTTAAATTCATTTCTTTATTGTCTACCGGAATAGCAGCATCGGTTAAATTGCTCATTGTCTTATTTGGATTTAAATTACTATTACAGGCAGCAAAAGCTACCAACCCTATCAGCGAATTTGTTATTACCAGCAATAGCTTCATACAGTGACTTTTTAGCGGATCCATTTTTTCAAATTTCGTGCAAATTATTGTTATACCGGCAATCGTTTTTGTTAGCTGTGTGAACAAGCAGCTGGTTTTAAGAAAATGCTAACAGGTAGCTAAACTTAAATAACACAAACCGGTAGATAAAGTTGAATATTCACCTGTATGATAAGTATAAGCTTTTGTTAATGGAACGGTGTAAATATGCAAAACGTCCGGATGGTGTTCTTATTTACTTTAATCCTGTTAATGTGTATTGGTTTTTATTCAACTGCATTTACATATTTATACATCATCTCAGAAGCAGCCGCCATTGCTTCAATACCAGCTTTGTCATCGGTAAGGTTTTTAGAAAGCAGCACCAGCACATATTTTTTCCCATTGGGCAAAAAGACAATCCCACTATCATGGTGAATACCGGTAATCCAGCCAGTTTTATGCGCCACTTTTACAGCTGCCGGCAATTTTGCAGGAATAATGTCATTGAATTTTTGGTCCAGTAAAATTTTTATCATTGCCTGCGATGCATCCGGACTCACTGTTTTACCAGTGGCCATTTTTTCAAAAAGCAGTGCGAGATCATAAGCACTTACCACATTGTTCAGGCCTTTTTCAAATGCTTTTCCGTCTTCCACACCGCGCAGTACCTGTATGTCATTGGCGCCTAAACTACGAATGGTAGCCATAACATTGGGGGCACCCAATTTAGCAATTACAATGTTAGTGGCCAGGTTGCTGCTGCTGATAATCATTTTGTAAAGCAAATCATACAGCGTTGTTTTATCGCCAATATGTTTATACAATTCAAATTCACTATCATCGGTGGCGCTTAATGTAAAATAACTGGTATCAGCAATACTTTTAAATTTATTGATGATAGTGACAGAATCTGTAATTGACAGTTTATTTTCAGCGGCCTGTTTATAAGCTTCTATCAATACGGGTGTTTTCATGGTACTGGCAGCATGAAAAATTTCGTGCTCATTTATAAACAGGGTTTTGCCGGTTTGCAGATCTTTAAAAGCAAGTGCAAATACACCGGCTTGCCCGTTAAACACTTCAGTTATTTCTTTTTTTAATTTCTTGAGGGATGGCTTTTGTGCTGAAGATACAATAAGAATGAAGGAGCTGAAAATCAGCAGAAGAATTTGTTTATACATGAGTGAAAAATCTGTAGGCTAATGTAGGGAAAAATTAATGGTTTAGCAGCAGCTGCATGTACGTGGTTGGTATGAACTTTTCGGCCGATTTATATCATCTAATATGATTTCAGCCAGTTAACAAGTGTTATGCTGTATTTTTCTTACGGAAAGTGGAATTTTGAGTGCGGAGTTTTTGCCTTACAGCCGGTTTCTTATTATACTCCTTTTCTTTATTTTTACGAATCCATTCACTGATGCGCAAAAAGTCCTGATCAGAAGGTTGCTTTCCAGTAGTGGAAAAATCTATATTTTTTGCTTCTTTCAACATACCTTAAAGTTACTGATTTTTTGGGAAATACTGGTCAATAAGTTTGTTTGCTGCTTTTGTATCAATTGCCATGAAATTGCCAAACAACAGGCTGGCTCCTAATGTTAGCCGGTAGTGGTTTATAAGTTTTGTCTTACTTTCAAAAGAGACATATCCGGCATACTCATATTTCCAGGATAATTTACAGGCATATGCTACAAGATTGGCTGGCACGCCCATATAGACTTTTTTCGGACCACGATTAAATTTATTACTTTCAATCAGGTGCATAAAAATGTGGTCTTTTCTGTCTTGCAGGCTTATAAGCCCCTGAAGAGTATCTGGATTGCCAACTATTGTAAGTTTAAAGATCAATTTGTTTTTATCTTTTGCTTCTCCTTCCCAATCAAAAAGCCAATCGGTTTTTCTTAATTGTTTTAGATCTTTTTGTGATACAGGATGTATTTGGGTCTTAAAACTGTCGCCTGTCACAGCATTTTCTATAGATTTGGTTAATTTGTCAATTTTAATATTAATTTGTCTTATTGAGCTCATAATTGAAGTTAAAAAAATTCATATAGTTATCATTACAAATATTGTCTTGTTCTTTTAATATAACTTAACCAGGAGCAGTTTACAATACTGGAAAAACAGTAAAAGAGTGCGTCGCAACAAAAGCCCAATCCCTGTACCTTTGCCCGTTACAAAAAATAAAAAAACAGGGGCAGGTTAGATATGATTAAATTTTTCCCGGAATCAGCATTGGTGCAACTGGAGTTTGAAAAAATTAAAGTTTTGGTGGCAGCGTATTGCAAAACTGAATATGCCAAATCCAAAGCGGCTGTTATGCGCATCCATACCCGAAAAGAATACATAGAACTGGAACTGCAGCAAAGCCACGAGTTTAAATTGCTATTGCAAACCGGGCAGTACTTTCCCAACGATTATGTTTTAAATCTCTCAAAAGAATTAAAGTTGCTGGGTATCCCTGGCGCTTTATTAAGCGGTGAAGATTTTATGGGCATCCGCAAACTGGCCGATAACCTTCAGCATATTTTTCGCTGGTTCGATAATGAGAAACGGATTGCTTATCCGGCATTGGGCCGCGTAATTGAACATACCTATTATGAAAAAGCTATTATAGGCCTTATTGATGATGTGCTGGATGAGAATGGTCAGGTAAAAGACAGTGCGAGTGAAGCATTGGCGGGCATACGCATGGGATTATACCGTAAGCGCAACGAATTGCGTAAACTGTTTGACAGGATTCTCAGCAAACTAAATAAAGCCGGCTATGTAGCAGACATTGAAGAATCCTTTTTGAACGGAAGGAGAGTAGTGGCTTTGTATGCAGAGCAAAAACGCCAGGTAAAAGGCATTTTGCACGGGGAAAGTGATACCCGCAGAACTGCTTTTATTGAACCGGAAGAAACCATTGAATTAAACAACGACGTTTTCTCATTAGAGAATGAAGAAAAAAAAGAAGTCTACCGTATCCTGCGGGAACTTACCGCGAAACTTTCCGTGTATGCATCCCTGCTAAAAATTTACAGCGATGTTTTGGGCGAATATGATTTTATTTATGCCAAGGCAAAACTAGCCATTGATATAAACGGTAGTTACCCGCAACTGGTTGATAAAGCTCATGTGTATTTGATACAGGCATATCATCCATTGTTATATTTATACAATCAGCGGGATAAAAAGACCACCATCCCAACAAATATAAACCTGGATGAACGCAACAGGATATTGGTCGTGTCTGGCCCCAACGCCGGTGGTAAAACGGTTACACTTAAAACTGTTGGCCTTTTACAACTGATGCTGCAAAGCGGCCTCCTGGTGCCGGTGCATCCAACTTCGCAAATGGGTATTTTTAAACAGATCATGATCCATATTGGCGATACTCAAAGCCTGGAATTTGATTTAAGCACCTATAGTTCTCATTTGAAGAACATGAAATATTTCATGGAGAACGCCAATGGCAAAACGCTTTTTTTTATAGATGAGCTGGGTAGCGGCAGCGATCCCAACCTGGGTGGTGCTTTTGCGGAAGTAATACTGGAAGAACTTTGTAAAAAGCATTCTATGGGTATTGTTACTACCCATTATCTGAATTTAAAAATAATGGCCAATAAAACACCTGGTATTATAAATGGTGCCATGGCCTTTGATGAAAAAAGTTTATTGCCGTTATTTAAATTACTGGTTGGTAAACCGGGTAGTTCTTATACATTTTCTATTGCGGAACGGATTGGCCTTGATAAAAAACTGATTGAACGTGCACGTCACCTGGTAGACGAAGATCATTTTAAGCTGGATAAATTATTAAACCGTACCGAGCAGGATTTGCAGACAATTGACAAAGAGAAAAAAGAGCTGCAAAAAATGATGAAAGAAAATGAGCGGTTAAAAAAAGAAATGGAGCATTTGCTTGATAAAGAAAAACATAACCAGCAGGTAGAATTATTAAAATACCAGAACCAGGTAAACGAAAGCCGGATAGTTTACCTGAAAGATATGGAACGCAAATTAAAGCAGGTGGTGCTGGACTGGCGCAAGGCCGGAGGCAATGATGATAAAAAGGAATTGATGAAACAAATGCATTCGCTGCTTTTTAATCAGAATCAAAAACAGGCTGCTGAAAAAGTAAAGAAAAAGATTAATTTAAAATACGATGAAGTAGGCGGCGATATAAAAGTTGGCATCAAAGTGCTGATGAAAAAAAACCACCAGGTAGGAGAGGTAATTGAAATAAGGGGCAAAAAAGCAATTATAAAATTGGGTATGCTGCCCATAACGGTAGACATCGATCAGTTAGTAGTAGTGAGAGATAAAGAAGAAGAGAAGGCAGAAGGCGAAGCGCGAAAGATATAAGGTGCAGGCTGTCCGTTTGCTTTGTTTTTTGCCACAGGGGTAAAAGAGGTCATTCACAGAGAAAAAAAGGAGAGTGTAAAAGAAATTGCCTCCTCCTGCACCTCCGTGAAAAACCTCCTGTCCTCCGTGGTAAAAGATCTGCGGCCAGTACTTTTTTGATCTGTTTACTTTATCTTACAGCATAAGCCTTGTCCCCCACTTTACAACTATAACTTTTTTGCCATGACCATCCTGATTGTTGTTTGCTGTATACTTTTGCTGATACTATTGATAACATGGGCCAAGTTCAATGCATTTCTTGCCTTTTTAATTGTATCGCTGCTGGCAGGCTGGTTACTGGGCATTCCGCTGGACTCATTAACCAAATCTGTAAAAAAAGGAATTGGCGATATGCTGGGTGAGCTGGTAATTATTATTTGCCTGGGCGCCATGCTGGGTAAATTAGTAGCAGAAAGCGGCGCCGCACAAAAGATCTCTGCAGTAATGATGAATATTTTTGGAAAAAAATATATTCATTGGGCGCTGATGGTAACGGGTTTTATTGTTGGTATTCCTTTGTTTTATAATGTTGGTTTTGTACTGATGGTACCACTTGTATTCTCAGTTGTTTACCAGACAAAACTACCCGCAGTTTTCCTGGGACTTTCAATGCTGGCTGCTTTATCAGTAACACATGGCTTTTTGCCGCCGCATCCTTCTCCTGCTGCACTTGTGGCACAGTTTCATGCTAACCTGGGAACAACGCTTATTTATGGAATGGCCATTGCTATTCCTACTGTTATAATTGCAGGCCCTTTGTTTGCGCAAACCTGTAAAAAAATTAAGTCAGTTCCATTAAAAACTTTTGAACAAAAGACCATTCCGGACAATGAACTGCCGGGAACAGCCAATAGTTTTCTTTCTTCTTTATTACCCGTTTTGTTGCTGGCACTGTCAACCATTATCCCGGTAATGAACATTCAGAATCCTGCTGTTCAGAAATTAATAACTTTAATTGGCGATCCTGCCATTGTAATGCTGATTTCATTATTGCTGGCCACTTACACACTGGGTATTGCCATGGGTAAACGCATGAAAATAATTATGAATTTTTACGGCGATGCGGTTAAAGATATCGCGGTAATTTTGTTGATTGTAGCCGGTGCAGGCGCTTTGAAACAAGTGTTTACAGACAGTGGGGTCAGTACTACTATTGCTGCCAGTCTGCAAACACTCTCCATTAACCCGCTTATACTGGGTTGGTTAATTGCAGCAATCATACGTGTATGCCTGGGCTCTGCTACTGTAGCGGGTTTAACGGCTGCGGGTATCATTGCACCAATGATGGCTGCCACGCATGTACACCCCAGCCTGATGGTATTATCTATTGGTGCAGGTAGTTTGATGTTCTCTCATGTTAATGACGCCGGGTTCTGGTTGTTCAAAGAATATTTTAATTTGTCAATGAAAGATACCATCCGTTCATGGTCGCTGATGGAGACAATAGTGGCTGTTTTTGGGTTAGCCGGGGTATTACTTTTAAACGTTTTTGTAAAATAATTTTTTATGGATACAAATAATATTGAACAAAAGCTGGCTGAAATGGGATTGCAATTTCCCCAATTACATCCATCCAAAGGAATTTATAAACGTTGCCTTACGGTTGATAAATTTCTTTTTGTTTCAGGGCATGTATCTGTTGGTGCCGATGGCCATTTTATTACAGGAAAAATAGGTATTAACCTGAGTGAGGAAGAGGGAAAAGCGGCAGCCCAGCAGTGTGCATTGTCTATATTGGCATCTGTTAAAAATCACCTTGGCAGTTTTGATAAATTAAAAAGGGTGATAAAAATACTGGGCTGGGTTAATTGCAGTCCCGATTATGAAAAGCATGCGCTGATTGTGAATGGTTGCAGCGGACTTTTTGTAAAGTTACTGGGAGAAGAAAATGGCATAGGCGTTCGCAGTGCGGTAGGTATGGGTTCTCTGCCGGGTAATGTAGCCATAGAAGTGGAAGCGTTGTTTGAGTTGCACGATTGATAAAACAGCAATCAAAAATTAAGATTGATATTAATTAATTGCGCCTCCCTGGTAAGTGAATTTATTTTGGAGCCCAACTATTGAATATTATTAAGCGCTCTTGCGTCGCACTCCTGTACTGTAGAAATTCTATTGCGCATTGTGTTCCATAAAAATGTTAAGGTGTAAATTAGAAAATAAATTTTCAATGAGTCAATCAAATGCAAACTGGTATGAAATAGATAATATCAGTGAATTGGATTCGCCCGCACTGGTGGTTTACCCGGACAGGGTGAAAGCCAATATCAGCACTGCGGTAAATATGGTAGATGATGTGCAGCGTTTGCGGCCACATATTAAAACCAGCAAGTGCCGGGAAACGGTTCAACTAATGATAGCGGCAGGTATTCAAAAATTTAAATGTGCTACGATAGCAGAGGCGGAAGTATTGGGCATGTGCAATGCTGCTGATGTATTACTGGCTTATCAGCCAAATGGCCCCAAACTGCAACGGCTTGTTAACGTTATAAAGAAATACCCGGCAACTAAATATTCCTGCCTTACAGATAACAGGCTTGCCGCACAGGAAATGGCTGCCGCATTTAGCCTGGGTGGTTTAAAAGTGCCGCTTTATATTGATTTAAATGTGGGCATGGACCGCACAGGTATTGCGCCAGGCAATGAAGTAATTGAATTGTATATATTTTGCAGCGAACTGGAAGGTATACAGCCGGTGGGGTTGCACGCGTATGACGGTCACATACGTGATGTTGATTTTGCTGTACGCTCCCGGCGCTGTGATGAAGCTTTTTCTGTTGTTGCCATTTTGCAGAAGGATTTAACCGTCCGTGGTTTTCCAAAACCGGTTATTATAATGGGAGGGTCGCCAACATTTTCTGTTCATTGCAAAAGAAGTGAAATTGAATGCAGTCCCGGTACATTTGTTTACTGGGATAAGGGATATGCCGATCTTTGTCCGGAACAAAATTTTCTTACTGCTGCGCTGGTGATTAGCCGCGTTATCTCTTTGCCAACTACTGCAAGAATAACTACTGATCTCGGCCATAAATCTGTTGCGGCAGAAAATGAAATTGGAAGACGGGTATATTTTTTGAATGCGCCACAACTCCAGGCCATCAGCCAGAGTGAAGAACACCTGGTACTGGAAGCCGGGGAAGGACATGGATATAAAACAGGTGATGTATTATATGGATTACCCATTCATATTTGCCCTACAGTGGCCTTATATGAAAGGGCTATAACGATAGAAAATGGTAAAACGTCCGGCGAATGGAAAACAATTGCGAGGGACAGGAAAATAAACATCTAGCAAAGAAAGCTATGAGCTGTGAGCTACAGGCAAAAAACTACATAAAACAAGTTTCTTTATGGCCATTATGCCCCGAAGCCCGCATCCAAAGGCTAATACTTCACGAATCTAAACTTGCATCATGTTCATCATAGATGGTCATCTTGATCTTGCCATGAATGCGATGGAATGGAACCGCGATCTGCGGAAAGATGTAATTGAAATAAGAGAAAGAGAAAAAGATCAAACAGATAAGCCTGATCGTGGCAAAGGTCTTGTATCCTTGCCGGCTTTGCGCAGCGGAAATATTGGACTGGTAGTAGCCACTCAGATAGCAAGGTTTACTGGCCCGGGCAGTGTAGTAAAGGGATGGCATTCTCCTGCGCAGGCATGGGCCCAAACACAGTCACAGCTCGCCTGGTATAAATCCATGGAAGAGGCAGGGGAGATGGTACCGGTAACAAATATTGCATCCTTACAAAATCACCTGGCTTTATGGAATGATGGAACTGCAAATGATAAGAAGCCTGTTGGCTATATACTTAGCCTGGAAGGAGCTGATTCGCTTATTACAACCGGGCATCTTGAAAAAGCGCATGCTTATGGATTGCGTGCCGTTGGTCCGGGGCATTTTGGGCCGGGACGTTACGCCAATGGCACCAATGCTACGGGTAAAATGAATGCAAACGGTCTCGCCTTATTAAAAAAAATGGAAGACCTGAATATAATCCTGGATGCTACGCATTTATGTGACGATGCATTCTGGCAGGCCATGGATAATTTTAATGGGCCGGTATGGGCCAGCCATAATAATTGCAGGGCTTTGGTTGATCATAACAGGCAGTTCAGTGATGAGCAAATTAAAATACTTATTTCACGTGGTGCTGTAATTGGTGCGGCAATGGATGCATGGATGATTGTGCCGGGCTGGGTACACCGGCAATCAACGCCGCGACAAATGAATTGCAACCTGGAAAAATTAATTGATCACATGGACCATATCTGCCAGCTGGCGGGCAATTGCCGGCATATTGGTATGGGATCAGATCTGGACGGCGGTTATGGTAAAGAACAATGCCCCTATGATTTGGATACCATCGCAGATCTGCAAAAGATTCCCCTCCTGTTAAATAAACGCGGTTATTCCGGCAGTGATATAGAAAATATTATGCATGGTAACTGGTTGCGGTTTTTAAAGCAGGCCTGGGGCAATAATTAAGAGTTGACAGCTAAGCGCCACCGGTATGAAATTTTGTTTTTTAATATTAACTTCACTGTTCAATGGCAAATAGTCCGGTTATATCTCAGAAAAAAAGATTTTCGGTAAAAATATTCAGCCTTGCTTTATTGCTGGGCTTAACTTTCTTTTCAGGATATACTGGCAGGACAAGCATCCGTTACCAGGAACCTGTACAAACTGCCTGGCAATCTGCCATTAATCACAAAATCTCAAAGCGGGTAATTGCATATAAAAAAGCAACAGCTTCTTTATATCAACCCAACAAAACAAATAATGGCGAAGTGCATAAAATTTCGCCGGTGATTTACAGTCATCTTACACATATAAAGCTCATCACTGCCCGCACCATGTTCAACGCTGCATCAGCCGCACGCCGGTTCGCCAGCATACAATTAGTTACTGCTGGTGCAGAAGAAGAAGCACTCCATTTTATAGCAGTTTAGTACCGCACTTGCCAGTTATGCTGGCATCATCTATCAAAATTTTATTAAAGTTTTTATTATAGTCTTTGACGGCTATGATAAATTATTAACTGAGCATAGTATGAAAATGCTGAAAAAAATATGTAGGTTTTCAGGGCTGCTGTTTATTGGATTTATGTTTGCGGTATGTATGGTTACAGGCGTAGTATCCATTATTCCAAAAAGAAAGGAACAGTTTGCAATCGAAATAAAAATAGAAAATATTGAGAAAGAAGATCAGCATTCAATCGGTTTTGATTTGTCTGCAGTAAACAATAAATGAGCATTGCAATTCTTTTTAGCCTGATTTCCTTTATATGTTTTGTTGCATCGATCTGATTTTAATTAATAATTCCGAAAGGTTAACAAAAAATTCCCAAAGGGTATGACAAGGAACATCTGAAGGGATACTGTGAATGATCCCATCCCTTCGGAATTGTCTGAACGCCTCCAATATTTTATCAGTTCCATGATCTCTTAAAAACGCTAACTTAGTTTTTTAAACAATCCATGTATGCCCAACAGGAGAAAATTTTTGCAATCATCTTTATTTAGTTCAATAGCTGTTTTATTTGGTAAAAAAAGCTTTGCGAAGGAAGAAACATACCCTGTCATTACTGGTAAGCCCGTTGTAATATCTACCTGGGATGCTGGTCTTAATGCCAATAAAGGGGCGTGGCAAATATTGGGTAAGGGTGGAAGGGCGCTGGATGCTGTAGAAGCAGGCGTAATGATAACAGAATCTGAGCAGAGTTGCTGTGTAGGTTTAGGTGCTAACCCGGACAGGGATGGCTTTGTAACGCTTGATGCCTGCATCATGGATGAAAATTTTAATTGTGGTAGTGTGGCTTTCCTGGAGAGGATCAAACACCCTGTTTCAGTAGCCAGGCGTGTGATGGAAAAAACGCCGCATGTAATGCTGGTTGGCAGCGGTGCGCAGCAATTTGCCGTAGCAGAAGGTTTTCCGCTGGAAGAACAAAAACTCAGCGAAGACGCACAAAAGTCTTACGATCAATGGTTGAAAAAATCTGAATACAAACCGGTTATTAATATTGAGAATTCAAAAAAAGAGCACGGACCCTTCGCGCCGGCCCAATTAGAAAATGGAGAATGGAACCACGACACCATTGGTATGGTAGCCATGGATACAAATGGTAACCTGAGCGGCAGTTGCACCACCAGTGGCATGGGTTTTAAAATGCGCGGCAGGTTGGGTGATTCGCCTATTATTGGCGCCGGATTATTTGTAGACAATGAAGTGGGTGCTGTTACTTCTACCGGCCAGGGGGAAGATGTAATACGCATGTGCGGTTCTCATACAGTTATAGAATTTATGCGCCAGGGACTTTCTCCGGAGCAGGCTTGCCAAAAAGCCGTAGCCCGTATTATGAAAATTAAAGGGGATAAAGCAAAAGAGATACAGGTTGCTTTCCTGGCGTTGAATAAAAAAGGAGAAGCAGGAGCCTATGCTATTCATAAAGGCTTTAGTTATGCAATTAAAAATGGCACACAGGAAAAACTGGTAGCGTCGAAGTATTTTATGGAATGATCAGCGTGAGTCGGTGATATGTCAGACATGAGTGCTGAGGTGTCAGACCTCAGTAGCGAATTCCAGGAAAATAAAATTTTCTTATTAATTAATTTGGAGAAAAAGTGTGTATCGGAAATTAATGTTTACATATCCGGGACATATGAATGCCTGGCGTCTCACGGCTCACAAAGGGATTAAAAATAAAACACATGTCATTCACACTAGAAATATGTTGCTATAATTACCAGTCGTGCATTATTGCCGCGCAGGCTGGAGCCAACCGTATAGAATTATGTGCGGATGCTGCCGAAGGTGGTACCACACCCGGCTTTGGAACTATTAAATTAGTAAAAGAAAAAGCGGGTATGGACGTGTACCCGATTATACGTCCGCGCGGCGGCGATTTTTTTTATACAGAAGATGAGTTTTTGATGATGAAGAGTGAAATACTTTTATGCAGAGACCTTGGCTGCGAAGGTGTAGTAATTGGTATGCTGAAACAGGATGGAACGGTTGACAAAGAACATTGTAAGCAACTGGTAGCATTTGCATATCCAATGAGTGTAACTTTTCACCGCGCATTTGACCGGGCCATTAATCCTTTTGAAGCACTGGAAGATATCATACAAACTGGGTGTGAACGTATTCTTACTTCCGGGCATAAGCCTGGAGCTTTGGAAGGTGCGCCGTTACTGGATGAATTGATCAGGCAGGCGAATGATCGCATCATTATAATGCCTGGCTCGGGTATCCGGGCGGCTAATATCGTGGAGGTGGCAAAAAAAACCGGCGCCATTGAATTTCATTCTTCCGCAAGTATAAAAATAAACAGCAGCATGCAGTTTATAAATGAAAGTATGCAGGAAAATCTGCAAACTATTATGGCGGATAAAGACGAAGTGATGGGAATGATAGAGAAACTAAGTACCTTAAACCCCCTGACCCCCTGAAGGGGAGATGTTAGTTTCAATCAGCTGTTTTTGTTAATCGAAATAGGTTCGGTTTTGAAATTAAGAAAGGGCTGATTAATGTATGGGCTTTCAAAATATCCAACCTGATGAAATTATTTTATTTGGTAACAGTTATAAGTTGATCTGATTAAATCTCCCCTTCAGGGGGTTATGGGGGTTCCTCCGCCACTGACTCACCCTTGCTGTAATCGCCGCATGTCCATTGCCATTTCTCATGCAAACGTATTTTGCCATTTGGCATAATTTCAGGTTTTGAAAAACATACACCAGTTAAAAACTGGCCATTTGTATTAATATGCTGGTAGCGCATGTTAAGATTGCCTGCCTCATCCGTAACAGCTGTAAGACTGCCATCCACTATATTTCCACCACTATAAGTAGCCGTTATATGAACACCCTGTTGTTTATAATAAAAAAAAGTTTCATTACTAACTTCGCCATTTGCGGAATTAGAAACTGAACGAAATGTTCTGTCGTTATAATTAATCATTGTAAGAGATCGTGAAATTTTATCAGCTCAGGTCTTCATTGTCAAAATCCGTTTCACTGTTAAAGCTGCCTGTGCCCAGGTTTACCATGGAGCCAATCAGATCTTTAAATTCAATGCGGTTTTCAACCACCTTTTTGCTGATAAGCGAATAAGATGCCAATCCATGAAGAACAAATTCCATTAACAAAGCGGCTTCCATTTCATTGGCATGAGGAAAATATTTTTTAACAATAGCATGAAGGCCATCTACTTTATACAGTTCAATCAGTTTACTTTTATCAGTTAAACTGAATGGCATATCCGTTGCATTGCCACCGTCAAACCAACGGCTGATTGATTTGTATGGGTTCTCTGTTTCTTTAGCAGATTCCTTACCACTGGTTCTTCGTTTTTTAAAGGTTTCCGGATTGGGAAAATATTGCACAAATTGTGTACGCACCGCCTTGTCCATTAAATTCATTGCTACCTGGAAAGGTCCTTCCTGCTCACCTTCATATACGAGTTCTATTTTACCTGTGATGGAAGGTATAATACCTGCCAGGTCACTAATCCAAATCTGTGTTTGTTTTTCATTATTCAGAATGGCCCGTCTTTCTGCTGCGCTTACGGCATTCTCAAAAGCGGCTATGGTTAACCGTGCGGAGACACCGCTTTTTTTATCAACATATTCATTATTCCTTGCTTCAAAAGCCACTTGTTCAATCAATCGTTTTACCAGGTCGCTGATCTTTACCCTATCTTTCTGATCTGCGTGTATTTCTGCTTCCTGTTCCGTAATGGCCAGCGATGTTTCAAGTGTTTTTGGATAATGCGTTAATATCTGGCTTTCGATACGATCTTTTAACGGCGTTACAATAGATCCCCGGTTGGTATAATCTTCAGGATTGGCAGTAAACACAAATAATATATCAAGGGGAAGTCTCAATTTAAAACCACGTATTTGTATATCGCCTTCTTCCAGTATATTAAATAATGCCACCTGTATACGGGCCTGCAGATCGGGTATTTCATTGATAACAAAAATACTCCGGTTGCTTTTTGGTATGATACCATAATGAATAACACGTTCGTCAGCAAAACTGAGCCGCAGGTTAGCCGCTTTTATGGGGTCTATATCGCCAATGAGATCCGCAACGCTTACATCGGGGGTAGCCAGTTTTTCTCCATAGCGTTCACTGCGGTGTATCCAATGAATTGGTGTCTTGTCGCCAAATTGTGCTAACTGGTCCAGTGCAAATTTTGAAACAGGTTTTAACGGGTCGTCATTTATTTCACTGCCAGACACTACAGGTATATATTCATCCAGCAAATTGGTCATTTGTCTTGCCATCCTTGTTTTTGCCTGCCCCCTCAGGCCGAGAAAAAGAATATTGTGTTTACTAAGTAATGCCCTTTCCACATCGGGGATAACGCTGTCTTCATACCCAATGATACCTGGAAAAGTGGGTTCCTTTTTCTTTAATTTATCAACCAGGTTCCGGCGTATTTCTTCTTTTATACTTTTAGGTTGATAGCCTGAAGTTTTTAATTCACCTATGGTTTTTATTTTTTGAAAGTTCATGTATGTATCTGTCTTATTAGTTAAAGAATTTTAATCCCTTAATTTATTATTGGTAAACTCGTAGCCCTTTGATGAAATCATAATACTTTTTATTGTCAGTAAAAAGTCTAAGATTATTA
>JBDSOC010000105.1:0-15818 GCA_039915085.1 Chitinophagaceae bacterium
ACAGCTTTCATGCGATAATGGATTCAGGGGGTTATCAAAGGATATCTGAACAATTAAACGGCAGCTTTCTGATTAAGGTATGCGTGGTTAATTATTTTTTAATCATTAATGGTTTACCTCTATGCAGCTTACGGTGCTGATGCTATAAAAAAACTGTACCTGTAAAGATGCAATTCACAACAGCACGGATTAGGAAATATGATGGCTGCAGAGGAAAAAAAAGACAGATGGATCCAACTGTTTTCCTATATCATTCATAAGGTATAAAGAAGGATAAATACAGAAATAATACAGCAATAGATGAAGGGTGAGGGTCTATAGTCGCAAACGTTTTGTATAATAGGTATTTACCGCTTTAATTTTTGCGGTATGTAATCAGAAGGATGGTAAAATGATCATTTCTTTCTCAGGTGAAGGATATTATCGCCGGCGGCGGCGGTAGTTTTTGCTTCTACATAGTTGAGGTAACTATCAGTTATTTTCCAGGTATAATTAAGCCGTTTCAGTGTGTCGCTTGCATCAGCGGGAAAGGCCGCAGTAATGGTATAATTGCTGATATCTGTAGACCAGACACCTCTTTTGGTGCTGGTACTTTTAATGCCATCCACATTGCCGTTCTCATAAAATTGAAATTCATACCCAAAAAAATCGCCGGTAACATCTGTCGTATTTTCTTTGTATTGTTCCACATACCAGCGGCCATTGGTCATGGCATCAATAATAATATTTTTTTGCTGCTGCTCAATAGCTTTTTTGCAGGAAAATAGAAGCATAACAATGCATGCGAATGCCATAACCCGCAGCATTCTTTTATTGAAATTAAAAGGCATAAATCTCTTTGTATTTAGCGGTAGCATATTGTATAAAATGATCTATGTTTAAAGGCTGGCCGCATATCCTTTCGCACAATTCTTCGCTGGTAAACCTGCGTCCATGAACGTGTACAGATATACGTAACCAGTCTAATAACGGTTTGTAGTTGCCATTTGTTATGGCAGTGGCCAAATCTGGTATATTTTTTTTTGCGGCAGCAAAGAATTGTGCCGCATAAAAACTTCCAAGACTGTAGGTGGGAAAGTATCCAAAACTGCCATGGCTCCAGTGTACGTCCTGCAGACAACCATGTTTATCATCTGGTACGGTAATGCCCAGCAATTTGCTGTATTGATCATTCCAGTACGCAGGTATATCTTTTACCTGGAGACTCCCTCCCAGCAATTTTTTTTCCAGTTCATATCTTATTTGTACATGAAAATGATACGTAAGTTCATCTGCTTCTGTCCTTATAAAAGAAGGTTGTACTTTATTAATTCCCTTATAAAATTGCTGCAGCGTAACATCCTTTAAAGATTCCGGAAAACATTGCTGGACTTTTGGATAAAAAAACCGCCAGCTGTCCAGGCTCCTGCCCACATTGTTTTCCCATAAACGCGATTGTGACTCATGAATGCTGAGTGAAGTATATTCTCCCAAAGGCAGGCCATACGCGGTTTCGGGAAGGCCCTGTTCATAAAGGCCATGGCCGCATTCATGTATGCAGCTCCAGGTCATATTACTGAAATCATTTTCATCAATGCGGGTAGTTAATCTTACATCCCGGCTGCTGAAATTAGTAGTAAAAGGATGTTCGGCTATGTCCTGCCTGCCTGCGGTAAAATCAAAACCCATTTGATTCATTACATCCATGCCAAACTGCCATTGTTTTTCCTTTGGAAAATAACGGCGCAGGAAATCATCATCTACCTGCCCGCAGGCTGTTATTTTATCTAATAGTTCTTTCAACGGTACTTGCAAACCGGCAAATACGCGGTCAAGCAAAGCGACAGTGCAGCCTCTTTCATATTGGTTGAGCAGGGCATTGTAAGGATGGTCTTCGTAACCCAGCAAAGCAGCTTCCTGTTTTTTTAGTTCCAGCAGGCTGGCTAAATCTTTTTCAAACAAAGAAAAATTATTGGCGGTTTTTGCGCTTACCCATGCCTGGAAGCTTCTGGAAGTAGCTTCGCTCAGTTTTTTTACAAAATCGCCCGATACTTTTTGTTGCTGGGTATAATCATACCAGCTGAGGGAAATATTTTTTTGCTGTGTATCATCCAGGCCATCGCAGGCCAGTAAATTCTGTAAAAGATCTTTGAAGGATTCCCTGGTAAATAATTCGTGGCTTATTTCGCTTAGTGTGGCAACCTGTTGTGCCCGAAAATCAGCGCCTTTCTGCGGCATATAGGTCTCCTGGTCCCATTGCAATACGGCAATAGCGTATCTTACGTCAGCAATTTTTCGAAGATGCGCCGTATAATCCTGGTAGCTTTTTTTACAGTCCATGTTTTATATTGTGTTCAATAAAATGTTAATCTTGCATGCAGGGCCATCCGTAAGCCGGTATTGCCATAAATTAGCGAAATCTGAAATTATTTTTTTGCCATGCAGAAACAAATGTACACTTACTTTATTTTTTGTGCTGTTCTTTTAAGCTGTTTTACGGGCGTTCATGCGCAAAATATAGATTCGCTGCTGGGTATTTTTAAGCAGGCAGATCCGCAGGAAAAATTATATATCCATTTTGATAAGAACTATTATAGTCCGGGCGAGACGATATGGTTCAAAGCCTATATTTTTGACGGACTGGAACGTGCGGTTGCTCCAAAGAATTTTTATGCAGAACTGATTGATGAGGGTGGTAATGTACTGAGCCGTTTAACAGCACCTGTTGGTGAAGCTACCGCTGCGGGTAGTTTTGGTCTTTCACCCACATTTTCTAAGAGCCTTTTATATTTTCGCGCATACACTACTGCCATGTTAAATGGGGATACCAGTTTTCTGTATGTTAAACCCATACGCATTCTTACTGCAACCACCGCAAAACTTATAAGGAATAAAATACTGCCTGCTATTAGCATCAGCTTTTTACCCGAAGGCGGCGATATGATTGCAGAAACGCCATCTGTTCTGGCCTTTAAGGCTACGGACGCAAATGGTTTACCGGCCAACGCAAAAGGGTATATAAAAGCGGCCGATGGCACAAAGCTGGGTGATTTTGTAACCGTACACGATGGGATGGGCTGGTTTAAAATTGAGCCTAAGCAAGGCCAGTCATATACTGCAGTCTGGAAAGATGCAACAGGTAAGGAATACAATACGCCCCTGCCTCCTGTAAAGCCACAGGGTGTTTCATTACAGGTAAGCGATGCGCTGGAAGGAAAAAAATTCTTATTGCAGCGATCAGAAAATGCGGCGGAAGACGCAAAATCACTGCGCATTATTGCCTATATGAACCAGCAACTGGTTTATTATGCCAAAGTAAATTTATCCTCCAATACGATTACTTCCGGAATGATACCTACCAAACAGCTGCCATCAGGTATTTTGCAGGTATCTGTATTTGATAAGAATTTTAAGCCAATGGCAGAGCGTGTTACATTTGTCAATAATCACGATTATGAGTTTGATGCCGATGCCTGGATACCGGTTCTCAATAAAAATAAGCGCGGACTAAATACGCTGGAAATACAGGTTACGGATACATTCCGGTCCAATCTTTCTTTATCTGTTACTGATGCTGATTTAAATGTACCCAGTCCCAATGAAGACAATATTGTTTCACATCTTTTATTGACCGCCGATCTGCATGGTAAAATAGCCAATCCCTATTATTATTTTTTCAGTACATCAGACAGCGCTTCCATCTATCTTGATTTGGTTATGCTTACCAACGGATGGCGCCGCTACAAATGGGATAGTGTATTTGCAGGGAAAGCACCTGCAATCAGGCTGGCAGAAAGCAATTACCTGAGTATTGATGGTAAACTGATTGGCATGCAGGCAGGCCGCTTTTCTCCGGATACCAAACTCAATGGTATTTTGCAGACAAAGGATTCGGTTAGAAATTTTATTTCATTGCCTGTAGACCGTAAAGGAGCAGTGCAGGCTGATGGTTTTGTATTTTATGATTTTGCCAAACTGTATTTCCAGTTTAATGATAAAAAACTGGTGTTTGATAAATCATTGCTGCATGTAGACAACGGATTGTACAAAAGTCCTGATCAACTGTCGCTGAATGAAGAAAGCAGGAAGACCGGTTTGGAGATTGATACCAATCTTATTGCAAAAAATGTAAAGAATGCTTCCGACGAAACCAAGGTGGCTTTGATGCGGACCCGGAAAGAAAAAGAACAGGTTTTACAGGAGGTGGTGGTAAAAGGTAAAGTAAAAAGTAATGAACAAAAAATGGATGAGAAATATGCCAGTGGTATGTTTACCGGTGGGGACTCTCATAATTTTGATGTAATGAATGATCCTTTTGCAGCAGGCAGCCAGTCAATATTTCAATACCTGCAGGGCAAGGTAGCAGGTTTACAAATCAGTATGAGTGGCGGCGGTGGTGCACCTTCATTAACATGGCGTGGCGGCTCACCGGTATTTTATTTAGACGAAATACAAACGGACGTGTCTTTTGTACAAAACCTGAATATGAATGACGTGGCTTATGTAAAAGTGTTTAGTCCGGGCCAGGCAGGTGTTATATCCAGTTCAGGTGGTGGTGCCATTGCTATCTATACAAAAAAAGGTGGCGATAGAACCAGTGATGATAAATCAAAAGGTTTAGGTTATGTACAAATAACAGGTTATACAGAGCCAAAACAATTTTATTCGCCTGACTACGCCACTTCTTCACTACTGAATGATTTGCCCGATCCGCGCATTACTTTATACTGGGCGCCATACATTATACTTGATAAAAACAAGAAGCATTTTAAGATCCAGTTTTACAACAATGATATTACTAAACGCTTCAGGGTAGTGCTGGAAGGTATTAATGCAAACGATAAACTGGCAAGGGTAGAAAAAGTGATTGAGTAAGCAGGGATATTATTTCTTCACTTTCACATATTTTTCAATATTTACCCGGTTTACACCGGCGCTCTCCACTTTTTCAATACCACTTTGAATAAGTGTATCATTCCTTATGGCCACCGTGAATGTAAAAGCGTTGCCTTCCCATTGCCTGTCGTTACAATATTCAAGGTGCTCGGTATAGGAGCTGTCTGCAAGTGTATAGCTACCGCCCCCAGCGCTGAAAGCAGCCGTTGCAGAATCCTTTCCCTTATTCAGATCATGCTTTAAAAAAGCAAAATGAGTTCCATTAATAATTTTAATAAAAGATAGTTTTTGCGTATAATCTGTTACCGATGTATCACCTTTTTCTATGGTAGTGCCGGAGACCAGTTGCCAGGTACCAGTTATGGAGATAGCAGTTGCAGGGGCTTCAGTATTATTTTTTGCCGTACAGGCCGCCAGTAAAGAAATTGCTGCTACAAATACAGGTATAAATTTCATCGTAATAATTTTAATATAATGGATTATACAAGATAAGCAGGATTAAACCATGCCATGGGAATATCTGCTTCCAGTACATTGTTCTTGCCCGGAATTCTTTTTTCAAAACGCCCTTCCTTTTTAAATCCAATCTTTGTATAAAGTGCAATGGCGCGTTCATTTGTTTCCTGCGTAAAAAGTTCTACCCGCAAAATATCGGGCCTGCTCGTAGTAATAAATTCAAGCAAATGGGTAAAGATCTTTTTGCCAAGACCTTGACCCTGGAAATCAGGAGCCACCGCTATCGTAAGTTCACTTAATACATGAGTGAATATTTTCGGTTCCGGCTTGTAGCAATGTATTTCTGCAATAATTTCAGACTCATTGCCGGGATTGAGAATAACCAGTTCAATACCGGTTTCAGCAGCTGGCTGCATGAAATTTTTTATGTAAGATTCGGTTATTTCTTCAGGAGAGCGTGCAATGCCAAAACGTGATTGTGCTACTTTTTTGTAAAGGGCATAGATTTTATTTAAGTCTTGCGGGTTAGCGTGGCGAATGATGAACATGCGGAATGATTAATCTTCTGTTTAAATATTATATTTCATGTGGCTCCCTCCAAAATACTAATTTATACATAGTTTTTTAATGTTTCATATCGTCGTTGTCTAATTGTTTCTGTTATTATTTTCAAATCCCGCATCCGTATCTTTAATCTATGAAAATTTCAGCAATTATTTCTTACCTGGAATCCATTGCCCATCCTTCTTTGCAGGAAGATTATGACAATGCCGGACTAATTACAGGTGCGGCTGATTGGGATTGCAGTGGTGCCATCATCTGCCTGGATGCAACAGAAGAAGTAATACAGGAAGCTATTGATAAAAAATGCAACCTGGTAATAGCGCATCATCCCATTGTATTCAGGGGATTGAAAAAAATAAATGGAAAAAATTATGTTGAAAAAACCATTATCAGGTCTATCAAAAATGATATAGCTATTTATGCAATTCATACCAACCTGGATAATGTACAGCAGGGTGTAAATGGTATGATTGCAGCCAAACTTGGTTTAATTAATAACAGTGTGCTGGTACCGAAAGCCGGCTTGCTAAAAAAACTTTTTGTTTTTGTGCCTTTGCAGCATGCAGCACAGGTGCGCAATGCCATATTTGAAGCAGGAGCGGGACATATTGGAAATTACAGTGAATGCAGTTTTAATACTACAGGCACGGGTACATTTAAAGCAGGCGAAGGAAGCGATCCTTTTGTGGGTAAGATTGGCAAACAACAAAAAGAAGATGAAATAAAAATAGGAACCATTTTCCCTTCATGGCTGGAGGCTGAGATTCTCAATGCCATAAAGACTGCTCATCCCTATGAAGAAGTAGCTTATGACATCCTGCCATTGGTAAATATCCATCCGTATACCGGTGCAGGAATTGTTGGAACCTTACCCGAAGCCATGGAGGAAAAAGCTTTTTTAGCATATATTAAGGAAGTTTTTATAGTACCGGTAGTGCGGCACACGCCCCTTACAGGCAGACTTGTGAAAAAAGTAGCTGTTTGTGGCGGTGCAGGTAGTGCATTGATTTCCAATGCCATAGGGGCCGGTGCCGATTTTTATGTAACAGCTGATGTCAAATATCATGAATTTTTTGACGCAGACGGACGCCTCGTAATTGCGGATGTTGGCCATTATGAAAGCGAACAGTTTACGATAGGGCTTTTAGCCGGTTTTTTGCAGGAAAAATTCCCTACCTTTGCTGCCCTCAAAACAGGGGTAAAAACCAACCCGGTTAATTATTTTCTGTAATGGGCAGCGCTGGTATTAAAACACTCAAAAAAATACACACTACAATATGGCAACAGTAAAAGATTTTTCGGTTGAAGAAAAACTCACCTCACTGGTTACCCTTCAGAAAATTGAAAGCAAGCTGGATGAAATCCAGATTCTGAAAGGCGAATTACCAATGGAAGTAAGCGACCTTGAAGATGAGATTACAGGATTGCATTCACGCCAAACCCGCGTGGAAGAAGAAATTAATGGCATTAATGAATTTATTAACCAGAAAAAAGAACTCATTAAAGAATCCGAAGGACTGGTTAAAAAATATGAGAAGCAAACCACCAATGTAAAGAACAGCCGTGAGTTTGAAGCTGTTAATAAAGAAATTGAAATGCAGCAGCTGGAAGTAAAGCTGGCAGAAAAACATATTAAGGACGCGCAGGAAGAAATCAGTGAAAAAGCAGTTTTATTGGAAAAGGCAAAGAAAGGCCTTGCTACCAAAGAAGGTGTTTTGAAGAACAAAAAAGATGAGCTGGAAAAAATTGTGGCTACTACTGAAAAAGAAGAAAAGCATTTTAATAAACTGAGTGCTGACGCAAGAGAAAAAGTAGACGAGCGTTTGTTGAATTCTTATGATCGCATCCGTAAAAATTACCGCAATGGTTTGGCCGTAGTTCCGGTAGAGCGCGATGCCTGTGGCGGTTGCTTCAATGCTATCCCCCCGCAAAAACAAAGTGAAATTAAACAGCGCAAAAAAATTATCATTTGCGAAAACTGCGGACGTATCCTGGTGGATAATGATCTGGCCGATGCAGTTGAGATAAAATAAACGAATCATTTGTTAGAAAACCGGAGTTTCCAAAAACTTCGGTTTTCTTGTTTCCAGGATATAAATATTAAAAGGGATGCAATTTTTGTATCCCTTTTTTCATGCAACAATCATTCGTCTGACCTCCTGTTCTGACGGATAAACGCAGGGCGGAAATGCGGATGTTTTTCAGGGGTCAGACGGGGACGTCAGACCGTTCCGCCGGATGCCGCTCATGCACCAGAACTGGTTGCTGGCTTATTTTTAATGTGCATATTAATAGCCTCACGGGCAAAAGAATTTCCTTTAATTTGCCATTGAGAATGCTTCAAAAATTACACATACAGAATTACGCTATTATTGATGAGATAGAAATTGATTTTTCTGACAAACTCAATATTATAACCGGAGAAACCGGTGCAGGTAAATCTATTTTAATGGGGGCACTGTCCCTGATTTTAGGCGAAAGGGCTGATAGTGCTGCCTTGCGTAACCGTGATAAAAAATGCATCATCGAAGGTTATTTTCACACTGCCGGTAAAAGGGACATACAACAATTTTTTACTGCCAATGATCTGGATGCTGAAGATGAACTTGTAATAAGAAGAGAGATTGGTGTGAATGGCAAATCAAGGGCGTTTGTAAATGATACACCGGTTAACCTTGAACAATTGCGGCAACTAAGTGCTATGCTGGTAGATATACACCAGCAGTTTGATACACTGGCATTGGGAGAAACAGATTTTCAGCGTGCAGTACTGGATGCTTTGGCGGGTAATGCAATGCTGCTGCAGCAATACCAGTTAGTTTACCAGCAGTGGCAACAGGGCAATAAAGCATTGGGGGCGTTACAGGAACAAAAAACACAGTTTACCGCAGTATATGACTACAATAAATTTTTATACGATGAACTGGAAGAAGCTGCATTTAAAGAAAATGAGCTGGAAGATTCAGATGCCGAATTAAAATTATTGAGCAACGCCGAAGGAATAAAAGGCGCTTTGTCAGCAGTAAGTTTTGAACTGAATGAAGGCGAACAGCCTATGGTACAACAGGTAAAACGTTTGCTGCAGCAATTACAGCCTTATACTTCTTTTCATGCCGCATTACCAGATTTGCTGCAACGATTGCAATCAGCACAAATAGAACTTACCGATATTGCGGGTGAAATAGAACATATCAACGATCATGTGCAGTACGATCCCGGGCGCATTGAGCAAATCAGCGATCGTATAGCTGTTGGCTATAAATTACTCAAAAAGCATAATGTCAAAAATACAACAGAATTACGGGAAGTGCGATCGCAGCTTTCAGATAAATTGCAGGCGGTATTGAACATAGATGAGGCCATTGTGTCAAAGGAAAAGGAAACGCAGTTACTATTTGCATCGGCACAGGAGAAAGCTGCGCAACTGTCTAAAAACAGGAAGAAACAAACCAGGCCGCTGGAAGAAAAAGTGAATGTATTGTTGCACCAGGTGGGCATGCCCAACGCAAGATTGAAAGCAGAAATGCAAAATCTTTCTGTTTCAGTATTAAATGAATACGGTTCAGATAAAATTGATTTTCTTTTTGATGCCAATAAGAGTAACCGCTTTGAACCTATCCGAAAGGTAGCTTCAGGCGGCGAACTGAGCAGGCTGATGTTATGTATAAAATCATTGGTGGCGCAATCACTTGACTTGCCTACATTGATTTTTGATGAAATAGATACCGGTATTTCTGGTGAGGCGGCCAAACAGGTAGGTATTATTATGAAAGCGCTGGCTGCACAGCGGCAGGTGATTTCTATTACGCATCAACCGCAAATTGCAGGCAAAGCAGATGCTCATTTTTTTGTGTACAAGGAAATAAAAGCAGATGCTATCAAAACAAATATCCGGTTGCTTACACAGGAAGAGCGCATTACTGCCATCGCACGCATGCTGAGCGGTGAAAAACCCACAGCAGCTGCACTGGAGAATGCAAGAGAAATGCTGATGAATTGATAGAATAGCCTTTCCAAAGTTTTAAACTTTGGAAAAGTGAGTTAGCCGATAGCAATGATTTTTTTCAATGAAAAATATCCCGCTTCCTGTATTTTTTATTCTATTAAGCTTCATGGCTTTTGCCTGGTGGTGTAACCGTTATCTTCAACTATTTATTAAGCCACGTGCTTCGTTAGCCAGGTTGCTATTGTATTTACTCACTGGTATGTTACTGGTATTCGGTGGCGTGTACGGGGCAGTGAGGGTAATTTTATGGGTGTTTCCACCCGGGTTAAAATAAGTTCTTATTTTTGGGAACCACAATCAATACTTATTTTAATTTATTGCTATGGCATATAACCTGTTAAAAGGAAAACGCGGAATTATTACCGGTGCGCTGGATGAAAGTTCAATTGCATGGAAAGTGGCGGAGAAAGCGTATGAAGAAGGTGCCAGTTTTGTTTTAACCAATGCGCCTATAGCCATGCGTATGGGCCAGATAAAAATACTGGCAGAAAAAACAAAAGCAGAAATCATTCCTGCAGATGCTACCAATGTAGATGAACTGACCAGCCTCTTTACCAAATCCCAGGAAGTGCTGGGTGGCAAAATTGATTTTGTATTGCATTCCATCGGTATGAGTGTAAACATCCGTAAGAATGTGCCGTATACAGAATCCAATTATGAATATTTTATGAAAGGCATCGACGTATCAGCCCTGTCTTTGCATAAAATGCTGGCGGTTGCAAAAAAACTGGATGCCATCAGCGAATGGGGCAGTGTAGTGGCGCTTACTTATGCAGCTGCACAACGTACCTACCCTTTTTACACAGATATGGCAGATATAAAAGCTATGCTGGAATCTATTGCACGCAGTTTTGGTTATCATTATGGTGTGGAAAGGAAAGTGCGCATCAATACTGTCTCACAATCGCCCACAAAAACTACGGCAGGAAGTGGTGTAAAAGGCTTTAGTGATTTTTATGATTATGCCAATTCCATTTCTCCATTAGGCAATGCCAGTGCTGAATCATGCGCTGATTACTGTATCACCTTATTTTCAGATCTCACCCGCATGGTCACCATGCAAAATTTATTTCATGATGGCGGCTATTCTTCTACCGGTGTTAGCACTGAAGTAATGATGAAGCTGGGAGTGGAATAAAACATGCGGCCTGTTCATCCATCCTTGTACAGCCCCGTTTTTCGGGGTTACTGGTATAATTGAAAGTTTGTTTTAAATGAGCCCGGTTATAATGATAGCGTGAAGATTATCATCAATTCATCTTTCAAATTCCTTGTCCGTTATTCAAATTGTTTTTTCTCCCCAATAAAAAAACCGCACATTATACGATGCGCGGTTTTTTATTTATAGATTGGTCTTCTCGTAAAACTTACGAAATCAATATTCATCTTCATTAAAGAAAAAGTCTTCCTGCGAGGGATAATCCGGCCAAATATCATCTATAGCCTCATATAATTCACCTTCGTCTTCCAGTTCCTGCAGGTTTTCTACTACCTCTATAGGCGCGCCACTACGGATGGCGTAATCAATTAACTCGTCCTTGGTAGCTGGCCAGGGTGCGTCTTCTAAATAGGATGCTAGTTCAAGTGTCCAGAACATTATTGAATGTCTTTAATTTTCGGCAAATGTAATGGTTAATACTGAACAACCAAATGTAGTTTTTCACCATTTTAAAAGCGAAAATTATTGGTTGCCCTGCGGTTAGAACGAATAAAATTGTAGGTTCGTATTTTAACGGAATAAGTCATTAAAGCATGTTAACTGCGGCAGCTATACACAAGTCCTATGGGCAACTGGAAGTATTAAGAGGGGTTAGCCTTGCCATAAAGCAGGGAGAAATTGTAAGTATTGTAGGCCCTTCCGGAAGCGGTAAAAGCACGTTGTTACATATTTTGGGCACGCTGGACAAGGCAGATAGTGGCAATATTGCAATTGATAATAAAAACCTCGGTGACTTAAATCCCAGGTCACTGGCGGCCTTCCGTAACCGCAATATTGGCTTCGTTTTTCAGTTTCACCACCTGCTGCCCGAATTTACCGCCCTGGAAAATGTGAGCATACCGGGCTGGATTGCCGGGCGAAGTAAAAAAGAAGTGGCGGAAAAAGCAGCCGGTCTGTTAAATCTGCTGGGTCTTGCAGACAGGATAGAAAATAAGCCGCAGCAGCTTTCGGGTGGCGAACAACAGAGAGTTGCTGTTGCCAGGGCGCTGATAAACCAGCCAAAAATAATTTTTGCAGACGAGCCATCCGGTAACCTGGATTCGGCCAATGCCCGTGAACTCCACGATTTATTTTTTGATCTCCGGAAACAATTCAATCAAACATTCTTAATTGTTACCCATAATGAAGAACTGGCGCAAATGAGCGACCGCATACTGCATATGAAAGATGGGAAGATAGTTTGAGAAAATGTGTAAATGAGGAAAATGTGGTGAATGTGGAAATCCTTTTAAGTCAGGTTCAAAATTAAATTTTCAAGCCGTCATTACCACGATGCATTTCTACATTTGCATATTTGCTGCATTCATCACATTATTCTTGGCTTCCAGGCTATTTCATCTACCTGCAGCAGGAGGCCGGTATAACGTACCAGCACAAATAAATAATCGCTTAAGCGGTTGATGTATTGAAGAACGATGGGTTCTACTTCTGAGCTTTCAAGTTGCAGGCGTACGCAGCAGCGTTCAGCACGGCGGCAAATGCAACGGGCAATATGCAAATGAGATAAGGTGGAATGACCGCCAGGTAAAATAAAAAACTTCATCGGGGCAAGGGGTTCGTTCATCCGGTCCATTTCATTTTCCAGCAGCGTAACATCTGTTTCTTTGAGATCTGGTATACGCATCTTTGGTTCTTTTACAGGGTCACACGCCAGTGAAGAACCAATGGTAAATAACCTGTCCTGTATTTCCAGTAATATTTTACGGCTGTGTTCATCGCTCAGCAGATCCCTGCACAAACCAATGTAAGAATTGAGTTCATCTACGGTGCCGTAAGCTTCTATGCGCAAATGCGATTTTGGTACTTTGGTACCGCCAATAAGAGAAGTATTGCCTTTGTCGCCGGTTTTGGTATATATTTTTGAAGCCATCAGAGAAGTTTTAGGTGATAAGTTTAAGTGGTAATTACACTAAACGTGAAAGTGAAATCATGTCCTAAAAAACTTAGGCTATGCACTTATAACTTACTACTTAACACTTACAACAGTTTTTAATGCACCAGCGACGCAGTAATATTTTGATTGAGTTTGTCGGTTTCAATAAGGCCGTCTCTCAGTCTCACCACACGATGGGCATGCAGTGCAATGTCTTCTTCATGGGTAACCAGTACAACGGTATTGCCACTGGCCTGTATGGCGCCAAATATATCCATGATTTCAATTGAAGTCTTGCTATCCAGGTTACCCGTAGGTTCGTCGGCAAGAATAATTGACGGATTGTTTACCAACGCCCTTGCTATGGCCACACGCTGGCACTGTCCGCCGCTTAGTTCATTTGGTTTGTGATGACTTCTGTCTGTAAGGCTTACTTTTTCCAGCACATCCATCGCCATTTCTATTCTCAGCCTTTTAGATATTCCCGCGTACACCAATGGAAGGGCCACATTTTCTGCAGCAGTTAATCTTGGCAACAGGTTAAATTGCTGAAATACAAAACCTATTTCTTTGTTACGTACTTCTGCCAGGTCATCATCAGCCATTTTGCTTACATCCTGTTCGTTCAAGATGTACCTCCCCCCCGTAGGCGAATCAAGACAGCCCAGGATATTCATCAGCGTACTTTTGCCGGAACCGGATGGACCCATCAGCGCCACGTATTCGTTTTTCAAAATACTAAGTGTTATTCCTTTTAAAACAGGGATGGGCTCTTTGCCCATGAAATATGCCTTTTGAATGTTCTCAAGTTGTATAATGCCACTCATAGTGATGAAGGTTGGTGCTGTATTGCAGGTTTATTTTTTTATTACTTTGGGAACTTTAAAATAATCATTACTGGCATAGGGCGCATTGGCCAGCGCTGTTGTTTTCTGCATCGAACCTTTTACTTCATCTTCACGGAAAGCATTCATGGCATCTGTCATGTGTAATAATGGCTCTGTGCCAGTGGTATCCACCTCCTGTAATTTTTCTACGAACGCAATCATACGCTGTAAATCGTTCTTAATTTCAGCTTTTTCCTCATCATTAAATTGCAGCCTGGCAAGTTCGGCCAGATTGTCTATCAATCGCATGGTCACTTCCATATCAACAAAAATAAAGAATTGCATGCAAGGAGAAGGCTTTTATGATGAAAGGCGAAAAAAAATAATCGTGAGGCGTCAGTCGTGCGGAGAGCCCCGCTAAACTTGCTGATTCATCTGATTTTGAAGCCACTCACGTCTGACGCCTCACGTTTCACGCATCGACTGACGTTTCTTATCTTCGCCGCCTATGCAAAAGGAAATAGTAATGAGTGGCATACGCCCGACAGGTTTTTTGCACCTGGGCAATTATTTTGGCGCCATGCGCAACTGGGCACGCATGCAGGATGATTTTGATTGTTATTATTCGGTAGTGGACTGGCATTCGCTTACCACACACCCGGATACAAAGGAATTAAAAGCCAATGTGCACAGGGTATTTGCAGAATGCATCGCTGCTGGAATTGACCCAGACAAATGTGTATTTTATGCACAAAGCCATGTGCCTGAAATAGCTGAATTATATCTCTGTTTAAATATGCTGGCTTACCAGGGTGAGCTGGAAAAAACAGTCACGTTTAAAGAAAAAGTTCGACAATCACCAGACAACGTCAATGCGGGATTACTTACCTATCCGGTACTGCAAGCGGCGGATATTTTAATTCATCGCGCCACTTATGTGCCGGTGGGGAAAGACCAGGAGCAACACCTTGAAATGGCCCGCAATTTTGCGGACCGGTTTAATCACCGTTACGGTGAAGTACTTCCCGCACCCAAGGCTTTCAATTACAATAATCAGCTGGTGAAAATAATGAGTCTTGATGGTACAGGCAAAATGAGCAAAAGCGAAAATCTGAATGCAACCATTTACCTGGCCGATGACGATGATCTTATCCGAAAAAAAATAATGAAAGCCAAAACAGATAGTGGCCCAACAGCACCCAATGCTGTAAAACCAGCTTATATAGAAAATGTTTTTCAGCTGATGCGGTTGGTAAGCAGCGAAGAAACACTGGTGAAGTTTGAAAAGGATTATGACAATTGCAATATCCGTTACGGAGATATGAAAAAACAGCTGGGGGAAGACATGGTAAAATTTGTTTCTCCGATACGCGAAAAAGCAGAAAGTATCCGTCACGATGAAAAGTACTTAACTGAAATAATGGAAAAAGGCGCTGTCAAAGCAAGAAAAAGTGCAGTGGCAACCATGCAGCTGGTAAGGGAAGCCATGGGGTTTAAATATTACTGATAATTTTTCTCTTTAAATATGGATCAGTTGGGGGAATTGTATATTTTTAGCGGCACTATCATCTGCAAATCTTATCAATGGCTATGGCAAAAAATAAGAAACCTAAACATATAGCGGTTGCCGGAAATATTGGCGCGGGCAAAACTACACTAACAGAGTTGCTGAGCAAACACTATAAATGGATTCCCCAGTTTGAAGACGTTGATCACAATCCTTACCTGAATGATTTTTATGAAGATATGCCCCGCTGGAGTTTTAACCTCCAGATTTATTTTCTAAACAACCGGCTAAACCAATTACTGGATATTCACCGGGGTACCGAGACCGTTATACAGGACAGAACAATATTTGAAGATGCGAATATATTTGCGCCCAACCTGCACGAAATGGGGCTGATGAGCAAGCGCGATTTTGATAATTACTATGGTTTTTTTCAAACATTAAAAACCATGGTGCAGCCGCCGGATATGCTTATTTACCTGAAAGGCTCC
>JBDSOC010000149.1:0-4482 GCA_039915085.1 Chitinophagaceae bacterium
CTAATTTCTCTCTCTCATCATATATTTTTATATCCCATACATGTGTACTTGCGCCAATGTGAATGGGTTTCGCAATACCGGTAACAAATCCTTCCCTTGCACTGCGTACATGATTGGCATTGATTTCAAGTCCAACGCAATAAAACTTATTATTATCAACCACCATAGCTGCCGCAACACTGCCAATGGTTTCTGCCAGTGTCACGGATGCACCGCCATGTAACAGGCCATAGGGTTGCCGGGTCCGGTTGTCTACAGGCATACGCGCAGAGAGAAAATCTTCACCCAGTTCCGCCCATTCAATACCAATATGTTCAGCCATGGTGTCTTTACCCAGCAAAGCAAGATCTGCAATTGATAAATCTTTTTTAAACCAGATGCCCATAAGGATATTTTTAGCTGTGTTGCTTTAATGATGCTATAACTACATCAGGAATAAATGGAGAAGCATCTCCGTAATTACGCAGGATATCCCGTACAATGGTAGATGCGACGGAAGTATATTTGGGTTCGCCGGTAAGAAAAATGGTTTCTATATCTTTATCCATGGCCCGGTTGGCATCAGCAATTGTTTTTTCATATTCAAAATCGCTGACATAACGGATGCCCCTCAGGATAAAACGAGCGCCTACTACTTTGCAATAATCGATGGTAAGGCCTTTGTATACTGCACCTTCAACCCGCGGCTCATGCTCATAAATTTCCTGTATCCACAACAATCTTTGTTCCGGAGAAAACATGGGTGCTTTGGCAGCATTTGTACCTACCGCCACTACCACTTTATCAAATAAAGGAAGTGCCCGGTTTATAATGTCTACATGACCCAGCGTAAGCGGGTCAAATGTACCGGGGAATAAACAGATTCGCTCCATGTCCATTTTAAATTTTTAATTATATATTTTAAATGCTTTTACGGAGCAGGTGCAATGCAAAATTCAAAATACAAAATTCAAAATATTTATTCGCGCGTCCCTCCGGCCAGTAAATATAATACAGCCATTCTTACCGCTACACCATTTTCTACCTGTTGCAAAATAATGGATTGTTTGCTGTCCGCTACGTCACTGTCTATTTCTACGCCCCGGTTTATAGGACCCGGGTGCATGATAACAATTTCTTTGCCCAGGTCGTCCAGCATGGCTTTTTTTACACCATAAGCGAGGTTGTATTCGCGCAAAGATGAAAACAATACCTGGTTTTGTCTTTCAAGCTGTATGCGCAATACATTGGCCACATCGCACCATTGAAGCGCTTTTTTCAGATTATATTCTACCTGTACATCAAATGCCTGCTGCATGTATTTGGGTATCAGGGTAGGCGGGCCGGCTACCATTACTTCTGCGCCCATTTTCTTCAATAAGTAAATATTGCTCAGGGCCACCCTGGAATGCATAATATCTCCCAGGATGGCAACTTTCTTTCCTTCCAGGCTGCCAATTTTTTCACGGATGGAAAAAGCATCCAGTAAAGCCTGTGTAGGATGTTCGTTAATACCGTCTCCGGCGTTTACGATGGCAGCAGGAATATGCTTTGCCAGAAAATGCGGGGCACCGCTGGCACTGTGCCGCATAACCACCACATCTACCTTCATGGAAAGTATATTGTTGACCGTGTCCAGCAGCGTCTCTCCTTTTGCCGCAGAAGAGCTGCTGGCGGCAAAATTGAGCACATCGGCGCTCAGCCTGCGTTCTGCCAGTTCAAAAGACATACGGGTACGCGTAGAATTCTCGTAAAAAAGGTTGACGATAGTTATATCGCGCAGCGTAGGAACTTTCTTAACCGGGCGTTGTAATACTTCTTTGAATTGAGTGGCAGTGTCTAAAATGAGTTGAATATCCTGTGGAGTAAGTTCTCTAATGCCAAGAAGGTGTTTTGTACTCAGTTGCATTAAAAATCGAAATTAAGGGAAAAGAGTATACAAACAAAGAAGCCCATACTTTTAGCTCCTGGCTGTTGGCTAAATCCACACGGACACGAAGAATTCTTTTACACGCGGTGGTGATCTGCCCTCCAGATGTTTATGATTTTTTTTATTTCCGCTGAGCGGATTGATTCTTCCGCTGCTTTCCTGGAGAGTGTTACAAATTCTTCATCGTCTGCAAAACGCAAAGCAATGATTTGTCCAAGGCGAAGACGGTTATCAAGCAGCTTCCCGGTTAATGCAAAATGACGAAGGTTTTCTTCGGCACGTATGGCCCTGTCCTGCGCCCTTAATGCAAACCAGCGTGCATACCAAAAAACACTAATAAATATGAGTGACACCAATACCAGCAATGAAGCGGAAAAAACATTTTCTTTTGCTGACTGAACAAGGTTGATAATGCTGCCAACAAGAAGTGCGATGATAACTACAGAGGTAATGATATGCCACAGGACTATATAACGTCTGTGGTTGCGGTTGTTTTGAGTTGTCATAATATTAGTTTAATCAGATAGACGGCCAGGAACGAAAGTTATTTTAAATTATCTAACAGCCTGAACATTTTCTTTATGGTGTCTCCGGGTGCGCCATCATAATTGTTTATAATGATGGCAAAGCTGTATGCATTTCCATCTTTGGCGGTATGGTAACCTGCATAAGCCCTTGCACCTCCAATAGAACCGCTTTTCATTTTCATACCATTGTATTCCGGCAACGCAGTATAAAAAGAATTGAACCAGGAACGTGTTCTTGCATATTGCAATGCTTTTACCAGCGCATCGGCAGTTACACGGTTTTGTGGTGACAGGCCGCTGCCATCGCAAATATTGAGTGCAGATTTTTCAATACCGTGCTGGCTCCAGAAATCTTTCAGCAGCTCCACTCCTTTTTCTGTTGAACCCAAACCGGATTTTTGAAACGCCATTGTTTTTAAGAATGCTTCACCATAAAGGTTAATACTTTTTTTTAAAAACCAGTAATTGAGACTGTCAAGCGGCGGAGAAAAATATGTATACAATTCCGTGTAATTAAAAACCGGGTCAGCCGATTTTATAATTTGTGGATGTGTGCTTTTATCATCATTCATTTCAATTCCATCAGCTTTCAGCTTGTCGCTCAATTGCTGCGCGAAAATACCCGGCGGATCAGTAATTGAAGCCCCGACAAAATATGCATTTTCATCAACCGGGATGGTTCCTTCAATCATTGAAACTGAATTGCCGTAATCCAGGTAAACAATGGTATTGTCACCGGTACCTTTCGCTGCGCTTTTTACATTGTCAGCAAGGTTTGTAATTGATCCTGGCTTTGTTTCCACTACAGCAACTTTATCTCCCACTCTCTTGCCAGACTTAAGCACAATGTCATATTGATTTTCCAACCAGTTCAGCGATTGCGCACCCGCTCCGTAATAGTTTCCAATATCTTCCCATACCCATCCTCCCGGAACAGCATTGCTGAATGCGGTATCAATAATGCGGTATGCATTGGAAAAAGTGACTGCTTTTTTTTGACGTACAGCATTGGCAATTTTCTGTAATATCAGTACTGGTTTTGTTGAAGCAAATCTTGAAGAACCAAAACTCGGATCCCCGGAGGGCTTTATAATTAAATAACCTTGCGTTGAGTTAACATCTTGTTTATAATATCCTATTTCTGTTGTGTATTTGTAATCCTTTCCCAACAGATCAAACGCAGCACAACTGGTAAATATTTTTTGTGTACTGGCGGGTGCTAAGCCAGTTTGCGCATTGTGCTCATATATTAATTTGCCTGTTTTATTATCCATTACACATAAACCAATGATAGCATGACGCAGTTGCGGATCCGCTTCCATTTCCGATATTGCCTTTGTTAACTTCCCGTTTAATGCCTGGCTGTAAGATATAAGGTTGATAAAATACAAGAAAGCAAATGTCCATTTTTTCATCATTAAAAATTTAGAGGTCAGATCTAAAAGAAGTAAATTTACTAAATGGAAAATGAAGTAAAGGAGGCTGTCTTTAAATACAATTATATTACCCCGCAGGAATATCTTTTAGCCGAACGCGCGTCAGAAGAAAAACACGAATATTATGACGGGCAAGTCCTGGCAATGTCCGGTGCCCGGTTAAATCATAACAGTATTTCCATGAATCTCTTTATAAGCATCGGCCATTTTTTAAAAGGAAAAAATTGCCGAATTCTACCTGCAGACATGCGGGTAAGCACCCCGTCACACGATACTTATATGTATCCTGACGGACTAATTGTGTGTGGCGAATCAAAATTGGAAGATGATAAGTTTGATACGCTGCTGAATCCCGCTGTTATTTTTGAAATTTTATCACCATCTACCCGCGGTATTGACAAAGGAAGAAAATTGTTTTTTTATCAGCAAATACCTTCGCTGCTGGAGTATATTATGATTGATTCACAAAAAAGATTTATACAGCTTGCCCGCAAACAGGATAATGGCGGCTGGACATTTGAAAATAATAGTGACGCGGGCTCTTCCTTATTTATCCGCACCATTGATTTCAGTCTTTCCATGGACGAAATTTATACTCATACAGGATTGT
>JBDSOC010000183.1:0-6687 GCA_039915085.1 Chitinophagaceae bacterium
TTCAGCGGGGGTAACCAGATGCGGTTAAGTGCTACTTTTGGCGGCACGCGGTTTTTAAAAATTCTGCATGAACGCTACCAGAACGAAAACTTTATAATAGCAGGTACCAGTGCGGGTGCAATGGCCATGAGCAGCACTATGATTTACGAAGGCAATGCCACCCGCGCCCATTTAAAGGGTGAAGTAAAAATTACCACGGGACTTGGTTTTATTGATAGTGTAATTATTGACAGTCATTTTGAAAAACGCGGACGCTTTGGAAGGTTATCACAGGCGGTGGCCAGTAACCCTTCATGCATAGGTATTGGCTTGGGGGAAGATACCGGTATGCTGGTAACGGGGGGCGATAAAATGGAAGCAATTGGCAGCGGACTGGTTATAATTATAGATGGTCATGATATACGCCATTCCAATATTGCCGATATACCCGAAGGAAACCCTATCAGTGTAGAAAATATAATTGTGCATTTCTGTGAAAAGGGGAATGGGTACCTGATTAATGACCGTAAATTTTTAATGGAAGCCAGCGAGGGCGCAGTTATTAAGAAGCAGGTAGATGTGGAATAAATTGCTGATTTGTAAATTGCGGGATTTTGAGATTTATCGCTCGTTAATTCAAAAGAAATCACCACATCACGATATCTCAAAATCAGCAATACTTCTCTACCTTCACAAAAATTAATTTCCCAATGGCCGATCAGCTACCAAACAATCAGCAGCTTAATATAGAGATATCTGAAGAAGTATCAGAAGGAACGTATTCCAATCTTGTTATCATTACCCATTCTCATGCAGAATTTATCGTAGATTTTGTAAATGTGATGCCGGGGACGCCTAAAAGCAAGGTAAAAAGCCGTATTGTATTAACACCCCAGCATGCCAAACGTTTTTTAAAAGCACTGGATGATAATATACAGCGTTTTGAAGAAGCGCATGGAAAAATAAAGGACCAGGAAACCGTTGAGTTTCCGCTGAATTTTGGCGGACCTACCGCGCAGGCATAAAAATAATCCACCAAAATGGAGCCGCAACTGCTGCATCCCAACACAACAAAAGTTGTACACTGCGCAATTCTTTTCCCATCTAAAATATGCCTACCGTAAAAGGGTGAATTTTAATGAAAGTTTTGGTTGGATGAAAGGGAATGCAATAATTTACAACCTTTCCTTAAGATTTTTATGTAAGCGAAATACCAGCGTTTGTATTTCTCTATGCTTACCTAAACATGTTTCTCCGCACGTTTAAATATTTTATTGTCAAATAAGTTATTTCAAAACTGTGAGCAATTTTATTTTTTCTTGCAGCAATTGTTAAAAAAAAATGTCTCTATATATATGTTAGCATGTACAATGATTTTATGTGTTATTATGGTTGTCATTTATCAGAAAAAAATTACTCCGCAACCATATTAATGTTTGATTAAAAGTTTACATTATTTGCGCGTCAACAAAACAGTAATTTATTTTCAAAAATTAAGTTTCATTAAATAACAATAGGATTCCCTAACCCCTTCTCCAAAGAGCATTTCATACAATATTGCGTGTTGTTCGTTGCTTATTGTATGTTGTTCATTCACTTTGCATGCTTCATATTTAAATAGTATGAACTATGATTTCTCTGTATTTATACGGAGTTAATTAAGCCTGTTCTATCCGGGATGGCTTGCCTGATAATAAACAATGCTCAATTCGCCTATTTTTTCGGCCTGTATTTTTTTATTGTTGGTCAATATATTAGCTATTATAAGATAGATCTATACATTTCAATGGTTCACTGAAAACTAAAATTTACAAAACATGAGAAAAACTTCATTGCTTTTGGCAATGCTTATGCTGTGCACTGTGCTGGCATTTTCGCAAAACAGGGAAGTAACCGGTAAGGTTACAGATGCATCCGGCGCCCCTATTCCCGGCGCTACTATTTCAGTAAAAAAGTCAAAGGGCGGTACAAGTGCCGGGGTGGATGGTAGCTTTAAAATTACCGTTGCGCCCAATGCTACCCTTATAATCAGCGTGGTAGGTTTTGAAACAAAAGAAATACCCACGGGCACTCTTCAAAACATTCCCGTAACACTAAACACATCCAATGTTGCTTTAGACGAAGTAGTGGTAACCGCTTTGGGTATCAAACGTGAAAAAAGAACATTGACGTACAGCACACAGGAAGTAAAAGGAACTTCATTGGTAAATGCGAAACAAAACAACCTGGTAAATGCGCTGGCAGGGAAAGTAGCTGGCGTGCAGGTGACTAATTCAAGTGGTATGCCCGGCAGTTCTGCCCGCATTGTTATCCGGGGCGCCAGTTCATTGCTGGGAAATAACCAGGCCTTGTTTGTAATAGACGGTATACCAATGGACAATACAGAATCTGGCAATCCTGATGGTTCGCTGGGTGCCGGGGGTACTACCAACAGGGCTGGTGACATTGATCCTAATATAATAGAAAGCATAAACGTACTAAAAGGCTCAGCTGCTACAGCACTTTATGGTTCTGCTGCGGCAAGGGGTGCAATTATAATCACTACGAAGAATGGTATGGGTACTGGCAAGTCTGGTAAACCAACTGTTTCTTTCAGCAGCAGCTATTCATTTGAAAATGTAATACTGCCGAAATTCCAGGATAAATACGCCCAGGGATCTGCAGGAAAATACGTAGATGGTAATAACGGGCAGCTTGGTTCTACTTCCTGGGGGCCATTGATTGACACCCTGAAAGTAAGTGGCGTACCTGTACAAAAAAGAAATAATGTAAAAGACTTTTTTAAAACGGGACATACCTCCGATAACAACGTAACTGTAAGCGGTTTTACAGACCGGTCGAATTATTTGGTATCTTATTCATACGTAAAAACAGATGGAACTGAAGCAAAAACTGACTATAAAAGGCATTCGCTGTTTTTAAAATATGGTACAAAGATTTTAAATAATCTTACACTCACCACACAGTTTAACTACGTTCATACAGATAACAACCGTTTACTGGAAGGAAACAGTTTGGCCAGTCCGTTGTGGACCATTTATGCGGCACCTATTTCATGGAACCCGCTTCCGACTACCAATCCTGATGGTTCACAGCGCTTGTACCGGGCAGCCCGTAACAATCCATACTGGCTGATAGACAATACAGGGCTTTTGGATAAAACAGATCGCATCCTGCCAGTGGTAACACTTAGTTACAATCCTTTAAAATGGCTGACCATTACAGAAAGACTGGGTGCCGATATGTATGTAAACAACCTGGGTTACCATGAAAATATCGGTATCATCGGTTCTACTTCTACTGATGGAAGATTGTATACCCGTACCAATCAATACCAGCAGTTTAACAACGATTTGATTATTGAAGCGCGGAAGAATATTACGCCAGATTTATTTGCTGATGTGATAGTGGGTAATAATATACTGTCTAATTATAACAATACAAACTTTGTGCAGGGTGTGGGTTTGTCTATTCCCGATTTTTATAATGTTAACAATGCAAACAATGTAACCAGTAATTATGCTTATTATAAACAGCGTAAAGTAGGTTTTTATGCACAGGCTAACCTGGAGTATAAAAGAATGTTATCACTTGCTTTAACAGGACGTTATGACGGAAGCTCTGTTCTATCGCAAGATAAACAGTTTTATCCCTATGGTTCAGTAAGCGGCAGCTTCGTTTTTACTGAAGCATTGGGCCTGTCAGCCAGTCCAATTTTCAATTTTGGTAAACTAAGGCTTTCTTATTCTGCGGTAGGTAATGATAACGTAGGTCCTTATTCACTTACCAATCCTTATTATCATAATGCAATAGGAAATATAGCTTTTCCGGTTAACGGACAAAATGGTTTTCAGCTGACTACCACTTATGCGTTTCCGCTTAAAAATGAAAGTGTAAAAGAATTTGAAGCAGGGTTGGAAACTAAATTTTTTCATAATATGGTATCGCTGGATCTTACTTATTTTGATAAAAAGAGTTCAGACCTGCTGGTTCCCAGTACGCCACTTAATCCTGCAACTGGTTTTTCAAGCGCCAGTACCAATGCGGGTGATATGCGCAACAGGGGTGTTGAAGTGGTATTGGGTATAACTCCTGTCAAAACAAAAAATCTTACCTGGGAGATCAACGTAAACTATACCAAAATTAAAAATGAGGTGATCCGCTTATCTGATGGGGTGCCTTATCTGCAATTTGCCGGCTTTGTAAACCCAGGCATATTTGCATACCCCAATCAGCCTTATGGTGTAATCTATGGCTCACATTTCAAACGCAATGATCAGCACCAGTTGTTGCTGGACGATAATTCTTATCCGCAGATAGCAGATGATCTGGGTCCTATTGGTAATGTTACCCCTAAATGGCTGGGTGGTTTAAACAGCACGCTTACTTATAAAGCATTTGCTTTTTCTTTTGTGCTGGATTACAAACATGGCGGAGATATCCTCAACCTGGATAATCATTACCTGTTTACTTATGGTACGCCAAAAGTTACTGAAAACCGTGGTTCTACCCAGGTGTTTGACGGCGTTATAGAAAGCACCGGTAAACCAAATACTACAGCCGTGGTACTGAACCAGACCTATTATCAAAACATTTTATCTATTGCTGATGAAAGTTCTGTAGAAGATGGTTCTTACCTGAAACTGCGCCAGGTATCTCTGGGTTATAATTTTGCTTCAGTTATTCCAAAAGGTTCTTTTGTTAAAGGATTAACACTAAGCGTAAGCGGTACCAATTTTATACTGCATAAAAATTACACGGGTTCCGATCCTGAAGTAAGCTTGAGTGGAAGCGGCAACGGACAGGGCTTTGCCAATTTTATGACGCCTTCTAACCACAGCATTATCGTAGGCCTTAAAGCAACGTTTTAAAAATCGCAAAAAAGAACAAACATGAAAAAAAATAAATTATTTATTATAGCTGCGGTTGGGCTACTGGCTTTTACCGGCTGTAAAAAATTTCTCGATATTAATAAAGACCCCAATAATCCACTGGCAGTAAAAGAATCGCTGCTGTTAACACCAATAGAGATTACCATATCCACCAATATAGTGGGAGGTTTTAACGGAACCAGCGCGGCTTACTGGATGCAGCAAATGTCTATTAACCAGCCATCGCCCGATATGGAAACCTACCGGATACTGCCGGCAGATGTAGACAATACCTGGAGTTTTTATTTATACCCCAATGTTTTTGAAAACCTGGATGTAATGATAAACCAGGCTAAAGCTGCCGGTCATAACCAGTATGCAGCTATTGGCAAAACATTGTTCGCCTATGGCCTTGCTGTTACCACGGACTTATGGAACAATATTCCCTACTCCCAGGCATTGCAGGTATCGACTATTAAGTTCCCTAAATATGATAGCCAGGAAGCTGTTTATGCCGGCATACAAAAAAACCTCGACAGTGCTTTATATTATATCAACCAACCAGCCAGCGCCATTGCGCCGGCTGGGGATGATTTTATTTATGGTGGTGATATGAAGAAGTGGAAGAAATATATTTATATGCTGAAGGCCCGTTATTACCTGCGTTTAACGAGGGCACCAGGTCGTACTGCTTCTTTACAGGCAGACAGCGCACTAACAGCGCTGGCTAATGGATTCACTTCTAATGATGATAATGCAGCAGTTTCTTATCCTGGTACTTCACAGGCTGAAACGCCCTGGTACCAGAATACCTTACCTGGTGCGGGCGGTGTGGTAATGGCCAAATCTTTTATTGACAGTTTGATTGCCAGAAATGACCCCAGGCTACCCATTTTGGCAGATACCAACAATGCCGGTGTATATGCAGGACGCCCGGCGGGTGTGCCAACAGCGCCTGACCCCAGCGATTATTCTTCTTTAAATACTTTCTATGGCGGATATCTTCCTATTGAAGATATAAACGATGGTTCTGAGGCGCCTTTGTACCTGGCAACTTACAGTGAGGCACTGTTCATTAAAGCAGAGGCAACTTTTATTAAGCAGGGTGCAGCAGCAGCCCAGCCTGTATACCAACAGGCTATCGGGGCTCATATGTCTATGCTGGGTATTAAGACTGCTGACCAAAATACCTATATCGCATCAAGACCTGCATTAACTGCAGCCAATGCCATTGAACAAATCATTACTGAAAAATATGTGGCTGATTTTCTTTCTATAGAAACGTATAATGACTGGAGACGTACTGGTTTCCCGGTATTGACTTTAGCGGCTAATCCTTATGTTAATTACATACCCAGGAGATGGCCCTATTCCCAGACTGAAGTGCTGACCAACCCGCAACCAGATCAGTCCGCAACAATTGCAGACAGGGTTTGGTGGGATCCGAAATGATAAAATGCCATATGAATTATAAAAAAATAGGGAACGCTCAGTAATGAGCGGTCCCTATTTTTTTATAATAATGCAAGCAGTTACCCGGAACAAAACACTTAACACCTACACAATTCTTAAAGCATTCCTTCATCCGCAAAACTGTAGAAACCTTCATTGCTTACTATAATATGATCCAGTACTTTAATATCAAAATACTTTGCGGCTTCTTTTATTTTATGGGTGAGTTCTTCATCGGCCCGGCTTGGGCGTAAACTGCCCGACGGGTGATTATGACAAAGTACAATACTAACGGCATCTTCTTGCAAAGCTTTTTTTAGAATGATACGCGGGTCTGCAACCGTACCTGTAATGCCCCCTTCACTTACAATTTCAAAATGCTTGA
>JBDSOC010000204.1:0-20948 GCA_039915085.1 Chitinophagaceae bacterium
GGAAGCAGACCTTGGAAGAACCTACGTTTTAGGCAAAGACCCTTTAAAACTAAAGATAAAAAAAGATATAGAAGACGCATGGCGCGAAGCGAATGCCTGGTATTTTAAACAAACCAATCTTACCGGTACCGGATATTTTAATTACGTTACCAGTCTTACAAAAAGTTATGGCTATGAATTTGGAAATGCGATAGCTGGTCATATTGTAGGTCATTTCCCTCATGAACAACCCGATGATCCCAATGATTTGTGTTTAGATGTGCACCCGGGTAATCATACTGATATACTTCAACCGGATAAATACGGAAACAAAAGACATTGGATCCTGGAGCTTCATTTTGTGGATAAACCAAATAATATGGGGGCCTTCTTTGAACAATTGTTAACGGCAGAATAACCGGGCCATTCTCATTTCGGCTAGAATAATCTTCTTTATAATCTACCGCCTACTGCACCAGGTTTATACTCCAGATCAGCTCCTAACAAAATTTTTAATTAAAGCGAAAAGCTTTGTACCTTTTTATGTATATGAAGCGAAAGCGGTTTACGAAAAACTTGAACGCCGGCATTACTGGCAACTTTTAAACATGCCATGAAACAATCAATACTATTTTTTCTGACGATTTGCGCCATGGCAAATGCTACGTTTGGACAAAATTCTATTCCTGGCCAAACAGGAGAGCAAAGCCCTTTTGTGCTGGGTCTTGTTGACGAAATTAAATCTGCGGTGCTTGCCGAAAACAGAAAATTAAATATTTATCTTCCCCAGGGATACTCCCAGGACGCTGCAGCAACCTATCCTGTAATTTACCTGTTAGATGGTTCAGCAGATGAAGATTTTATTCATGTAGTGGGTATCGTTCAGTTTCTGACCATGATTGAATCCATGCCGGCATCAATTGTTGTAGGTATTGCAAATGTGGACAGAAGAAGGGATTTTACATTTCCTACTTCTGTTGTACAGGATAAGAAAAAATATCCTTCAACAGGCAGTTCTGCAAATTTTATGACCTTTATTGAAAAAGAACTGCAACCATTTATTCAAATAAAATATAAAATCAATACTGTTAAAACAATTATCGGGCAATCATTGGGAGGGTTGTTTGCAACAGAAGTATTACTGAGAAAGCCTGCCCTGTTTGACAATTACATTATTGTAAGTCCAAGCTTATGGTGGGACAATGAATCTCTTCTAACAACAGCAGCAACTCTGGCAAGACAGCAAAACGATAAAAATATTCATGTCTATATTTCAACCGGAAGCGAAGGAAAACAAATGGAAAATGACGTAAACCATCTTGTTGAAATTCTCCAGGTACCCGGAAAAAATAATTTGCAAATAGATTTCATGCCATTACCAGGCGAAAATCACCTGACCATATTGCATAACAGCGTTTATAAAGGATTTCAAATGTTATATCCTAAAAAAACTGATCAAAAAAATTAAACCCCGCAGGCCGGAAAGATTCAGTGACGAAAAAAGAGGTTCGTTAAAACAAGTCCGTTTAAAACAGGAAACTTACCCGCGTATTATAAAGCAGGTTCTTACAGCGTATTTGAAATAAAAATTGAATAAATTGCGATCTAAAATCAATCCTCATCAAAAATGGAAAAAATAAAAACTTTTTTAATGTTTGAAGGGAAAGCGAAAGAAGCGATGAATTTTTATACCGGCATTTTCCCCAACTCAAAAATTATAACCGAGACGCTTTATAAAAAAAATGAAGCGGGCGCTGAGGGAACTGTAATGCAGGCGGTTTTTTCACTGAACGGAACAGAATACATGTGCATTGACAGTCCCGGAAAACACGCTTTTACATTTACCCCTTCTATCTCTTTATTTGTTACCTGCGAAACCGAAGAAGAAATTGATAACACATTCGCAAAATTAGCTGAAGATGGCAATATTTTGATGCCGTTAGCACCCTACCCGTTTAGCAAGAAGTTTGGCTGGCTGTCAGACAAATTTGGTGTTTCATGGCAGCTTACCATGCAGACTAAACAGTAAAGTCTGACAGATCTTTACCAGTTCAAACAGGCGTTTACTTCTGTATATGCGTATTTTAATTGAATATTAATTTTTATACCTCTGCTTTAAGAAATATAAAGGCACGCTTGTCCTTCTTCCTGAAAAAGTCTATAGATTTTAGACGAGCGGTTTTATCAATCACTTCTTTAAGCTTATTTTCCTCCTCTAAAACTCTGCTGCATGAGAAATCTCTTGTTTCTATTTATCCTGCTTACATTTTTTATTCAATCAATTGCTCAACAACAGACCGCTGCAAAAGCCAATTATCAGCTTGCTGCCAGGTTCTCTCCTAAAAAACAGGACAAACTGTTATTTTCTACCATTGTGGATGCACACTGGCTAAAAAAAGGAAGCCGGTTCTGGTACAGTTATGAAACAACTGAAGGCAAAAAATGGTATATCGTGGATCCGGTTAAAGCAGAAAAGCGCCTGATGTTTGACAACGCAAAACTGGCCGCAGAACTAACCACGATTATAAAAGATGCATCTGATGCACAGCATTTACTTATTGACAGCATCCGTTTTGTAAAAGATGAACGCACGATTCAATTTGAATTTAAAAGCACTGAAGACATACAAAAAAAAGACACCAGTGCAAAAAAAGATTCAACTGCAAAAAAAACCGGCATTCCTGTAAAGGAAAAAAAGATCTTTTATTTTGAATACAATCTGGACAATGGCGTGCTTTCAGAACTGGCAGACTATAAAAAGCCAAAACGCAAACCAACCTGGGCATCCATTTCTCCCGATAGCCAAACAGTAGTATACGCCAAAAATTTTAACCTGTACTATATGGACAAGGCCAATTATGAAAAGGCCGTAAAAGATGAAGATGACAGTACAATTGTTGAAAAAATGCTGACGACAGATGGTATTGAGAATTATGCCTACGGCGATTCATACAACGAAACAAATGTTGACAGAGAAAAAAATAAAAAGAAAAGAAAACCGGCGTTTATATACTGGTCGCCCGATGCAAAACATTTTGCCATGACAAAAACGGACCAGCGAAAAGTAAAAGATCTTTGGGTGATCAATAGCATTGCAGAGCCGCGCCCAACGCTGGAGACTTATAAATACCAGATGCCCGGTGAAAAAGAAGCGCCGGAGGATCACCTGATATTATTTGATATGGTAGCTAAATCACAAAAGGAGGTCAATGTGTCTTTGTTTAAAGATGAAGACGTTAGTATATGGTCAGCAACGCCCCCGGCCAGCAGCCGCGACAATGACTGGCGCACACTTCTATGGCTGGGAACCAATGATAAATTTTATTTAACACGTACCAGCCGTGATTTAAAAAAAGTTGATATCCTGGTTGCAAATGTTGGTTCATCAGATATAAAACCATTAATAGAGGAGCGGCTAAATACATATGTTGAAACAAGAAAACTGGGTTTGGTAAATGCCGGTAAAGAATTGATCGAATGGAGTGAAAGAGATGGCTGGGGTCATTTTTATTTGTATGATGAAAATGGCAAACTTAAAAACCATGTTACATCCGGTGCCTTTCATTGTGAGGACATAGTTGGCATTGATGAACAAAAAAGAATACTGTACTTTTCCGCCAATGGTAAAGAAATAAATGAAGACCCCTATTACCTGCACATGTATAAAATAAATTTTGATGGCACAGGTATGAAACTGCTGAACCCCGGTGAATTTGAGCATGGTATGAGCCTGGACGATAACAGGGAATTTTTTGTAGATAATTATTCAAGGGTAAATACCATTCCAAAATCTGCTTTGTATAATGCTGATGGCAAAAAAATACTGGATCTGGAAACAACAGATGTATCATCATTAATGGCAGCGGGCTATAAATTTCCACAAATATTTAAAGTAAAAGCCGATGACGGTATTACCGATTTATATGGCGTAATGTATAAGCCATTTGATTTTGACAGCACCAAAAAATATCCTGTTGTTGAATATGTATACCCGGGTCCGCAAACAGAAGCGGTCAATAAAGCCTTTGCAAGAGCCGCAGACAGAACAGACCGGTTGGCGCAGATAGGATTGATTGTTATTACTGCAGGCAACCGCGGTGGCAACCCCAGCAGATCAAAATGGTACCACAGTTATGGGTATGGTAATTTGAGAGATTATGGGTTGGCAGATAAAAAAGCTGTCATTGAACAAGTGGCCGACCGATATTCATTTATTGATATTAATCGTGTTGGAATCCATGGTCATTCCGGCGGCGGGTTTATGTCAACTGCCGCAATATTGGTGTATCCTGATTTTTTTAAGGTGGCAGTTTCTTCTTCCGGTAATCATGATAACAGCATTTACAACCGCTGGTGGAGTGAGAAGCACCACGGTGTTAAAGAGACCATTGGAGAAAAAGGAGATACCAGTTTTGTATATAATATTGAAAAAAACCAGGACCTCGCTAAAAACCTGAAAGGTCATTTAATGCTTACTACCGGCGACATTGATAACAATGTTAGTCCTGCCAATACAATACGTGTAGTGAATGCATTGGTAAAAGCCAATAAGCGTTTTGATTTAATGATATTGCCCGGACAACGTCATGGATATGCAGATATGCAGGAATATTTTTTCTGGGGACTGGCAGATTATTACAGCAAGTGGTTGCTGAATGATTTTTCTCAACCTGTAGATATCGTAGAGATGAACAGGGAAATTGAACAGGGCGGAACTAAAAAAAAATAACAACTGTATTTATAGCAACCAAATAAAATGCAGGCACTACCATCAAAAGAATTGGTCTCTTTTATTAAACATTACCTTTTTTTGGAGAATAAGGGGGATGCTATTAGAAAACTCCGCCTCTTTTCTGATGGTAATACCGGTATTGTATTCTCTTTGGAAAATAAACTAATTGCCGATTTTAATAAAATTAATATTCCGGATTATTTACCCAGCACCTTTCTCTATGGTCAAATTTCTGAATTTAGAAATTTATATACAGCCGGCAACACAGTATTAGTGGTAGCGGTTTTTCAGCCCTGGGGTGTAACAAAAATGACCGGAATACCCGCCGCGGAGCTACAAAATAAAGTAATCGCCCTTGAAGATATATTCGGTGCGCAAGCGCTGGAACTGAAAGAAAATCTATCTAAAAAAACTTGTATTGAAGACATATTCGCTTTACTAAACACTTTCTTCATAAAACTGGCTGGTCAAAACAAAATCCATATCCACGCACTGATAGAACCTTCGCTAAAATTTATTTACAATAATAAAGGTGCTGTATCATCAGGACAACTGGAAAAATTTACTGGTTACACTGAAAGATATATTGAAAGAAAATTTATGGAATCTATTGGAAGTACGCCTAAAAAGTTTGGAAACATTGTAAAATTTCATAATTTTTTAGGTCTTCTTAGAGGAAAGCACCAATTTAAAAATCTTACAGCAATTGCTTATGAAACAGGATACGCTGATCAGTCGCATTTAATAAAAGCATTCAAAAAACAAACAGGTATAACACCTTCCATATACCTGCACAAATCACATAAACTATATGTTAACTTTATTGAACTGGATGTCGTTCATCACAAATGAATAGCAAAAGCCGGAATTGTACAATTTCTTTTTTGCTCCGGGTGTTACTTTTACACCAAATAAAACCTTATTTGTCATGGAAAATATAAAAATTTCTACCGCACAATTTGAACACCGGAGTGGCGACAAAAAATATAACTTATCCATTATTGATAAACTATCGGAAAAAGCATCAGGCGGGGGCGCAGATGTTATTGCATTTCACGAATGTTCTATTACCGGGTACAGCTTTGCAAGAACGCTTTCAAAAGAGGAAATGCTTGCTATAGCAGAACCTATTCCGGACGGAGAAAGTATTGCAAACCTCACCGCGATTGCAAAAAAAAATAATATTGTCCTGCTGGCCGGACTTTTTGAAAAAGATGAAAAGGACAATTTATACAAAGCCTTTGTTTGCGTTGATAAAAACGGGCTCATTGCAAAATATAGAAAGCTGCATCCTTTTATCAACCCGCATTTACTGCCGGGAAATGAATATTTTGTTTTTGAAATTAATGGATGGAAATGCGGTATCCTGATTTGTTATGACAATAATATTATTGAAAACGTAAGGGCTACCGCGCTGCTGGGAGCAGATATCATTTTTATGCCACACGTAACAATGTGTACACCCTCTACAAGGCCGGGAGCCGGTTTTGTGGATCAAATGTTATGGAAAAATCGTGAGGAAGATCCTACTTCTTTAAGATTGGAATTTGATGGAATGAAAGGCAGGGGCTGGCTGATGAAATGGCTGCCAGCCAGGGCTTATGATAATGCCGTGTACGTTATTTTTTCAAACCCTATCGGCATGGATGATGATCAGTTGAAAAACGGTTGTTCTATGATTATCGATCCATTTGGTGATGTAATAGCTGAGTGCCGTACATTCGACGATAGTTTTGCAACTGCCACACTTACACCGGCCAAACTTACCCAGGCGGGTGGAAACAGGTACAGAGAAGCCAGGCGGCCTGATATATACAAAGATATCATTGGACAACATCATGTATCGAATCAAAAAGTGATTTGGCTTGATGACAAGATTTAATAAGATGAGTAATGGAAATGATTTGTTCCTGATCAAATATTACATCAATAAAATAAAGCAATGCGGTATTTTAAATAGTCGTTCCTCAAAAGGTAGGATTGGCACAGCTGAAGTCACAGTAGTACAGAAGCCTAATCAGGGAACTATGTAGAAATCGGGCTGTTTTCCCTGCCCGACTGGTAATTCCCGTCCGAACCGGCACGGGCGGGCAGGCGGGGATTTCGACTGGCTTTTTTGCGGTACTTTTTTTCCATAAAAAAAGTACCAAGGGTAAATTAGAAAAGATGATTTGCAAGATTTCGTATTTTTTGAATACAATATGAAAGAATAAAAAACTGCCAGCAAGGATTTCAGACTTTTGAGGGTTAACTAAATATTATGAGACGCAGAAAAAATATTTTATCAGATGATTGATATGCAAAGCATAAACGGCGGAAAGTTTTTTTATACGTTAAGGCCCTGAAAAAATGAAAGCCCCGATGTAGAAACATCGGGACTTCTTGGTTAAGGCTCTGATTAGTAGCTATTTTAATATCGTTATTTTCTATACCAAAGATAATAGGTCAGCACAAGTATTCCAACAATTAAACATACCCTAAAGCGGGTATTTTTCTCACGCTTCTATCAGCTCTTTCATTTCTTTATCCACAAATTGCATCAACTGATTAATGTTGTCGCCGGAGAAATTAAATTTTAATCCGGCTGCTTCATACAGTCTTGGTAAGGTAGCAGTACCTCCCAGGCTTAAGGCTTTTGAATAATTATCCAGGGCCGCTTCCTTGTTCTGCTTGAATTGCTTCCACAAACCGATGGCTCCAAGTTGGGCAATGCCGTATTCAATATAATAAAAAGGCACTTCAAAAAGATGCAACTGGCGCTGCCAGCTATTGCCGCGGTAATTTTCCAAACCGCTGAAATCTATTACTTTACTTGAAAATTCATTTTGTATTTCCGTCCAGGCCCTGGCACGTTCATCCAGCGTATGGGTTGGATGCTCATACACCCAATGCTGAAACTTATCAACTGTGGCAATCCAGGGGAATATAGTAATTACGCGTTCCAACTGGTGCTCCTTTGCGCGTTTCAGTTCTTCCTCACTGTCAAAATAGACATCCCAGTAATCCATGCTGAAAAGTTCCATGGCCATACTGGCTACTTCTGCAATTTCCATCGGATATTCCTTAAAAGAACTCAGTTCCAGCGGGTGTGCCAGGAAAGAATGTACAGCATGGCCACCTTCGTGCACCATTGTAGTCACATCGCTCATCTGGCCGGCAGCATTCATAAAAATAAAAGGTGCACCTGTTTCGGCCAGCGGACAATTATACCCACCCGGGGCTTTCCCTTTACGGCTCTCCAGGTCAAACCGGTGCATCTCATTCATTTTGCGCAGGCATGCTGCAAAAAAAGGCCGTATCTTATCAAAACATGCTATGCTTTTTTGCAACAGTTCTTCCCCGGTTTTAAAAGGTCGCAATGGCGCGGTTCCTTCGGGTTCAGCTTCTAAATCCCAGGGGCGTAATGTATCCAGGCCTAATTTTTTCTTTTTTGCCTCGTAAATCTTATCCGCCAGCGGCAGAATGTATTTTTTTACTGAATCATGAAATTGAAAACAATCTTCTTTGCTGTAATCAAAACGGCCGAGATCTGCAAATTTGTAATCCCGGTAATTATCAAACCCTGCATTAACAGCCACTTTCTGGCGCTTTTCAATTAGTTGAGAATACAGGTTATTTAAAGCCTCCTTATCGGCAATCCTTCTTTCATTTATTTTGCGGTAAACGTTTTCGCGAAGGTTCCTGTCATGGCTTTCCAAAAATTTAGCCGCCTGCTGCAGCGTATATTCTTTCCCTTCTACTTCAATGGTCATTTTACCGGATATAACCCCGAATTGCTGACCCATCACACTCAGCTCAGCTATAATTGGAATGTTTATTTCCCTGAACAGATCAATGCTTTTTTTAATACTCCGGAGGTAAGTAAAATATAATTTCTGATCCAGTTCTGCAGTATACCGGCACTCAACCAGCTTCCTGTTAAGCCTGTCTGCATAAGGTTGAATCTGTGGCTGGATCTGTGTAACGAAAAAAACAAAAGCCTCTTCCAGCGATTTATTTTCTGTATCGCAGGTCATTTTAATTTGTCTCCAGCAGGCATCTTCACTTATTATGGCTTCTATTTCGCTGGAATCCTTTAACCATTGTTCCAGATCTGCTTTTGAATTAAGTGGCCGGTCGAGCAGCCGCTGAAAATAAGGTTCCAGTCCTTCCCAGTTGGTTACTGTAAAATCTTCCGGCAAAAATTTCCGGGGAAGGGCCTGTATATCCGCGCTTGCTGTTATCATACGATTGTCTTTTTAAAAAACTACAGGCTACTTGCTTCAGGCTCAATGTTGAAGCCTTACTGCATGCAGCCTGCGCTATAAACGATTCTTGTTATTTCTTTTTAGGAGCCGCCTTTTTCTTTGGCTTTTCTTCAGCAGGTTTTTTTTCCTTAGCTGCTTTTGGTGCAGCCTTGGCTGCTGGCTTTTCTTTTGCCGCCGCTGCTTTTACTGGTTTGGCTGCTGCTTCTGCTTCCTTCTTTTTAGGAGCGGCTTTCTTTTTCGGCGCTTCTTCTTCTACGGCTTCCTCTTTTACAGCTTTTGGTGCGGCTTTGGCTGCTGGCTTTTCCTTTGCTGGTGCTTTTTCCTTTATTTCTTCCACAGGTGCTTCTTCTGCTGCAGGTGGCTCAGACAGTTTTATTTCTACTTTGTTTTTATGAAGAATTTCAAACCATTTGATGATCTTCTTCATATCACTGCTGTATACTCTTTCAAAATCAAGATCAGGGTAGGCAGTTTCAAAATATTTTTTAATGGCAGCATTGTCCTTTGTATCCGGCAGGGATGCCTTGCTTTTTTGCATTGCCAGCAATATATCTACCAGGTTTACATTATCTCTTACGGTATAAATTTCAATACTTTCCAGGTGAGAAAAATTATGAATACGGCTTGACACAAATTTTGTTGATTTGTCATCCAGGGAACGTACAATAGCGCCATCGTTTTTGCTGCTGATAAGCTCGTGCAGGCCAGGCAAACCAGAAACGGCTATAATTTTACTATAATCCATACAAATGTTGTTTTTTAAAGGACGTGCAAGATACAGGAAAACCGGAAAACCAGCGTAGAAGAGCCGGAATCAATTGAAGGATAATTCAGCTTTCGGTAAAAACGCCTTTAAACTTAAAAAACGTTGTTTCATTGTAGAAAAGGCGGGCCGTCGCGTTTATATCGCCCGATGCCAGCACACTATAATTTGTTTCGGAATGTATTGTATTGTTTTTACCCGGGTCTATTACAGATAAAAACTTTAAATCCAGCCCGGTACGCAGCCGCAGGGACTTGCCGGTCACTGTTTCCAGTAATTCCTTCACTATCTGCATCATACACACGCCGGGTACTACGGGCTGCCCCGGAAAATGTCCCCGGAATATCTCATGATCGGCATTAATCTTAAGAACAGCCTCTATTTTATCGGCCTCCGTAACAGAACTCGCAATAGTATAAAAATCACCCCCTAAAATCATTGCTTCAGTTTTTTTAACCCAATGGTAAAATTAAATTTTGCATGGCTGATGCCAATACTATCTGGCATACCGTCTGCATAGTTTTGCATTACCGCGGTAACGACTGGTTTTCTATCAGACGCCCTTTCCAGCCTGATAAGATGCTGACAGGTACTGTCTGTAATATAATAATTATTGCCTTTGGACTGTGGAAAACCATAGTAAATTAAACCATCCTTTTTAAGAACAAAACTTTTTGCTGTATCAAGATGCTGCATCAGTAATAATTCAAAATCTTTACGCAGTGTGGTAAGCACCGCGTCTTTATCCATTTGCGGCAAAATATAATACACTTTGAAAATGCCAGCCGCCGAAAATTCAAAATCGAAATATTTAAACCCCATTTCATTTGAGAACACAAGTCTTGTACTGCTGTCTGGCATGGCTTTTACCAGTAACAAACCACTCAGGTGCTTACCTGTAACATCTACTTTTGTTTTATAAAGGGCTTTTGTAAATGTTGGTTTAAATTTTACCAGGCAAGATGGATCTGCCTGCGTTTTCTGCATACCCCTGTAAACGGAACTACAGGCCGGCAACAAAAACAGGCAACTACTTAATAACAAATAATGTATCCGCAATGCTGGCATTTAACTCCTTGTTTGTAAAACTGATAATGGTGTTATCGCCTGATTGTTCATACATCTCAAGCTTATTTACCGAGTAATCTTTTTTAGAAAGTACAATATTGATGTTTTTGAAATAATCTTTCATTCCTTTTTCCACCGGCGATAGTTCTATGAGACAGGCAGTCCCGCTTTCAAAAACAACTACTTTAAAATCAGGATTGTTCAGCGCGGTTCCCTGTACACAATCTACCATCATGCGGTTGATCTGCTGAAAGAGCTTATTGGATTTAGTGGAAATTTTATTTTCCTTATTTCCGTCTTTTACAAAAACATTATTTTTATTGATAATAACCAGGTATTGGAAAGGCTGGTTATATTCCATACGTACCCGGTTATCCTTTTTAAACCAGAATTTACCTTTTGAAGTAATCTTTTCTGATAGCATGCCAAGGTTTTTTTCCTGCACAAAATCAGCTTTAATTGTTTGGGTCTTTTGTGTAGCGGCAGCAAACTGTGTTTTAAAAGCCCCTGCATCAGCAACCGGTTTGTACCCGGCATATTGTGCCTGCAGCCATATAACAGGCATGCACATACACAATAACAGAAATAATTTACGCATAAGGCTGCACATTTAATAACTTATCAATCCGTACAAATTCATACCCTTTACTGCGTGCCGTGGCAATAAAGCGCGGCAAAACCTGCAAAGTAGTTTTACTTGTATCGTGTAATAAAACAATGGCACCGGGTTGTAGTTGCCCATTTATTTTTTGCAATAACTTTTCTTCATCCTTTATTACTGTGTCCATGCTGCGTATATTCCAGCCAATTGCTGTAAAACCTCCCTGGTCCATTACGTTTTTCATATTGGGTGTGGTTACACCATAAGGCGGTCTGAATAACCTTGGGCTAACTCCAATTGTATCTTTTACCGTCTCACTCATCACCTGAACATCAGCCAGCATTTTTTTTGTTGAAAAAAGATCGAACCAAAAATGATGCGAGAAACTATGGTTACCAATAATGTGCCCTTCTTCTGTTATTTTCTTTAATAAAGTCTCATTACCAACTATGTTTTTACCAATGCAAAAAAAAACTGCGGGTACCCTGTTTACTTTCAGCACCTGCAGTATTTCTGCTGTATAAGTATCCGCCGGCCCATCATCAAAGCTAATGGCAATTTGCTTGGAACCGGTGGCTGCACTGCACAAAACTTTCATAAAAAAATTACTTCCCACATAATAAGAACCATAGAAAATTATAACCGCATACAGCAATGCAACCAGCAGGTAAATATATAGGGGTACCGGGTAACGTGTAGCCAGGCCGCCAATAATGAGCACGGTAATAATAAAACCAATATTGGTGTTTTTAAAATTCAGCATGCGGTTACCAGCATTAAAGAATGATGGATATTTTGATAATGATTGTAAATAAGCAGGTGTTTTATTTTTGAGGTGGCTGATTTCTCCAAAACCGCCGGCAGGCTGCCTTCTTTTATAACTGAGGCAGCCAGCCATAATGCAAATGCCGTACTGGTGGGATACTCGCCGCAAAGATGTTTGTAATTAATAACGGTGTTTTTTTCGAAAACAGTTTTTTCAAGTTCACTATAAACAGTATCGCCTTTTGTATCTCCATTTCTCCCGGTAATTACGATGTCAATATCTGCAGCAGTAATATGCTGGTCCTTTAAAAAGCCTGCAATTTGTTCTTCAATCTCTTTTGCACCTGCGGGCTTGTAAAATGTATACAATGCATCCAGCGTGGCATAATCTTTTGCTGATGCCTGGTTGCTCAATAAAAAAAAGGCCGCGCCTTCACCTGCTAATGTTCCCCTGGAAAAAGTATTGTACAAATCCGTATTAGCAATTGATCCTTTTTTATATAAACCAAACCTGCTTAATATGGCATAACTATAATCTGTGATTTCATCTGCTGCACCCGTTAAAACAGTGGTGGCAGCATTTTCTTCCAGCAACATGATGGCATCCAGCAGTGCACTTTCAAAAGAAAGACCGCGGTGCACAAAAGTATTATTGTAGTTATGGCATTGCAGCAGCAAAGCTATCTGGGCGCCAATGGTATTATGTGTTGATTGTATAAATGCCGTAGGTGTGAGCATTTCTTCATTTTGCTCCACCATTTTTTTAAGAAAGAGACCGGTATCTTCAAGGCATCCATAAGCGGTACCCATAACAATGGCATCCGGGCTTTTTATTCCTGCTTCGTGTAAACATTCCATTGCAGCTGCGGTACCCATCTTTATTATACGGCTCATGCGCCGTATAAACTTTGCGTCAATGTATTTCAGGTAATCAGGTTCTGCGCACCGTAAACGATTACCCTTTTGTATTACCAGTTCCTGCAGCAATGATGCGCCTGGTTCGGAACCAAATGTTTTTTGGGGTGATATGTTTCCGGTAGCGCGAATAAATGTTTTCATCTTAATACTTTGAAAAGATTAAAGATGAACAATTGCCACCAAAGCCAAATGAGTTGCTGAGCACATGGTTAACATTAACGTTTTTTTGAAACACCCTTTCAGGAATAAATGGCAATGCCTGCATAGGTGTTTGCAACCGTAAGTTTGGATAAATAATATTGTGCTTTATTGCAAGTGAAGAAAAAACAGCTTCAATGCCCCCGCTTGCTCCAAGTGTATGACCAGTGAAAGCTTTTGTAGAACTCATTTTGGGATAATGGGGTTCAAACAAACGTTGTATTGCCGTTCCTTCAGATATATCATTGTTAAAAGTGCCGGTACCATGCAAATTAATATAGCTGATATCTGTTGTTTGCAGGCCGCTTAATGCAAGTGCGCCTTTCATGGCAGCATAAGAACCAGCCCCATCCGGCGATGAAGCAGTTTGGTGATGCGCATCATTGGCATTGCTGTAACCACTGAGCCGGCAGTATAATTTTTCTTTTATGTTTGCTGCCACGCGCTCTGAAACCAGCACCACATAGCCAGCGCCTTCGCCCAAATTCAGGCCACGCCTGTTTTCATCAAAAGGCTGACAAAATTCCTTGTCTAAAATCTGCAGTGTATTAAACCCATTAAGCGTAAACTTTGTCAGTGCGTCTGCACCACCGGCTACTACTACATCCAGGATATTATGTTTGATAAGCCTTGCTCCAAAAAAAATACTGTTGGCACTTGATGAGCAGGCTGTACTGATAGTGGTAACAAAATTTTTTATTCCCAGCGCATCTGCAACCAGTTCCGTTACGGCGCCACATTCATGGTTGGCCACATCTTTTAACCGGCCGCTATTTTTATCTTTTAAAAATGCAGTAAAGAAAGCTTCTGTCTTATCCATTCCACCAACAGAGTTGGCAGAAACAAAACCGGTGCGTAAATTATTTTGATGGGAAATGCCTGCATCGTTCCAGGCTTCTTTTGCTGCCATCATTCCTAATAAGGCAGTGCGGCTGACAGATGGCGTAAGTCCTGTAGCAGCAGCCAGTTGCCTGTTATCCAGTTTTACTTCTGCAACAGGAATTATATTTTTGTGTATCGTGTCAAGTGAAGTAATGTGACCAATACCGGCTGTCTCATTTTCCAGCGCAAGCAAACAACTTGCTGTATCGTTACCAATAGCGGAAACAACACCCACACCTGCTACATAAACTGCTGCACTTTTTGTGTACATAAAATTGTTGAGAAGCCGTCTGAAAAAAAATTGTCTCCGCTTTATCGTTTGGTGGGGACAGCAACCGGAATGATCCTCCGTGCCCGGTGTCTCACCGGCCACATTTGGCGTCCACAAATTCTACACCTGCTGGCTTTTTATATATTCTGCCATAGTCTTCACACTCTGGAAAACTTTTGGACCATCCTCTGCATTATTGAGTTTGATATTATATTGTTGCTGCAATAACACTATCAGTTCCAGTGCATCAATAGAATCAAGGCCGAGGCCCTCTACAAACAGGGGCTGATCATCTCCAATATCTTCCGGCTTTATATGCTGCAGGTTCAATTGCTCAACAATCTGTTTTTTCAAATCCGTCATTAGCTTATCCATGTGTTATCTGATAAATGTGAGAAATATTTTCTTCTGTAAAGAGTATTGTATTGCCGTTTTCTTTCTTTTCTACTAAATATAAGCTTGCCTGGTACTCATTGCCTATTATTTCAACCCAGCCACAAATACAGGCTTCCAAAGCGCCGGTTGTAAATAAATACGAGACATACTGCTGTATAAATCCTGCGTCAAAATTCTCAAAAATAAAAAAATCATTCTCTCCTTTAAAATTATGCCGGATACAAATTTCGCCCATTACTATGTTCGGCAATGTATAAACAAATAATGCGGGGCTGGCAAATGTTTTTACCGTTTCGTAATATTTAATATCCGTATCAAGACTACTGCTTTTGTTAGCCAGTACCAGCCCTATATTTTCCGGTTGATACATTGTTTTGTCAAAAGAATTGTTCAGTAATATTTCTGCTGCCAGCCAGCCAAGTTTACCCAGGTTATCCATCTTATAAAACCGTGGGTAATTAACAGCGAAATACTGGTACGCTGAAACCAGGAACGCCTGCGGATCTATTCCTTCATTTTCAAATAATACTTTACTATCCTTTATAACAATATTATTAACAATACTGCAACTGGAGGTGATATATAAGTTTTCAGTCAAAATAATGTATTACTCAGCCTTTGCTGCATTGTATTTATCGCGCGTTTCAATGGTTTTGGCCAGTTTGGTTACTGACGTCCTTGCATTTTTCACAAAATCATTATTCATATCCCACACATAACCCGCCAATACAGAACAAATTTTATTTTTGATTTCCTGTACAGGGTTATCTGCAAAGAAAATAGTATCCAGCGTTCCATCGTACCAGGCTTCCACATAGGCACGAAAAGTATTTACGCCCTGCATTACCGGTTGCATGTATTCTTTTTCCCAGTCAATTATTTCTCCATTAAGTTTACGTATCACCAGGTGGGCGGCTGTCTGGCTGGATACAGTTGCCAGCGTAACGCCGGAAGAAAAAATAGGGTCAAGGAATTCAGTTACATTGCCTGTGAGCACAAAACCATCGCCATAAAATTTATTGGTAGTAGTGGACCATGATTCGAGCACCTTTGTCTCAAACATGAATTCCACATCCTTAAATCTTTCGCTTATATATGGCTGCGAAGCAATTAATTCACGCAACTGGCTTTCATTGTTTCCGGTATATTGTTTAAAAAACTCCGGGAAACCAACAAAACCCAGAGAAGTAATGCCATTTGAAAAAGGAATGATCCATATCCATACACCCGGCGCATGCACTACAATAGTAATACGGTTGGGCTCATCATCCATGGACCGCTTTTTATCATTGGTATGTACAAATAAAGCTTTACGTGGCGGCTGGTTAGATGGTTTATCCAGGTTAAACAAACGCGGTATTACTCTTCCATAACCACTGCCATCTATTATAAATCTTGCACCTATTCTCGTTTTATTACCCGCTTTGTCTTCTACGGTTGTCAGGGAATCTGATCCGCTGAATTCAATACCAGTTACTGTAGTTTCATAACAGACAGGCACACCCATTTTCTCAACTGTATCAGCCAATGTTTTATCAAATTCTGCGCGGGGTACCTGCCAGGTCCAGTTCCAGCCCGGCGTAAACTGGTCAGCAAACAAATAATCACAAATTTTGCCATTCTTTACAAACTTTGCCCCGGATTTTTGCTGGAAATTTTTTTCCTTAACGGCATCTACAAAACCCGCTTCCGTTAAGGCTTCCATACAGCGCGGCAACAGGCTTTCGCCAATTACAAATCTTGGGAAAGTTAGTTTTTCTACAATTTTTACAGTGAACCCTGCCTGGTGAATGATTGAAGCAGCCACTGTTCCCGAAGGGCCCGCACCAATTACAAGCACATCTACTGTTTCTGTATTCATGTATTTTATTTTTACTGTTAATGAAAAACACCAGCAGCCGGAAAAAATTGGACACGTATGGAACGGATTATAATGATAACGTACATGCTGTCTGAAAACCAATCATGTAACCTCAGCATTTACCCTAAAATAGATTTTCACGGATTTTTTGCTTCCCGGAAATAACCCGTTTTTCTCTGTGCCATCCGTGTTCCTGACTATTTTCATCCGTGTCCGCATGTCTTTACAGGTCACTTTTCATCCGTGGGCGGTGTCTCCACCGGCCACCACATTACTACTATTATTTTCTTTTCTTACATTTCAATAATGTCTGGCTCAATCCAATATTATCTGCCTGTTCTGCAATATCAAACCCAGCTTCATGCACACATGCTAAAAAAGTTTCAGCGCTGTACATCTGGCTGTTGCCATTGGCAAGTGCTGTAAAATATAATGAAGTCTGGTGCAGGCAGAAGGCGGCTATTTCAAAACGTTGTTTATCCCAGAAAGGTTCCAGTATAAAAACATAACCCTCATCACTAATCGCGTTATGACATCTTTTTAATATTGATACAATCTCCGCTTCGGAAAAACAGTCCAGGAACTGGCTCATCCAGACAGCATCATAACCAGTTGGAAATTGTACTTTTTCATCAAGGATATTTACAGGAGAAAATGAGATACGATCTGATAAACCGAGATCAGCAATTTTTTTTCTGGCTACATTCAGCTGACCGGGCAAATCCATAATAGTAACCTGTATATCCGGCGAAAAGCGGGAAGATGCGATGGCCCATTTACCTGTATTGCCACCTACATCCAGTATTTTTTTGATCCCGTTTTTATACACTTTTGGCAATACCAGCGGAAATGCATCATCAGAAAAAAAATGGTCAAAACTAAACCAGCTTTTCTGCACATGCTCCGGCAATTGTGACAAGCCCTCATAAATAGTGGTCCATTCTCCAAATTCTTTTAACCCTTCAGGCTTGCCTGTTTCAATACTTTTGTCCAATGCAAAAAGGCCTTTATAATTTACATCATGCACAAAATCCATATTTACCCTGGTAAGCGGATCGTGCAGAATAAAATGGCCTGTTTTTGCCAGTGTATATTTATGATCATTTATTAATATCAATCCAATGCTTAAACCAGATTCAAGTAATACGCGCACGCCATAGAGTGGCAGTTTTACTTTTTCGGTTATTTCGGCAATGGTTAATCCCTTAATTCCGCTGTTTTCAATTTCCATTAATATGCCTGAGTTCCTGAGTACTCTTGCCGCCTGGAAAATGACTGGCCCAAAAGCAATCCATTGGGCAGTTTCCTTGGCTTCAAAAGCAGACTTTTTATCCTTACTAAAAAACTTCATACAGCAGTTTATATTTTATACGCTGATTAATTAAGTATTTTGCTGAATACCAGGGCTGCATTGCAGCCACCGAAACCGGAAGCCGTTTTCAGGCAATGATTGGCTATAAGAGGCATTGTTGCAGCACAAACCGTAACAGGTTTTGTAACACCTGTTTGATGAAATCCCCTGGTAGCAATCATTTTATTTTGCTGTAAAGAATGAATCGCAATAACGGATTCTACAATCCCTGCAGCGCCTAAAGTATGTCCGTAATAACCTTTTAAACTGTTTAACGGAATAGCTTCCATACCAGCAAGTGAAAAGGCTTTTGCTTCCATTTCATCATTATAAACAGTAGCCGTTCCGTGCGCCGAAATAAATCCGATATCTGCCGGTGAAACATGCGCCTGCCTCAACGCTTTATTAATGGCCATACAAAGCTCCTGGCCACTGCGGCTGGGACCTGATATGTGATTGGCATCATTGGTAACTGCACCGCCGGTAAGTTTTATTTCATTATTATTTATTTCTGTTGAAAGAACAATAGTTGCTGCTGCTTCCCCTAAATTAATACCGTTACGTGCTGCATCAAAAGGGCGGCAGGGCTGGGTGCTGATGGCCTGGAACGACTGAAACCCCGATAGAATAAAGGAAGAAATAATATCTGCACCCGCCACTACTGCATGTTTATATTGTCCCATTTCCAGTAACCGTTTTCCGGTAAGCAAGGCCGTTAGCCCGGAGATACATGCATTACTGATAATAAGTGGCGTGTTCAGCAGTTTAAAATATGCGCCTATTTTTTTTGCAGAAGTATATAAGCTGATGTTTTCTTTCAGGGTTGCGCTAACTTCTGATGTTTCCAGCAACGAAACATTTCCTTTTGTACTGGAAATAATCAATATGGTTTCCGGCGATGATATATCAACACCACTGTTTTGCGAAGCCTGGATGACGGAAAGGATAATGAGTTGTTCAAATTTTGTATAAACATCCGGTGCCATTAATATCCTTTCAGATAAATCTTCTTCCATTAAAGACGCATAAAATGGTACCGGTGATATGGCTGGCAGCACATGCTCTTTAATCCCGGATTCATTATTTAACAGCGCATTAAAATTTCCCGCCGCGGTATTACCAACAGGAGAAATAATATTATCTGAAACAACATAAACATCCTTCATAATTAAAATTGATACGCTTCAGCTTCCCCGGATAAAGCCAGGCTGATACTCTTTTCACCGTTTAATTAAATCATAACATGTTCTTTTTTCCATGCCTCAAAAAAAGGCGGATTGGTTAATTGCAGCAGTGATTTTTCTTTATCTAAAAACACCTGTACAGAAGAACCTTTTGCCACCAGTTTTTCATTTGCTGCATTGTAAATACTATAATGAAAAATGATCTTGGCTGCCTCGCAGGGAATGTATTTGGTTTCAACAATCATTTTGTCGCCATACCGCAGGCTGAGTTTATAATCGCAGGCAACACTTACAATTGGCACTACGTAACCTTTTTTGTAAAAATCCAGGTAACGCAATCCGTGTGTATTTCCAAACGCTTCCCGGCCATCCTCAAAATAACGTATGTAATGACCGTGCCATACAATACCCAGCGGATCTGCTTCATTAAAGCGTACAGGTATTTCTGTTCTTTCAATCAGGAATTTTTTCATGCTGTTATTGTTCTCAAACAAAATACCGCTGGCTGCTTACTGGTATTTGGCTTTCCATTCTTTAAACTTATCGTCTTTTATATCATCCAGCAGCCTTTTTACAGGGATGGCCCAATAGTTTTTAAAGCCAAAACCCATTCCTACTTTTTCTTCCATTCGCTCAGTAAACAACATTTTCTTAGTACCCATATCAATAAACGTCACCCATATTGCTGCGGCCTTTCCTGTTTTGCTCATAGCTTCCATTACAAAAAGAATTCCCAGCCCTTTTTTGCCATCATAGTCGAACCCTTTTACCAGCGTATTAATATCGTCTTCCTTGAGACGGTGAAAATCGCTTGTATTGGTAGATTTGATTTGGGATGGATCTATTTTAAGGTTTCTTTTATTTACGGGTCCGAGATCATGGTCCATTATTGATTTGTGGAAAGCGCCTGCCAGGCTGAGCTTTTTTGAATCCGTAGCAGCCAATTCATTGATGCCTGCATATTGCCTTGCAACAATATCTTTTTCATCGCTACTGGCATCATCAATCAGTTTTGTTTTCGTAAAATCTATACCGAGGTACTGGGCCGTGGTAGCGTCTGTTCCAAAAAACTCTTTGAGCGTTTGTGAAAAAACAGGTTGCCCCAGTATAATAACAAAAATAAAAGACATAAAGAAACTGGCTTTGGTAGGTTTCATGATTATATTTTTTTATGGTTTTTAATAAAAATTTTCATTTCGCATTTGGCTATCACACGGGCGCCGCAGGTAATGGTACCTTTTATAACTGACACATCAAATACCTGGTTACCGATAACAATTTCTGTTTCAATAACATCACCGACTGCAGGTAAATCAATTACTTCAAAATTTTTAACGGCGCCAATGTATCCAACCCGCACCGGTGTTTTGTCTTTATTGGCTTCGTAACCCGCCCGGGCTGCGGCTGTTTGCGCAATGTTTTCCAGCAAACCCGGCTCTGTCAGTACCCCATTCTCCACAAAAATATTATCTGCTCTCACCTGCAGCCTGGTGCGGGTAAATCCTCCGTCAGCACCAGTCAGTTCATCAATCATTACAAATGGCTGTTTTTGCGGAATCAGTGATTCTATATTTTCTTTTAGTACTATCATTTATGCTTGCCAGAAATTATAATAGTTAAACCATTGTTCGGGATATAGTTTTGCTTTTTCTTCCATTTCTGCAGCAAATTCTTTTAAAACCTGCTGCATCATTGCTTCCTTTGTTAATCCATCATATTGTTTTATATCGCT
>JBDSOC010000028.1:0-7874 GCA_039915085.1 Chitinophagaceae bacterium
CCAGCGTTGCATGGTTTAAATCTCCGGGGATAGTATGCTTAATAGCAGAAGCTGCGACACCAAACTCAGCTGCTTCGGGCATAGGCATACCAGTTACCAGGCCATAGATAAGCCCGCTGGCAAAAGAATCACCGCTTCCCACCCGGTCAACAATACGGACTTCATATTTTTTAGTATGATAAAAATCTGTACCATCATATACCAGTGCGCTCCATCCGTTATCACTGGCACTATGGCTTTCACGCAATGATGACGCTATAAATTTAAACCCGAATTTTTCTTTCATTTGTTTGAAAACATCTTTAAACCCGTCGAGGTTTAATTCGCCTTTTGTAACATCTGTACCCTTTGCTTTGAAACCCAATGTAATATCAGCATCTTCTTCATTGCCAATACATACATCCACATATTTACACAGTTTGGTCATTACTTCCCTTGCTTTTTCCTTGCTCCACAATTTTTTACGATAATTTAAATCGATGCTGGTAGTAATACCTTTTGCTTTGGCAGCTTTTAATGCTGCTTCAGTTAATGCGGCTGCTTTGTCGCTTAATGCAGGTGTAATACCCGTTGTATGAAACCAGCTGGCGCCTTCTAAAATTTTATCGAAATCAAATTCACTGATGTCTGCATCTGCAATGGATGCGCCGGCACGATCATATATTACCTGCGATGCCCGCATGGAAGCACCTGTCTCCAAAAAATAGAGGCCCAGCCGATCTCCGCCCCTTGCTATAACCTGAGTATCTACACCATAACGGCGCAAATGGTTAATGGCGCTTTGCCCGATTGCATTATTGGGAACCTTGGTAACAAATGTTCCGTTCAGTCCGTAATTGCATAAAGCTGCTGCCACATTAGCTTCGCCACCACCATAGGTAACATCTAAGGAATCCGACTGTACAAAACGCTTAAAATCGGGAGTTGACAACCGTAACATGACTTCTCCCAGTGTTACTACTTTCTTCATTGTTGCTTTTGTTTATCAATTAAAAATTCAAAAAAAGTAAAATTGAAAAGTAAAAGAAAAAAAGTCCGGAAACCTAAGGTAAAAATGTTGAAATTATGTTAGCGATACAAGGTCCCGGCGAATTTTTAATTTGACTTTTGATTTAGTACTTACTTATTTAATGTCTTTAATAGCTACCGCATCCATATCTGTAAACACCAGGTTTTCGCCGGCCATGCCCCATATAAATGCATAATTTGATGTACCGCTTCCTGAATGAATACCCCATGGCGGAGAAATAACCGCTTCATGGTTGCCAATTACCAGGTGCCTTGTTTCATCCGGTTCACCCATAAAATGAAATATGCGGTGCTGTTCCGGCACGTCAAAATAAAAATACACCTCGCTTCTTCTTGTATGTGTATGAGACGGCATCGTGTTCCATACACTGCCCTTGTCCAGTACCGTTAGCCCCATTACCAGCTGGCAACTTTTTATGCCATCCAGATGAATGTATTTGTAAATAGTGCGCTGGTTGGCTGTTGCCAGTTCCCCCAGTGCAACGGGTGAGGCATTTTCCTTACTCATTTTTTTATTGGGATAAGACTGGTGTGCCGGCGAAGACAACAAAAAGAAAACAGCCGGATCTTCTTTATCAGCACTGGAAAAACTTACATCTTTTGTACCCTTTCCAAGATAAACACAACTCAATTTTTCCATGGCAAAATCAACACCATCTGCTTTAACTACTCCATTACCTCCTGTGTTGATAATTCCCAGCTCCCTTCTTTCTAAAAAATAATCTGATCGCAATTCTGGATTGTTTATCAGCGCCACTCTTTTATCCACGGGTTGTACACCGGCGAGGATCAGTCTTTCATAATGAGAATACACATATTCTATGGCGTCCGTTTTTACAAGGCTCTCACACAAAAAAGTTTTGCGCAATTCCTGTGTTCCCATCTGGCTGGTTTCTTTAGGACTATTCTGAAATCTTATTTCCATTGGTATGTTTGAAAAATTATTCTATGATTGATTTTTTACGATTGGTTATGCCTGTCCTGGTATCTGCCACCCTTCCAGGGTTTTGAATTGAATGACTCCGGCTTCTATTGACTTCGCAATTTAGCTGTTTAGAAATTAGTGCCATCATAACTGCTGTCTCTTATTTCCTATTCTACTCAAACGTTTTAGTTGAACTGAGAATACAGTTTGCCCTGGTCGCAATATTATATATGCATCATTTGCCCTAAACTTACAACTTACTACTTTCCACTCCTATCTCCCCATCCATCCGCCATCAACAGTTAATATGGTGCCATGTACATAATCGGCCGCTTTACCCGCAAGAAATATAGCGGCGCCTTTAAAATCTTCCGGTTGCCCCCAGCGGTTAGCAGGTATCCTGCTTAAAATAGATTTACTTCTTTCTTCGTCATTGCGCAGTGCTTCCGTATTATCTGTAGCAATATACCCGGGAGCAATGCCATTTACATTTACACCTTTGCCCGCCCATTCATTGGCCAGTGCTTTTACCAGGCTTGCCAGTGCACCTTTACTGGCTGCATAACCCGGCACATTAATACCACCCTGGAAACTTAATAAAGAACAGGTGAAAATAATTTTACCGCTACCCCTTGCAATCATCTGTTTGCCCATTTCGCGGGCAAGTATAAAAGGCGCATCAAGATTAATGGAAAGAACTTTATCCCAGTATTCATCCGGATGATCTGCCGCCGGCATACGCATTATAGTACCTGCATTGTTTATTAATATATCAATGACTTCATTTTCCTCATTCAGTTTTTTAATAAACGCGTATAGCTTATCCCTGTCTGATAAATCTGCCTGGTAAGCTTTAAATTTTCTGCCTGCAGCCATTACAGCCTTTTCCACTTCACTATCCTGAAGAGCAAGTGAACCTGACACACCGATAATATCCGCGCCAGCTTCAGCCAATCCAATGGCCATTGCTTTACCTATTCCTTTTGTACAACCCGTAACCAGCGCAGTTTTTCCTGAAAGACTAAATAAATCCATTGTTTTGTTTGAAATAATTATGCAATAACCAATGATTTGGCTGGCTGAAAATTAAAATATTGTTTGGCATTGTTATAGCAAATATCCTTTATTATACTGCCTGTCCATCCGATATCATTGGGCAGTTCACCCTTTTCAATTTCTTCACCGAACAAATTACACAATATACGCCTGAAATACTCATGCCTTGGAAAAGAAAGAAAACTTCTTGAGTCGGTAAGCATGCCCACAAAACGACTAATCAATCCCATGTTGGAGAGTGCATTCATTTGCTGTGTCATTCCATCTTTCTGATCCATAAACCACCAGCCTGATCCAAATTGTATTTTACCCGGAACAGAACCATCATTAAAATTGCCGGTCATGGAAGCAATCAGCGCGTTGTCAGAAGGATTTAAATTGTAAATAATGGTCTTTGCCAGCTTATCATCTGTATCAAGGCGGTTTAAAAATTTTGCCAATGGCCGGCCCTGTGAATAATCTCCAATAGAATCCCATCCTGTATCGGGACCGAGCTGCTGCAGCATTCTTGTATTATTGTTACGGAGAGCACCTATATGATATTGCTGCACCCAGCCTTTTTCCCAATCCCATTCAGCAAAATGAAGCAGCATAGCCGACTTAAACTTTCTTTGTTCCATTTCGTTCAGGGCCTTACCGGAATGTATTTTATTGAAAATAGTTTCTACTTCTGAACCAGTAAATTCTTCTGCATACAATTCCTCCAGTCCATGATCAGATACGCAACAGCCCACAGACGCAAAAAAATCATGGCGGTTCTCCAATGCAAATAAATAATCATTAAAATTGGATACTGATACATTTGTAACGCCTTCCAGTTTTTTAATATAGGCGTTGAACTTAACCGGATCATTTGCGTTCATGGCATTATCCGGTCTGAAAGCAGGCAATACAGGAATTTCAAAACCTTCTGCTTTTAATTGCAAATGATATTCCAGCGTGTCAAGCGGATCATCTGTAGTACAAACTGTTTGCACATTCATTTTACGGAGCAGGCTGCGTACGCTGAATTCCTTTGTTTGCAATTGCGCTGAACAATGCTCATAAATTTTTTTAGCTGATTTTGGATTCAATATTTCTTTTACATCAAAATAACGCTGCAGTTCAAGGTGCGTCCAGTGATACAAAGGGTTTCTCAGCGTATATGGAACGGTGGCGGCCCATTGGGCAAACTTTTCATAATCACTTTTATTGCCGGTGCAATAACCTTCTTCCACTCCATTGGTGCGCATGGCACGCCATTTATAATGATCACCATACAGCCAGGCCTGCGTAATATTATCAAATTGTTTATCTGCTGCAATTTGCTGCTGCGGCAAATGACAATGATAATCTATTATGGGCATGTCTTTGGCGTATCCATGATACAATTCTTCTGCGGTTCTATTATGCAGTAGAAAATTTTCATCCATGAAATGTTTCATATTACCAGCTTTATATCGGTGATTGATTGTTATCGTCAGGTGTGAGACGTCAGACGTGAGTGGGTTCACGTACTTTATCTCTCTTCCTTTTCCGTCATTCTTTCAGGTTATTCTCTAATTACTTTAACCCGGACCACTAATTTCTCACAAACTCACAAACTTACCCCGCGTTTCCATGGAATAAAATCGTCCTGGTTAAGTAACACTGCCTTTGGTATTATTTCCCCGCTGGCAGCTTTAATGCAATATTCAAGAATCTCTTCACCCATCTCTTCTATGGTTTTATCGCCTTCAATAATGGCACCCGTATTAATATCAATAATATCGCCCATGCGTTTTGCAAGCGCATTGTTGGTTGCCACTTTTATTGTAGGACAAACAGGATTTCCTGTAGGCGTACCCAAACCTGTAGTAAACAGGATGAGTGTGGCACCGCTGGCTGCTTTGCCTGTAGTAGCTTCTACATCATTACCCGGCGTACATACAAGGCTCAACCCGCTTTTTACCGCCGGCTCAGTATAATCCAGCACATCTTCTACCGGTGATGTACCACCTTTTTTTGCAGCACCTGTACTCTTTATGGCGTCCGTTATCAATCCGTCTTTAATATTGCCGGGCGAAGGATTCATGTGAAAACCGGACCCAACTTTATGCGCCTCATTATTATAAGCCGTCATTAAATGAATAAATTTTTTAGCCGCATCTGCATCCCTGGTACGATCGATCAATTGCTGTTCTGCTCCACATAATTCGGGAAATTCTGCCAACAATATTTTTCCGCCCAGCGCTACTACCAAATCAGAAGTATAGCCAACAGCGGGATTGGCACTGATGCCACTGAAACCATCACTGCCACCACATTTTACGCCAATTACCAGCTTATCCAGTGATACAGGACTTCTTTCAATTTTATTTATTTCTATTAACCCGGTAAATGTTTTACGTATTGCCTCCCCTATTAATTGTTCTTCACTTTGCGATTGCTGCTGTTCAAAAACATACAAAGGTTTATCAAATGATGGGTTGCGTTGTTTTATTTCATCCAGCAGTGTTTGTGTTTGCAGGTTCTGGCAACCCAAACTTAATACGGTAACACCTGCCACATTGGGATGATCCGCATAGGCTGCCAGCAATTTCCCCAATACCCCTGCATCCTGCCGTGTACCGCCGCAACCACCCTGGTGATTGAGAAATTTTATTCCATCTACATTTTTAAAAAGCCGCCCGGATTTGGCGCTTACTGCTGAAGCAGAAAGGTCTACAGAACCAATGTCTTCTCCATTTTTATATGCTTCTGCAAGCTGGTGCGTATAAGATTTATATTTTTGGGTAACAGCATATCCCAGCTCATTGTGCATGGCTTCACGTATCACATCAAGGTTACGGTTTTCGCAAAAAACAGTAGGAATAAACAACCAGTAATTGGCGGTGCCTGCGCGGCCATCTTTTCTTACATAACCATTGAACTTCCTGTCTTTAAATTTAGATACATCCGGCGCCTGCCATGTATAATTATACGGTTTGTAAGCAAAAGCATCCGATGCATGTTTTGTATTTTCTGTGGTCATTAAACCAGCTTTCGGTATGGCATACTGTGCTTTGCCTACCAATACACCATACATAATTATATCATCGCCGGTATTCATATCGTGTTCAAAAAATTTATGCTTTGCCCCGATATTATCCTGCAAAGTATATGATTCCCCCTCATAATTTACGGTCTGGCCTTTTGCAAGATTTTGCAGCGCCACCAGTACATTATCTTTTGGATGAACTTTTAAAACGTTTCTTTTCATACTTGCCAGATTCTTTAAATTGTTTGTCCTGCGTGAACCTTTTGCAAAGCCATACCGATACCCTGTGTCTGAATAGTATTAACTGCTTCTGTAACCGCCTTCCCAAAACCAGGCAATGAATTCAGGTTAATGCCCCATAAATTAACATTTTCCAATACACTCCGGACAAAGTTATCGGTATTGTCAATACGCCACAACTCATACAATTCTGCTGCTTTATCATCATTGATTGTATACTTTTTCCCACCTGCATTACCTGTAAATAAAGATTCCCTGTTCTTTTCTGATTTCATGAATAAAAGATAAGCTGCAAATCCCAATACCATCCTGCGGGGTGTGATAGCTTTCTTCTCATAATATTGTTGCAATACGGGTACATTGCGCATTTTCATTTTAGAACTGTATTGCAAAGCAATGCTGAGCCAGTGGTGTTCAATAAAAGGATTTTTGTAACGGTCAATCACCTGGCTGGCAAACTGCTGCCCGTCTTCCGCTGAAACTTTGTTGTCCACGATTGCCGGCACTATTTCTTCCAGCATCAGCTGCGTGATAAAACTGCAGAACAATTCATCCTCCATAGCCTGTTTTACAGTAGTAAATCCCATCTGAACTGCCAGTGCACAGGTAAAGGTATGCGAACCATTGAGCAGGCGCAGTTTCAGTTCCCGGAATTTATCAATATCATCTGCAATTACAACACCGGTATCAGCTTTACTGAAAGATAAAATTTCTTTTGTCCGTTTACCGGAGGTTTCAATTGCCCATAACCGGTAGGCCTCTGACATTATCATCAGATCATCTTTAAATCCAAGACGGCTTTCCGTAGCGGCCTTGTCTTCTCCGGGCAGTTTACCAGGCACAATCCTGTCGACAAGTGAATTACAAAAATCATTGGCAGTTTGTATCCATTCAATAAATTTATTTTCAAGTTTGTTTTGCGTTGCCAGCTCGACAACTATATTTTTAAGCTTTGTTCCATTCTCAGTAATCAATTCCGTAGGAATTATCACCATGCCGCTTTCAGCACTGCCATTAAAATATTTATAACGTTCCAATAAAAAGGCAAGCAGTTTACCGGGAAAAGAAACAGGTGGCGCTGCATACACATTGTCATTATCAAGCAATGCAATTCCTACTTCCGTTGTATTGGAAATAATTATTTGCATTTGCGGATTGGCAGCGCATGCCAGTATAGTATTCCATTGTTCAGAAGCTGTTAATACACGGCTGACTGAAGCATTAATTATCACTTCATCTATGCGTTTTCCATTTTCTATACCCCGCACGCATTGCGTAAACAGGTTATCCTGTTTATTAAATACATCTGTATCTCCCTGGCTGGTAGATTTAACAATTACAATTCTTCCATTGAATACAGCCTGCTTATTTGCCTTATCAATAAAATAATCAGGTAATCCGCGCAATAATACGCCTGTACCAAACTGCAGCATTTTTTCTGGCAAAGAAAATAATGCTGCGGAAGGAATAGCAAGCCCTTCTGCTTTTTTTATCAGCGACAAATTTTTTTCCGATAAAATCATAATTCACTATTTATTCAGCCGGGCGCCATTTATTACCAAACACCCATGCTGCATTAATGTTGCCTGCTTCCGGCATTCCGCCCACTTTATCAGGATTGTTTGC
>JBDSOC010000257.1:0-7656 GCA_039915085.1 Chitinophagaceae bacterium
ATCAGCCTTCCGATTTGTAAAAATCTTCAAAGGCCTGCAGTACTGTCAGATGCGAAATTAAATAAGCCAGTGTACTTTCTGCACCCTGGTTACGGTTTACACCAGAATTTTCCAAACCATCGCAACAACCTTTTGTTTCAAAATCGTATAGGCTCATCCGCAGATCATTTTCTCCCAGGAACCACATAAATGAAATGTATAGTTTCGTCAGGTAGGTTTTATCTTTTGTTAGATGAAAGGCCTGGTGAAACATCAGCACCATTGCAAGCGCATCCAGCGGCTGTTGCGCAAAATTTGATTGTGTACCATTCTTGGTATACCATTTTTCATTACCCACAACAGACAGGTATCCATCTTTCAAAGTAAGGTCGGAAAGGAAATGCATGCTTTCAATAGCTGTGTTACTGATTACATCATCATTGAGAATTCCGGCGGCATGTAATAAAGAAAGTGGCAGCATGGCATTGTCATAGGCCAGTATGGATTCAAACCAATGCCAGTTTTCCCCGCGGTGTTGTTTGTATTCATTTACCAGTTTGTACGCCATTGCCCTTAACCGTTCTGTCATTCCTTCATCCTGCGCATTATTTTTGAGATAATAACTCATGCCAATAATGGTGGTAGCAATAGCACGGATAGATTGCAATTTTTCAAAGTTCGGCGCAGCCTCAAAAAATATCTCTTTGCCCGATTGGTAATAAGCATCATTGGGAGCATTGCCCAATAAATAACCCAATGCCCATATAGCACGGCCAAATGAATCTTCCGAACCAACTTCATCAAGAAACTGCCTGCTAAAGCTGAGAAAATTACGAAACATGCCATCATCATTCTGCATGTAATGAATATAGCTCAGGTATACCGGTGACAGTTCCAGCGCCAGCGGATGTTTCTTTTGCTTATAGGCCATCAGCACCATCAGTAACGCCCTGGCATTGTCATCCAGGCAATAGCCTTCTTTCAAATTCGGTATACCAAATTTTGCATGCTGGATGATGCCTGTATCATCTGTCATGCGTCTTATATGATCCAGCGCAAATGGAGGCAGTATCAATGGATCAAGAACAGTTTCTTTTTTAAGTGGCTGTTCTGCCTGTTGCTGTAACAAAGCTTTAGCCAGCATATTATATTTCAGGCCAATTTTTGGCCAGGTAATTTCCTTCGCATAAGCAGCAGCTTTATCACGAAGGCTTTTTAATTTATCAGGATTTTCCAGCAAGTCCAATAAAATATCTGTCAAACCATCCGAATCTGTAAAATTAAACAGGCGGCCCCTTCCTTCTGCCAGTAATTCTACCGCGTGCCAGTAAGGAGTAGAAATAACTGCAGCTCCGGAACCAACTGCATATGACAAAGTGCCACTGGTAATCTGTGCTTCATTAAGATATGGTGTAATATAAATATCTGAAGCATAGAGATATTTAAATAGTTCTTTCTGATTAATAAATTCATTCATAAAAAGCACATGCTTTTCCATCTGTAGTTTTTTTGCCAGGCGCAGGAGAAAGATGCGGTATTCTTCGCCAGAATGCCTTAGCACGGCAGGATGTGTTTTACCCAGGATAATATAAATGGTTTGCGGATATTTGGCCACTACTGCGGGTAGTGCACGTATAACTGTTTCAATGCCTTTATTCCGGCTGATGAAGCCGAATGTAAGCAATACCTTTTTTGCCTCCAGCTTAAATTCTTTCCTGGCCATTTCGTGGCTAAACTTATAATCAGGTACGCCATGCTCAATCAATTCAATACAGGATAAAGATACTTTATAAATAGTGGTAAGAAATTCTACTGCCTTATGGGTCATCACCACAATTTTGGTGGCCATTTTACAGATTTCAACAAGGATTGCTTTTTCATTGTAAGAAGGTGTTTTTAATACGGTATGCAATGTTACAATCAATGGAATCTCCAGCCTGTGCAGTAGCGGTAATATGTAAACGCCGTTTTGCCCGCCGAATATACCAAACTCATGTTCCAGTACGCAAACATCTGCACCGCAGAGGTTAATAAACCGCGCAGCCTCTATATAATCGCCCTGCTGTTCCTGTTGTATAGTAAATTGTACTTCTTCGGGGTAATCGTAAGATTCATCCTGGTCGTCCATAGCAATCACTACCGCTTCGTGCGGTTCATCTGTATCTTCTTTGTGGCTTGTCATCGCTTTAAAAAGATTCTGTGTAAAAGTCCCTATACCACATTCTCTTGGGGGATAAGATCCTATATATGCAATTTTCATAGTAAATTATTTTCGCTGGAGCTTGAATCGCTCTAATGTGAAGGGGCCTGAAGGTAAGATTAATAAAGCTGAAAACAGCGTTTATTCCTGTTTCAATGCAGATGCCGCAGGTTAGCAATGAAGTGGCTGATTATTATACAGTCTTGTGTTAATAAGAGCGGTAATATTAGTGATCATTTTATTGCTGGGTTTAATCTCTGTTCAATTTCCTGCAGTTTTACCTTGTGCGGATAAAGGGGTAGTTCATTTAATATTCATGTTACGCCAATGCTAAAAAGGAGCGGGTGCAACCAACTTAATTCCTATATTTTTGTGCCATTATTGAAGCCAATATTTATTTTATCAAACCCCTTTAATGAATAACTCATCTCCTGCAATAAAAAGAAAAAAATCATTTACTATTTTTTTTGTTTGCCTGTTCCTTGGTATGAATTTTTCAATTGTGAATGCCCAGGGTAATATTCATCACCAGTCTGCTGAATATGAATGGCCTTCTGATCCGCTTGTAAAAGAAAAACTGGAACAATGGCGCGACCAGAAATTTGGGATGATTATTCATTATGGTTTATATGCAGTGCCGGGAATGATAGAATCATGGGCGCTCTGCTCTGAAGAATGGATAACCCGCGACAGTACCAGTGACTACGGCGATTTTAAAAAATGGTACTGGGGTTTAAAAAAAGATTTTAACCCGGTTAATTTTAATCCGGAACAATGGGCCGCTACTGCAAAAGAAGCAGGTATGCGTTATGTAGTATTTACAACCAAGCACCACGATGGCTTTTGCATGTTCGACACAAAGCAAACTGATTTTAAAATAACCAATGGACCGTTTGCCGGTAACCCCAAAGCCAATATTGCCAAATATGTTTTTGATGCTTTTAGAAAAGAAGGCTTTATGATAGGCGCTTATTTTTCAAAGCCCGACTGGCACACGGAAAATTATTGGTGGCCGATGTATGCTACACCGGATAGAAATGTTAATTATGATATCAGGAAATTTCCGTGGCGCTGGAACAAATTCAAACAATACACGTATACCCAGGTAGAAGAATTAATGACCGGGTATGGCAAAATGGATATTTTATGGCTGGATGGCGGTTGGGTACGACCGTTAGAAACAGTAAACGACGAAGTTCGTTCATGGGGTGCTGCAATACCAGCATGGAGCCAGGATATTGATATGCCCAAAATTGCCGGCATGGCGCGTAAGGCCCAGCCTGGTTTATTGATAGTAGACAGAACGGTTCACGGGCCATATGAAAATTACCAGACGCCTGAACAAACCATACCAAAGGAAAAACAGGATCATCCCTGGGAGAGCTGTATTACACTGGGTGGTGCATGGGGTTATGTGCCCAATGAACATTTAAAATCAACAGCCACAGTAATACACCAGCTTATAGAAGTTGTTGCAAAAGGTGGAAGCCTGCTATTGGGTATTGGGCCAAAACCTGATGGAACATTGCAGGAAGAAGAAATTGCCAGGTTAAAAGAAATTGGGACCTGGCTGGCTATAAATGGCAATGCTATTTACAATACAAGAACTGCAGATAAATACGTTGATGCTAATATTTATTTTACACAGTCTAAGGATGCTGCAACTGTTTATGCCCTTGTTAATTTGCCTGAAAATACAGCTGTTCCTGCAGTTGTAGAATGGACAGGGAATATTCCAAAAAAAGGAAGTAAGATGAAATTACTGCAGACCGGTGTAAATGTAAAATGGATGGTTGACGGAGATAAGGTAAAAGTTTCTGTACCTGCTGCCGTGCAAAAATTAAAAGGGATACCTGCGCTGGCATTTAGTTTTAGAATAAATAAGTAGTTTATTTATGAGATAAGTTATTATAATATTTCCTTTTTCAGTCCGGGCAATGCAATCAGCTCCCACCTTTTTTTAAAAAAAACTATAAATGCATATTCACTAATTAAGACAACACAACAGTTGCTTCCGGCAGCAGTGCTGGTAATTTGGTGTTTGTTTATTACCTACTTTCGCTATTATACCTCTGCATGGTTAATCATAGATCTTGTCCTGTTCATAACCATGTTTCAATAAAATAGTAATTACGTGTTTTAGATCATTTTAAACTATACACATGAAATACAAATGGAGCGTAGTATTCCTTTCAATGATTGCTTTTTCATCCCCTTTATTCTCACAGGTAAAAAAAACAGCTCCACCCAAACCCATACTGCCTGTACCTTCTGCTGCTCAACTGGCATGGCATAAAATGGAGACCAATGCCTTTGTGCATTTTACCACCAATACATTTACCGGCCGCGAATGGGGCAACGGAGATGAAAAGGAAACCGTATTCAATCCTACTGCTATGGATGCCGGTCAATGGGCAAAAACCCTTAAAGAGACAGGGTTTAAAACCATGATCTTAACCTGTAAACATCATGATGGATTTTGTTTATGGCCAAGCAAGTACACTGAACATTCAATAAAAAACAGTCCTTATAAAAATGGCAAGGGCGATATTGTACGTGAAGCAAATGATGCCTGCAAAAAGTATGGATTAAAATTTGGCGTTTACCTGTCTCCGTGGGATCGTAACCAGGCTACTTACGGAAAACCTGAATACATAACTTATTACAGGAACCAGTTAAAAGAATTATTTACACAGTACGGACCAGTAGTGGAAATGTGGTTTGACGGTGCCAACGGAGGCAGCGGCTATTATGGAGGTGCCAATGAAACAAGAAAGATAAATGGCGCTGCCTATTACGACTGGCCTAAAACTTTAAGCCTGGTAAAAAGTATGCAACCAAATGTTATTTTCTTCAGTGATGCAGGACCCGGAGTACGCTGGGCAGGTAATGAAAATGGCCTTGCAGGCGAAACCAACTGGAACACCATTTCATCAGATACTTTGTATGCCGGTAAAGCGGGTATATACAAATTATTGAATACAGGATCGCCTGATGGTAAACAATGGATACCTGCAGAAGTAGATGTATCCATCCGCCCGGGCTGGTTTTACCATGCTGCAGAAGATGAAAAAGTAAAAACACCAGAGCGTTTGTTTGAAATTTATCTTACTTCAGTTGGCCGTGGTTCTACTTTGTTATTAAATATACCACCGGACCAGCGGGGATTGTTCAATGAGATTGATGTACAATCGTTAAAAGGTTTCAGGGATTTATTAAATAGAACATTTGCAGACAACCTGGCAAAAGAAGCACCAGTTAAGGCAAGCAGTTACAGGGGAAAATCTGCGGCATACGCACCATCAAACATCACCGATGGTAAAGAAAATACCTACTGGGCTACTGATGATGGAATTACAACAGGTAATATTGAAATCAGCCTTGATAAGAAGAGTATTGTACAATACATTACCCTGCAGGAGCACATTCAGCTTGGTCAGCGGGTGCAATCTTTTTCTGTTGAAGTATGGAAAGACAACGCCTGGCAGGAAGTGGCCAATGCTACTACCATCGGGTACAAAAGAATTTTAAAAATAACACCTGTTGAAACAGGTAAAGTAAGAATAAATATAACCGCTTCAAAAGCGTGTCCCGTAATTTCTAATATTGAAATTTATTAAAGGTATGGAGCGAAATGAACCTTGGGTGGGTCGCCTTTAAATTGCGGGAATTTGAAATATAAACTAATAAAGACGGGTCACCCTGTAAAATAGTTCTGTTTATAAGGTGCGCCGCCCCGGGCAAGATTTATTTTATGGTAGTGCGTAAAAGGACGACCCAGCTTTACTGAAATTTTTTTCTTTATTACACGTATGCAAGTATCTATGATCAGAATGTTTTTTTTATTGCTTCTTCCTTTTTTGTTTATCAGCGCGTTTGCACAAAATACTAGGCCTGCATTCAGAAATCCGCAATTGCCGGTACAATCCAGGGTCAATGATTTGCTTCAGCAGCTTACAATAGAAGAAAAAATTTCTTTACTGGGGTATAACAGTAAACCTGTTGACCGGCTTGGCATACCTGCATATAACTGGTGGAACGAAGCACTGCATGGCGTAGCCAGGGCAGGCAGGGCAACGGTTTTTCCGCAGGCAATAGGAATGGCCGCTACATTTAATGATGCATTGCTGTTTGAGGAAGCAGGTGTTATTTCTACAGAAGCACGGGCAAAATACAATCTTTCAGCCGCGAAGGGCAGGCACCTGCAATACATGGGACTGACTTTCTGGTCGCCCAATATCAATATTTTCCGGGATCCGCGATGGGGAAGGGGGCAGGAAACCTATGGCGAAGATCCTTTTCTTACCTCAGCTATGGGAGTGGCATTTATTAAAGGATTACAGGGTACTGATAACCGTTATCTCAAAACTTCGGCCTGTGCCAAACATTTTGCAGTGCATAGCGGACCGGAAGCAGGGCGTCATACTTTCAATGCCATTGTTGATGAAAAAGATTTACGTGAAACTTATTTATATGCATTTAAAAAACTGGTAGATGCAGGTGTTGAATCAATTATGTGCGCCTATAACCGTGTAAATGGTGAACCGTGTTGTACAGGGCAAACATTATTACAGTCCATCCTTCGTACTGAATGGAAATTTAAAGGTCATGTAGTAACAGATTGTGGTGCGCTGGATGATGTTTTTATGCGGCACAAGGCAATACCCACAAGTATAGAAACGGCCGCCGCTGCTATCAGGGCGGGTGTTAACCTGGATTGCAGTAACCTGCTGCAGCATGATGTAATGATGGCCATTGATCAAAAATTATTAACAGCACAGCAGGTTGACAGTGCACTGGCTGGTATTTTAAGAACGCAGATTAAACTGGGTTTTTATGATCCTGCTGCCATGAATCCATTTAGTAAATACGGGGCAGACAGTATTGCTTCAGAATACCATATTAATCTGGCAAGAACTGCGGCGCAGCAAAGTATGGTGTTGCTTAAGAACAATAAAAATATTTTACCGCTTAATAAAAAGAATTACAGCGCTGTAATGGTAGTGGGTTCCAATGCAGCTTCGCTGGATGCGCTGATGGGTAATTATCATGGTGTAAGCAGTAAAGCAGTCAATTTTGTTGAAGGTATTACTGCTGCTGTAGATGAGGGTACAAGAGTTGAATACGACCTGGGTTGTGATTACTCGGATACGGTCCATTTTGGCGGTATATGGGCTGCCGGTAATGCAGATGTTACAGTTGCAGTACTTGGCCTTAACCCGGTATATGAAGGTGAGGAAGGTGATGCTTTTCTTGCTGCAGGTGGTGGCGACAGAAAAAGTTTAAGCCTTCCCGCTAGCCATATCGCTTACCTGAAAGCGCTTCGTAAGGGAAGTACAAAACCAATTATCGTGGTAATAACCGCAGGCAGTGCTGTTGATATTGCGGCTATTGAACCTTATGCCGATGCCATTGTACTTGCCTGGTATCCGGGTGAACAGGGCGGAAATGCGCTGGCGGATATACTTTTTGGCAAT
>JBDSOC010000312.1:0-7090 GCA_039915085.1 Chitinophagaceae bacterium
GTTGAGGCCGTCCATTTCTATGGATGGCCCTTTTTTTGATTTTAATTCTTTAACTAAAAACTTAGTTGTATTTTTATTTGGTATTACCGTCATTATAGCAAACCGAAAATGGAGTTATGCTAAAAAATTATTTTAAAATTGCGTGGAGAAATTTATTGAAAAATAAAATTTCTTCTTTCATCAATATTGGCGGACTGGCTGTCGGCATGGCCGTGGCAATCCTGATTTGTCTATGGATATGGGATGAACTTTCATACGATCATTATCACAAGAACCATGAAAGACTGGGCATGGCAATGTCAATAGAAACTATCAATGGTGCCACTACTGCTGAATCTTTTGCTTCCGTTCCATTGGCCACCGCGTTGCGTAACTCATTTCCAGGTGATTTTAAAAACATGGCTCTTGTAGCCGGAACAAGTCAATTATTAAAAACAGGTGATAAAATCATAAGCCAGCCGGGAATGTGGGCAGAACCCGGATTCCCTGAAATGTTTACTTTGAAAATGATAGAAGGCAGCCGGGGCGCGCTGAAAGATCCTTCTGCCATGTTGCTCAGCCAATCTGCCGCCAAAGCATTATTTGGAGATGCCGATCCAATAAATCAAACCGTACTGTTGGGTAATCAGTCTGCTATGAAAGTAGGAGGCGTTTATGAAGATCTGCCCGATAATTCAAGTTTCGCACAAACACAATTTCTACTGGCCTGGAATAATAAGGACAACCCGGGAATGCAACGTTCAGAAGACTGGATCGATCATCACTTTCAGCTGTATGTACAACTAAGCGATCATGCCGGTTTTGCGGAAACTTCCGCCAGGATAAAAAATATTACAAAGCCGCATATAAAAGGAGCATGGGAAGAAATTCTGCTGCATCCAATGGATAAATGGCTTTTATACAACAAATTTGAAAATGGTAAAATGACTGGTGGACGATTGCAGTTCGTTTGGCTTTTCGGAATCATTTGTGCATTTGTATTATTGCTGGCCTGTATCAATTACATGAATCTCAGCACAGCACGAAGTGAAAAAAGAGCACGGGAAGTTGGAATACGCAAAGTCCTCGGTTCAAGGCATGGACAGCTCATAGGTCAGTTCCTGGGTGAATCAATGCTGGTAACTTTTGCAGCACTTATTTTAGCTGTTATTATGGCGCAGTTGTCGCTTTCTTATTTCAATACACTCGCAGGAAAACACATCGCCATTCCTTATTCTCAACCGCTGTTTTGGTTATTGATCCTGGGCTTCACCATTTTTACAGGGCTGATTGCAGGCAGTTATCCTGCGCTGTACCTATCCGGTTTCCAGCCATCAAAAATATTGAAGGGAACATTCAGGGCCGGTCACCTGGGATCTTTAGCACGCCGGGTATTGGTTGTAATACAATTTACAGTATCCATAACATTAATAACCGGGACCATTGTTGTTTTCCGTCAAATACAATATGCAAAGAACAGGCCTGTAGGCTATAGCCGCGAAGGGCTGATTACTGTAAATATGAATACCCCGGAAATAAAAGATCATATCGATGCCCTGAGGAATGATCTTCTCGGGGCAGGGTTGGTGGAGAATATGGCAGTATCTTCCAGTCCGCCAACAGAGGTACAAAATAGCATGATGGGTTATGACTGGCAAGGCCGCGACCCCAATTCAGTGCCAATTATCGGGACCTTATTTATAAGCCGGGAATTTGGAAAAACAGTTGGCTGGACTATACTGGAAGGCCGTGATTTTTCGAAAGATTTTCCGGCAGACAGCGGGGCCTTTATTTTAAATGAGGCTGCAGTTAAATTCACAGGATTAAAAAACCCTGTTGGTAAAAGCATCCGGTGGCACGGCAAAGAAAATCCCATTCTTGCTGTTGTAAAAGACATGGTAATGCAATCGCCCTATATGCCGGCAGAACCTGTTTTTTTTACCCTGTCGCCCAATCCGCGGATCCATGTCATTATAATACGCATTAACCCGGCAGTATCCATACACGAAGCTCTTGCTAAAATAGCACCCGTATTTAAAAAATATAATCCGGGTAGCACATTCGAATATAAGTTTATAGATCAGACGTACAATTTGAAATTTTTAGGTGAAGAACAAATTGGCCACCTGGCCACAGTCTTTGCCATCTTCGCCATTTTTATTTCCTGCCTGGGATTGTTTGGTCTTTCTTCTTTTGTTGCCGAACAACGTACCAAAGAAATTGGGGTGAGAAAAGTGTTGGGTGCATCTGTATTTAATTTATGGAAGTTATTGTCAGAAGAATTTGTAATGCTTGCTGGTATTTCCCTGCTCATCTCAATACCCATTGCTTATTATTGTATGCATGCATGGCTACAGGATTATATCTACCGCACGGCTTTGTCCTGGTGGATCTTTGCAGCAACAGGTTTTGGGTCATTGCTTATTACTTTATTAACAGTGAGTTTCCAGGCCATCAGGGCAGCTGTTGCCAATCCTGTACAGAGTTTGAGAACGGAGTGACCTTATTCCCGGGTTTTCTCCACTTTCAGCAGTGAAGGGTGCCTCCTGTAAGATTGTTCATTAATACAGTCTGATATATTGTTGCAAATAGAGGGTTGCTTAATTAGCGGTATGAAAAATTAAAAACAAAATGAGAAAATAATAAAAGCTTTCACCAACAAAAGAAATCAGACATCAGTACACCGGCAATCAAAAATTACTTATACTACTTCACCCTCCAAATCATAATCATACGCTTTAGTGATTTTTACATTTACAAAATCTCCCACGGGTAGTTTCGACGTTGCCTGTATTACTACTTCATTATCTACTTCCACAGAGTCAAATTCTGTACGGCCAAGATAACGGCCCGCTTCTTTTTTATCAATAAGAACTTTAAATGTTCTGCCAATTTTCTCCTGGTTTTTCTCCAGTGAGATTTCCTGTTGTACTTCCATTATTTCCTGTGCACGGCGTTCTTTTTCATCAGCTGCTACGTCATCGGTTAATACATGTGCTGAAGTGTTTTCTTCGTGAGAATATTGAAAAATACCAACGCGGTCAAACCTTTGTTCCTGTAAAAATTGTTTTATGGTATCCACATCGCCCTGTGTTTCTCCGGGGAAACCTGCAATTAAAGTAGTACGTAAACAAATGCCTGGTACTTTTTCGCGTACTGCAGCCAGCAGATCTTCCATTTCAGCTTTGGTAATATTCCTTTTCATTGCTTTCAGCATGTCATCGCTGGCATGTTGCAGTGGCATATCGAGATAGTTGCAAATATTTTCTCTTTCGCGCATTACATCCAGTACTTCCAGCGGGAATTTTGATGGGTAAGCATAGTGAAGCCTTATCCACTCAAGTCCTTTCACATCTGCCAGCCTGTTCATCAAATCGCCGAGCATTCTTTTTTTATAAATATCAAGGCCATAATAAGTAAGCTCCTGCGCAATCAGCATAATTTCTTTTACGCCTTTTCTTACCAGGTTTTCAGCCTCTTTTACCAATTCTTCTATTGGTCTACTAATATGTTGTCCGCGCATTAAAGGAATGGCGCAAAAAGAACAGGTACGGTTACAACCTTCAGAAATTTTTAAATAAGCATAATGCTGCGGGGTAGCGAGTAAGCGTTCACCTAATAATTCTGTTTTATAATCAGCATCAAATTGTTTCAGCATCAAAGGAAGTTCCATGGTGCCAAACCATGCATCCACATCAGGTATTTCATTTTGCAAATCATCGCGGTAACGCTGGCTCAGGCAACCGGTAACATAGACTTTATCCAGCTTACCCCTTCGTTTTAATTCCAGCTGATCCAAAATAGTGTTAATACTTTCTTCCTTGGCCTTGTCAATAAATCCGCAGGTGTTTACTATAACTATATTATGATCCAGTTTTTTGTTTTCATGTACCACATTAATATCATTGGCCAGTAATTGGCCGCTCAACACTTCGCTGTCCACCATATTCTTACTGCAGCCCAGGGTAATAATATTTACCTTATCTTTTTTTAATGTTCTTGATTTCATCGGGGCGCAAAGATAACTATTATCATGAGACGTCCGGCGTGAATCGTGCGTTCCAAAGCCCGGCAACAACAGCCACCGGAGGGGTATCGCGTCTTATGCTTTTTCCTCAGGGCTTCTTCTCCTCCGCTGGCGGTGCACCGGAGAATGCTTTTTCTATGGTATGCATGAGTCCTGAAATAGGTCCGTCCATTTTGTGCGTATGATCATCAAGGGTATCATCATCCAGCAGAGAGCCCAGTTGCAATGCGGCGGGTAAATAATGAAGAATATTATTCCTTTGTTCTTTCATGTAAGTAATCACATCATCAGCCGTAGCCGTCCTGGTTCCACCTGCATTTGTCTTTATAATATTGGCTGCTTCCATTCCAGCCATTTCAATTTCGCCACTAACATTGGCAGGGCTTGAAACGCTATAAGTAACAATGCGGTTTATCAATGCATCTTTGCTATCAGCAAAGAGCAAATCTCCCCATGTTGTAGATATATTTCCCCCCAATACCAAATCAGCTCCTTCATGTGTCCGGGTTACCTTGTACAAACCTGTAAGCACTGCAGCTATTACTGCCTGCTGAAGCTTACTGGCATTGGTAGTGTCAGTAGCTGATTTTTTTACTTCCTGCGTATTGGGACTTACTTTTTGCAATGGTTTGCTGTTCAGCGCCTGCTGCAGCAACTCAATAATATTATTAGTAGCCATAATAGAATGTTTATATATATAGGTTAAATTCTATGCCACACTTCTCTGTTCGCAATTTATAAATGAATACGATTTTATGCGGATGAGACAGCTAAGACAGTAAATTTCTATTTATTTATTTTTTTCCAGTATAAAATAATTTTCTTGTAAAAATGAGAATGTTACTATATCTAAAAGAAAATTACCAGTTAACAAATTTGATTTAACAATAATGGTTTATTTAGTTACATTTATTCTTTCAATAACCTTTTTAAGAAATAAGATTGCTACATGGGACAATTGAATATTAAAAAGCAACCCAAACAATACGATGTAGTTATTGTTGGCTCAGGCGCAGGCGGTGGTATGGCTTCCTATATATTATCCAAAGCAGGACTAAAAGTCTGTTTGATAGAAGCCGGCCCGATGTATGATCCCGCAAAAAATGTAACTCAATTAAAAGGCCCTTGGGAAAGCCCGAGACGCGGCGCCAGCACAAAATTTCGTCCATTTGGCGATTTTGATGCCTGCTACCACGGCTGGGAAATTGAAGGCGAACCATATACAAAGGCTGCCGGTACACAATGGGACTGGTGGCGCGCCAGGATGATTGGCGGACGCACCAATCACTGGGGACGTATTTCACTACGGTTTGGCCCTAAAGATTTTAAAAGAAGAAGTATAGACGGCCTGGGCGATGACTGGCCGATTGGTTATGAAGATATAAAACCCTTTTATGACAGGGTTGATAAAATGATTGGTGTATTTGGTACCAACGAAGGCCTGGAAAATGATCCCGATGGATTTTTTCTGCCCCCTCCAAAACCGCGGCTGCATGAAATATTAATAAAGAATGGCGCTACCAAAGCAGGCGTTAAAGTTATCCCGGCAAGATTGTCTATTCTAACAAAGGCATTGCCGGATAACAAGGATCGTAAAGCCTGTTTTTTCTGCAGCCAGTGTAACCGTGGCTGCCAGGTATATGGTGACTTTTCATCCTCCTCCGTATTGGTAAAACCTGCCATTGCTACCGGTAATGTAGATGTGATAACCAATGCCATGGCCAGGGAAGTATTGACCAATAAAGAAGGCCTGGCAACCGGTGTATCTTACATTAATAAAGAAGACTTACAGGAATACCAGGTGCAGGGCAAAGTAGTCATACTGGCTGCCAGCGCCTGTGAGAGCTCCAGGCTGATGCTGAATTCAAAATCACAAAGGCATCCGAATGGGATATCCAATAGCAGTAATGTAGTTGGAAAATATTTGCATGATTCTACGGGGGCGGGCATGGGCGGTTATATACCCAACCTGTTTGGCCGTAAACGCTATAATGAAGATGGCGTAGGTGGAATGCACGTTTATTCTCCCTGGTGGCTGGATAATAAAAAACTTGATTTTCCGCGTGGCTATCATATTGAATATGGCGGTGGAATGGGTATGCCTGGTTATGGTATTGGTATGGGTACTGAAAATATGAACGGTAAATACGCCGTAAATGGCAAGAAGAAAGAAGCAGGTGGTTATGGTGCTTCGCTAAAGGAAGATATTCGCTTTTTCTATGGTGCAGGTATTGGTATGGCAGGAAGAGGAGAAGCCATGGCACTTGAAAGCAACTATTGCGAAATAGACCCCGGTGTAGTAGACAAATATGGCATACCTGTATTGCGTTTTAATGTTAAATACAGCAGTTACGAAATAAACCAGGCCAAACACATGAAAGAAACCTTCCGGGAAATTATGCACGAAATGGGTGCCGTAATTACTTGGGGTGATGATGCCACCGCAGAAAATAACTACGGACTGGAAACGCCTGGTAAGATCATTCACGAGGCAGGCACCGCCAGGATGGGCAATGATCCAAAAAAATCAGCGCTTAATAAATGGAGCCAGGCACATGATTGTAAAAACCTTTTTGTAGTAGATGGCGCGCAGTTTGTAAGCCAGGCGGATAAAAATATTACCTGGACCATTCTTGCGCTCAGTATGCGCGCATCTGAATATATTATTGAGGAACTGAAGAAAAATAATATTTAGGATCAAAAGTGGCCGGTGGGAACACCAGCCACAGAGGTCCGCGGGGGTGTTCCACCGACCGCAAATCGAATAAAATAAACTAACATGGACAGAAGAAAATCCATCAAGGCCCTTATAATGGGCACGGTTTCTACAAGCGTTTTGGTTGAAGCCTGTAAGGACAACAATACCAAAATAGAAGCTAAGCCGGAACTTGTTAATGCTGAAGGTCTCAACTACGACCGTACACCGCAGGAGCTGGCGGATTATAAAAAGATAATGTCTGATAAGTTTTTTACAGACGATGAAATGGCTACTATTACTGTACTGGCAGATATTATTATACCCAAAGACGATGTAAGCGGTAATGCCTCAGAAGCGGGTGTGCCTGCGTTTATAGAATTTATTGT
>JBDSOC010000055.1:0-4442 GCA_039915085.1 Chitinophagaceae bacterium
ATTTTTACAATTATGTACAACAGTTTAACCTGCATTGAGCATGTGAATGAAAAAGTTATTGGCAGCAGGTATAGCAATTTTGTGCTTTATGCCCGTGTATGCAAAACATATACGTGGTGGCGAACTCTCCTATAAATATCTCGGTCCTGGTTCATCTCCCAATACATCGGGTTATTTAGTAACCCTCAAACTCTACATTGATTGCAATGCAAATGATCCCGGCCAGAATGAAACTTCGGCCCCTTTTACAGTATTCAGCAGAGCCAATAATGCTATGTTCAGCAATGTTACTGTTGGCTTAACCAGCCAGCAGGTTATTATGTATGACCCAAATTCCAATCCATGTATTACTAATCCGCCCACAGATATCTGTTATAAACTTAAGTACTTTGAAACAACGATAGAATTACCTGACGCCCCTGAAGGTTATACAATAGCCTACCAGCGTTGCTGCCGTATTGGTGGTATTGAAAACATTGCCGGTAACAGTGACGCCTACGGTGCAACTTATTCATGTGATATACCCGGCACCAATACTTTACCATTGCCGGACCATAATTCCAGCCCTGTTATTGCCGGTAACGATGCTGTTGCCATTTGCGCCGGTTCTGGCTTTTCCTTTGATTTTTCAGCTACCGATCCGGAAGGAGATTCGCTGGTCTATAGTTTATGCAATGCTTATAACGGTGGCGGCCAGGGCAACCAATCACCTGCATGTGCCAATTGTCCCGCACCCAACCCTGCAGTAGCGCCTCCTTATAATTCTTTGCCTTACAATGTTCCCTATAGCGGTTCCAGCCCCCTTGGCATTAACGCATCTATAGATCCTCATACAGGTATTATTGCCGGTATAGCACCTGCCACTACTGCCCAATATGTTGTTACAGGGTGCATTTATGAATACCGCAAAGGTGTATTGATAAACGTGCACAGGAAGGATATTCACCTGAAGGTCTCCGATTGTAACCCCCTGAAGGCCTTTCTAAAACCAGGTTATGATTATTGCGACGATTTCCTGGTTACATTTAAAAATGAACAAATCAATCCGGCGGGTTCGGTATACATCTGGAAATACGGGGACGGATCAAAAACAGACACTTCGCTTGATCCGGTTGGTTTAATTCAGCACCAGTTTGCAGATACCGGAACCTATACAATAAAGCTGAAAGTAATTTTAGCGGGACAGTGTATTGATTCTACCACAACACTGGCTAAAGTATATCCCGGTTTCTATCCTGGATTTATGGTTACCGGATCCTGCCTGCTTACCCCGCTGCAGTTTACTGATACCACCAAAACAAAATATGGCCTTGTAAATAACTGGCACTGGAACTTTGGCGATGAAACAACCCTGGCTGATACTTCAAAGACACCCACCCCCACCCCTGTCTGGAAATACAGTACCACGGGTACCAAAACTGCCCAGCTTATTGTTCAAAGCAATAAAGGGTGCATAGATACTGTTTCCCTGCAGTTTGAAGTGAAGGACAAGCCGCTTATACAATTGCCCTTTAAGGATACTTTAATATGCAGTAACCTGCCCATACAAGACACGCTTATGCTGCAGGCAAATGGGCTGGGCACATTTGCCTGGACGCCGGTTTCAAGAATTATAAATGAAAATACGGCTACACCACTCGTATTCCCCATTAATACAACTGTCTACCAGGTACAGCTAAACGAAAATGGATGCATCAATACAGATTCAGTAAAGGTAAGAGTGGTTGACCATGTAACACTGAATGCAGGCCCCGATAGTACTATTTGCCTTACTGATACCATTATGCTGCACCCAACAACAGATGCACTGGCCTATACCTGGTCACCGGCAAGTACATTTAATAATGCGCAATTAAAAAATCCGTCTGTTACACCCATCGCTACAACTACGTATCATTTAATTGCCAGCATAGGCAAATGCAGTGTGGCGGACGATGTAACCATACGGACTGTCCCTTACCCTGGAGCAAGCGCAGGAGAAGACAAAGTAATTTGTTTTGGGGATACCGCGTATTTAAGCGCAAGTATTACGGGTGCTTCATTTAACTGGACACCCAGTTTTAGCCTGATCAATGCCGGTAGTCTTACTCCTTTGGCGCATCCGCTTGCTACTACTTCTTATATTCTTGCTGTATATGATGTACTTGGTTGTCCTAAACCGAAATTGGATACAGTGGCTGTAATTGTAAGGCCCCCTGTTATTGCTTCTGCAGGCAATGACACTTCGGTAACAGTGAATCAGCCGCTTAAGCTAACTGCTACCGGCGCTCCATTTTTTTTATGGACACCTGCTACTTACCTGGATCACAATGATATCCAGTCGCCCATTGCATTATTTAACAACAGCGGTATTTACACCTATGCCGTAAAAGCATTTACAAAAGAAAATTGTTTTGCCATTGATACCATACACATAAAAGTATTTCAGACAGCACCGGATATTTTTGTACCAAATGCATTTACGCCCGGGGGCATCCAGAATAATTTGTTCAGGCCCATTGCAGCAGGTATTTCCAGGATTGATTATTTCCGCGTCTACAATCGCTGGGGTGACCTGGTTTTTAGCAGCAGCGATGGCACCGGCTGGAACGGTAATTACGCTGGCAAGGCACAGTCTTCCGGAACCTATGTATGGGTAGTGCAGGGCAGGGATTATACAGGCAAGGTAATTACCAAAAAAGGAACCATGGTGTTGATAAGATAATAAGGGAACTTGCGTTTATCCATTTCGATCTAATTAACTGATAATCAGCCGTTATCTTTATAAATTCAAAAATATAAACGGAATTGATTTATTTCCGGGGAGCTTTTTCAACGAAAATTCTGGAATAGGCTTTGCATTACAAACATTGATGTATTATATTAGAGGTCAGTAATAATCCGTACATCCTGTTAAAATCCTTTAAAATGAGAGGCCACCTGATAAAACTCAGTTTCCTGCTTGGAATCATTATAAGTTCCCTTACTTCCATGGCGCAGGAAGATGTAATTCATCTTGAGAATTGCATGAATGAATCGTACAAGGTTCAGGTAGACAGTCTAAAACAATTATTCAGCAACCAGGGTTATGAAGTAGTACGTGAAGCTTCCGTTAAAATGGAGAGCGAATACGAATTACCCATTGTTATGCCCCTTACCCAGGGTGCCTGGTACCAATTTATCTTTATTGGCGATCCCTCCTCCAAATTATATGAAGTGCGTATGTACGACTGGAATGAAAAACAGGTTGTATATAAGAAAAACATGTGGGGCGATGTAGATGGTAACATTATCAGCTATCCTTATATCTCTCAATTTACAGAATACCACCTTATTAAGCCTGTACAGGTAAATAAACAAAAAAAGAAAGGGCTTTGTGGCTATGTAATGCTGTTGAAGAAAGTAAAGTAAGCCTTGCTAACTTTAAGAATTCCTTTAGTATATCTTCCATTGATTTGGCGTTATTAATTTTAAATTCACGTAATGATTTTTAAATTAATAGCATCGGTTTTTCTATCTGCCTCTTTCTTCTTCACAACACAGAATGACGATACCGGCTTACCCTGGACAGCATCCCGCAGGTTGACCTGGGATGATTTTAAAAGCCGGCCCGACAATAATTCTGCCAATGCCGCACTTACCAGTTCAAAAATCACTTTTAAGTATAATTATGATTCTGATAAAAGATTCAATTATACGATTGGATGTGTTTTTGAAAAAAACACTTCATGGGGAAGGGTAAAAACAGATTATATACTTTCTCATGAGCAGGGGCATTTTGATATTGCAGAAATTTATGCCCGCAAACTCAACAAGATAATAAAAGCATACAAATTTAATGCTGCTACTGCGCAAAAAGAAGTGCCTGCTATTTATCAAAAAATAATGAATGATTTATCGGCCATGCAAAACCAGTACGACGATGAGACTGATTTCAGCCGCGATAAAGAACAACAGGCCGCCTGGTCAGAAAAAATAAACAGGGAACTGTATAAGCTGGGTGAGTATTCGGGGTATAAGTGAGTTTTCAGTATGCTATTATTCTCTCGTCTTTTTTATTTTTTTGCCCAGCAAGGTTGAAATAAACAAATGAGCAGATAGTTAAATGAAAAAGCATCTCACGGACTTTTCTTTTGAGATGCTCATCTTTATATTTTGCATACAACGCTAAAACAACCCATACAACTGTGCATCCACTTTACGGATTATTTCACCCATATGCTCTTCGTTTTCGGCAAATTTGTTTTTGTCGATATCAATAATCAGCAGGGCGCCTTCTTTGTAGCTTTCTATCCATTTGTTGTAATAATCATTCAGGCGTTTCAGGTAATCCAGGCGTATATTCTCTTCGTATTCCCGTCCGCGCTTTTGTATCTGGCCAACCAGTGTGGGCACTGATCCTTTAAGATAAATAAGCATATCGGGCGGCTGCACCATGGTTTTTAATGTTTGAAAAAAACCAT
>JBDSOC010000120.1:0-47243 GCA_039915085.1 Chitinophagaceae bacterium
AAAAGATTAACTACAATCATCTTTTTCCTTTTATACACAAAAATGACGCGGTTATCAGCCGCGTCATTTTTTATTAAATCCAGACCCGCTATTTTATTCTTATTGCAATGCCGGTTTGTATATGCCCTGAGTGCCATTTGTACCGGTCATCAATACCATTGATGTTCGACAGTCCAAGATTATAACGGCCGTACAAAGAGACGCTGCCAAGCGTAAACTGTACACCTGCATTGCCGCTTACTTCATAGCGTTTAAAAGCAATGCCCTTGTTATCATCCAGCAGGCTTTCTGCATCAAATAACATCTGGCTGTATTGCGGTCCTGCCAATATGGAGAGGTATTTATTCATGTTATATTTAAACATGATGGGCACACTTATATAACCCAGTTTTATATTATCCGAAGCAAATACATTGCCCTCTGTATTGTAAAAAGTGAGAAAGTCAGCACCTTTTTTTGAATTGTTTTGGGTAAATAAAAGCTCCGGCTGTATACTCCACTTACTATTTAGGATCTTTTCAGCAAAACCTCCAAACTGGAAACCGGAAGTATAGCCATTGGCCATACCATTGCCATTGATATTGGAAAAGTTGACATCTCCTTTTATTCCAAAATGCCAGCCGGCGTCAACTGGTTTTGTTTGGGCATGCAGCAAAACGGTTACCAACAGGGCCCAGCAGGTAATTGTGTACTTCATAAAAATTAAGATTGATAATGATTGATTTTTTACAGCAGATAATATTTTTCGCCGTATGATTTCAAAACTATCTTATCATTTATATATGCAAATCACAAAATCTACCAACAGTTACCTGCAATCGGTAAAAAGGCATATTAACAGGGTTTAAAATATCTTAAGTGGTAAGTTTTAAGTTATAAGTAGTAAGCAAAAAAATAATAACTAGAAAATATAAGCCGATAGTATTTATCAGGCCCCGCAATTGTTTGGTCAAATAAAAATACCGCCCAACCTGGACGGTATCATTTGTTTTAAAACCGTGAGATAATAAGTGTTAAGTAAAAAGATAACAACCATCCAATATCTGGCTTTCGCCTTACCACTTAAAACTTAGCACTTAAAACGTTGATCTCCTCAGTATTTATAGTAGTTTCTTTTAAGATCATTAATGGCCTGATCCCTTTCGCTTCTTAACTGGTGTACTGTTTGTCTTCTTTCTTTACGGGTAAGACTGTCATCATGTTTGGCAGAATAGATCTTATCCTTGTAATCGTTCTTAATATCCTCTATTTTCATTTCCATTTTGGAAGGCCTGTATGAACGGCCATATACATTGTTGTATCCATATGGAGAATATCCAAAAGGAGAATAGTAAGGAGCGTAAAAAGGTGAATATCCTATACCTACTGAAACACGGGGCGGAGCTATATAAACATGTCCCCCACCCCTGCCAAAACCACCGTGACCAAAGCGTTGGGCTGAAGCCCCAAAAGCCAATCCTAAAGCAACTGCTATTACCATTAACTTTTTCATAATCAAGTAATTTTATGCTTATATGGACTCAAAAATAATACAAAAGAAAAAGGGAGACCTGCTTTATAACGATTCAATAACAAATGGCTGCAATAAAGGCCATAGTTGATCCTTTCTCTTATGTTTTTCTTAACAGAAGGCAGATGGAATGTCAGTTTTTACAAAAATGTCACCCTTCTTTTTGTATTAATTCTTTTTGATAGTTACAATAAAAAAGCGCCTGTCAGGGCGCTCTTTCAATATGATTATTTATAGTTAGTATTTATCATTTTTCTGCCATGCCGCTGTCTTTCCATTGTTTAATAACTGCAATGGTGCTGTCACTAAGCTTAGGATGTTTGAATGGCATAAATCCTTTTTCGTCAGGATTTAATTGTATGCGGCGCAAAACACCATCTATCTCTTTGGTAACATTAGTGTAAGTATCCAATGCTTCTTTATTGCCACCTTTTGCAGGTATATGGCAGGGAGAGCAGGAGCTTACAATTATTGGCTGAATATTAGTTTCATAAGTTAACGCTGCAGTTGCGGGTGCTGCGGCTTTTTTTGCAGTATGGCAATAAGAGAAGAACACTGCCATCATTACAATAAGAGAAGAGACATATAGTTTTTTCATTATACAATTTATTTGGAATCAAATATATTTAATTCTTCGTGACAAATGATTAACAAAGCAAATTTTTAGTTGATAGTATCGATTTTTTATTTTGTCTATTGTATTGATGGCCTGTTTTCTTTCTATTTTTCCTATTTTTAAGCTTACCAAACAATATTCAGCCCATAATGACGGATCTATACCCGGAACCACCTGCTTCAACCCTGCAATTGTCACGCACCTTAGGTCCTGTTATGCTATGGGGGCCGGGCGTTGGTACTGGTAAAATCTCCGAAATTATTACCGTCAGCTGCTTTGGCGCTTTATCACTTTATTTTATTTCAATGATCAGCCTGCCGGCGTTGCGGAGAAATGAAGCTTCACTCATCCGCCCTTTCCGGGTACCATTTTTTCCTTATTTTCCAGTCATTGCATTAATTATACCGGCTATCTTCCTGGTGGCAATGGTTACATTAAATGGTAAATTAGCGCTTATATATTTTGCAATCCTGGCAATCTCTTATTTATGGTTTCACTTTTTTGTAAAAAACAATACCCATGCAGCATAACCAAACAAAGGCCGGCATAATTCAGCAATTGGCAGATAAAGACACCCGTAAAGTAAAACTGGCCATCGTGGATATTGATGGCATACTGAGGGGTAAGGTAATCAGTTTTGAAAAATTTAAATCTGTTGCAGAAAAAGGTATTGGTTTTTGTGATGTGGTATTTGGCTGGGATGCCAATGATGTTGCCTACGATAACGCCAGCTATACCGGCTGGCATACCGGTTATCCGGATGCAACAGCAATAGTTGACCTGCAAACATTCCGTGAAATACCCTGGGAAAATGATCTTCCTTTTTTTATTGCTGATTTTAGTGATGGAAAAGGCAAGAGTCTTCCCATCTGTCCAAGAAGCCTGTTAAAAAAAATAACGCAACAGGCAGGTGATGCCGGCTTTATTCCTTATTTCTCACAGGAATTTGAATGGTTTAATTTTGTAAACAATGTGAATGAATTGTATGAGAACAAGTTCCGAAATCCACAGCACCTTACCAATGGCATGTTTGGATATTCCGTGTTGCGTGCATCGCAGCAAAGTCCTTTTTTTCATGATTTGTTTGACCTGCTCAATAAATTTAATGTACCCATAGAAGGCATTCATACAGAAACGGGCCCGGGTGTATATGAGGCAGCTATTGTTTATGGAAAAATACTGGAAGCGGCAGACAGGGCGGTGTGTTTTAAAACCGGTGTAAAAGAAATTGCTTCAAGGCATGGTATCATCGCCAGTTTTATGGCCAAATTTAGTGAGCACCTGCCGGGCTGCAGTGGCCATGTACATCAGAGCCTGTGGAGCGCCGATGGCAAACAAAATATTTTTTACGATAAGAAAAGCAAAACAGGTATCAGCCCTTTAATGGAAAGTTATATTGCGGGGCAACTATTTTGCCTGCCACATATTTTACCCATGTTTGCGCCTACAGTTAACAGCTATAAACGACTAACTGAAGGAGCCTGGGCCCCCACTACAGTTACCTGGGCAATTGATAACCGTACCACGGCACTGCGGGTATTGCCTGCGGGAGCTGTATCTACCAGGCTGGAAACAAGGGTGGTTGGTTCTGATGCTAATCCCTACCTGGCGATGGCGGGTTGCCTGGCAGCCGGCTTATATGGAATAAAAAATAAAATGAAACTGAAAACGCCTGCTACGCAGGGCAATGGTTATGCAGATAAGAAAAATGGCGTATTGCCAAAAAATTTATGGGAAGCATCTCTGGCTATGAAAGAATCAACTGTTGCAGGAGAGTTATTCGGCGATGCGTTTGTACAGCATTTTACTGGTACCCGGGAATGGGAATGGAGACAATTTTCTAAAGTGGTAACCGATTGGGAACTGAAACGTTATTTTGAAATAATTTAAGAAAGCAGTTAGCTATTTATAGACTGTTGAGCACTGGCCAAACAGGAAATAAATCGAAATAACAGCCCTTGTGATCAGGGAAACCAGGCATCATCACATCCGGCATAAAAGAATATTTAATAAAGAATATAGCCATGACCGATTTTAAAATAATCAGGCAATACAATTTCCCAACCATCATCCGCTTTGGTGCAGGGGCAATAAAAGAATTACCGGATCATTTAATAACTAACGGTTTGGCAAGACCGCTGTTAGTGACGGACCCGGTGGTAGCGGAACTCGATTTTTTTAAACAAATAAAAAAAGACCTGGAAGCCAAATCTATTTCGGCAGAAGTGTTTTCCGGCATACACAAAAATCCTGTAAAATCTGACGTACTGAAAGGCGGTGATGCATTTAAAGCAACCAACCGCGATTGTATCATTGGCATCGGCGGAGGAGCTGCAATGGATGTAGCACGTGCAGTCGTATTACGCATCAATCACCACCGCGATTTATTTGATTACGATGATTTAATTGGCGGCGATCAGTATGTAACAGAAGCTGTTCCTTATTTTATAACCGTACCTACAACCAGCGGTACCGGAAGTGAAGTTGGCCGAAGCGCCATTATTTCTGAAGATGATACACACAGGAAAAGAATTTTATTCCACCCTAAGCTACTGGCTAAAATTATTTTTGCAGATCCAATGCTTACGATGGATTTACCATCATTTGTTACCGCTGCTACCGGTCTGGATGCGCTGACACATAATATGGAAGCATTTATTGCAAAAGGATTTCATCCGATCTGCGATGGCATTGCACTCGAAGGCATTACATTAATTAATGAATCCATTGCAGATGCAGTAAATAAACCAGACCTGGCATCGCGCAGCAAAATGATGATTGCCTCTTTAATGGGCGCAGTCGCATTTCAGAAAGGATTGGGTGTGGTGCATTCGCTGGCGCATCCGTTATCAGCTTTCCTGGACACACACCACGGACTGGCCAATGCAGTAAACCTGCCTTACGGTATGCAATTTAATATTGCAGGGTTTGAAGATAAATTTAAAAGAATGGCCATTGCCATGAATCTGGATGATCAGACAGGTGAAGGAGTTGTCAGGCATTTATTTGAATTGAACCAGCAGGTAAGCATGCCTATAAAATTAAGCGCTATTGGTGTAAAAGAGGAACATATAGAAACACTGAGTGATCTGGCATTTGCTGATTTCTGCCATCCTAACAATCCAAAACCGGTAACAAGGAAAGATTTTAAAACATTATACACCGCTGCTTTGTAATAATATACTATGAATATAGGGTTGACATATACGGGTTCCGGAGAAAAGCACAATAATTATATACGCTGGCTAAAACAGGATGATGATAGTGTGGGCATTATTACTTTGTCTGCCGAAACAAAAGAAAACAAAGGCAGTATAACAGATTGTGATGCACTTGTTTTATCGGGCGGTGCAGATATACATCCCGGGTATTATAACAGCGACAATTTTGTGTATCCGAACATGCCGCAGAAGTTTAATGAAAAAAGAGATGCATTTGAGATAAGTCTTTTTGCAGCAGCACAAAAACAAAACATCCCTGTGCTGGGCGTTTGCAGGGGATTGCAACTTATCAATTGTATTCTGGGAGGCGATTTGCAACAGGATCTTGCCGGAAAGAACAGTATACATAAAGCCATTGTGGATGGGGAAAAGAAACAATTTGATAAAGCACATGGCCTGCATATTGTACCCGGCACATTGCTGGCTGAAATTACAGGTACAGAGAGATCTGTTACCAACAGTGCGCATCACCAGTGTGTGAATACAATAGCAAATGAATTAATGGTAAGCTGTTTATCCGATGACAATGTAGTGGAAGGGCTTGAGTGGAAAGATAAAACCGGTAAGCCATTTCTTTTTTGTATTCAGTGGCACCCTGAGCGCATGTATGAATTTCAATTAGAGAAATCGGCTCTGTCCGCAGGTATCAGGAACCTGTTCATAAAAGCAATAAAAAAATAAAGCATTTATCAATGACAATTATTAATCCGGCCACGCAGGAAATAATACAGGAGATTGCCGAAGACACAAAAGAAATTATTGCTGAAAAATTTGCAAGCTTAAAAGCGGGTCAGCCGGCGTGGGCAGCTAAAACTGTGCAGGAACGTATTGATATCATTCAAAAATTTTATGATTTGCTGGACCTGGAAAAAGATGAGCTGGCAAAAACATTAACTGCAGAAATGGGAAAGCCATTGCAGCAATCGTATAATGAAATAAACGGTGCAAGAAGCCGTATCAAATACTTTATTGATAATGCGGCAAAATATTTAGCAGAAGAATGGGTAGTAAGAGAAGGTGGCACCAAAGAAAAAATTGTGTATGAACCACTGGGTGTTATTGCTAATATTTCTGCCTGGAACTATCCTTACCTGGTTGGCACAAACGTTTTTATTACGGCGCTGATTGCCGGCAATGCAGTTTTGTATAAACCTTCAGAATATACACTGCTGACGGGTTTGCACATACAACGTTTGTTTCATAAAGCAGGTGTACCTGAAAATGTTTTTGTATTGGCAGCCGGTGCGGCTTCAGTGGGAGAAGCTATAGTAGAATTGCCGCTAAACGGCTATTTTTTTACCGGCAGTTATAATACCGGTAAATACATTGCTGAAAAAACGGCGCACAAACTGGTGCCGGTGCAACTTGAACTGGGTGGTAAGGATCCATTGTATATAGCAGATGATGTGGAAGACGTAAAAGCGGTGGCTGTTGGCACTGCCGATGGGGCATTTTACAATAACGGGCAAAGCTGCTGCAGCGTGGAAAGAATTTATGTACATGAAAAAATTTATGATGCATACGTTGCCGCGTTTGTACAGGAAGTAAAAACCTGGAAGACAGGATTGCCAACAGAAGAAGGTGTTTATATTGGTCCGCTCACCAGGCCCGCACAGGTAAAAGTATTGGAGCACCAGGTAAAAGATGCATTGGATAAAGGTGCTGTGCTTTTATCCGGTGGAAAAAGAATAAGTGGTAATTATTTTGAGCCCACTGTTTTAACCAATGTAAACAACCAGATGGCGCTGATGCGTGATGAATCTTTTGGCCCTGTCATTGGCATTATGAAAGTAAAAAATGATGAAGAAGCAGTAAAACTGATGCAGGATACCGATTATGGTTTGACGGCCGGGGTATATTCAAAAAATTATCAGCGTGCAGAAAATATAATGAAGCAAATGAATGCGGGTACGGTATATTGGAATTGCTGCGATCGTGTAAGTGCTGCACTGCCATGGAGCGGCAGAAAAAATTCTGGTTTGGGGTCTACCCTTTCTCACCAGGGAATCTATGCGTTTGTTCAACCCAAAGCTTATCATATCCGCGGATAACAACAGGTAGTTGAAAGAAATCGCTCTGACCAGGTTTTGATATTGCTGTTAAGTATACAATGGAAATATAAAAATGTATATCAAAACACTTAACAATTATCCTGCATATATCCGGGCATTTTATTTACCATTGCCTTAAAAAGTATCCATGGAATACCGCGTATTGGGAAAGTCAGCATTAACGGTTAGCCGGATAGGTTTTGGTTGTATGTCATTGGGCCAAAATGACGCAGACAATAGCCGCCTCCTGCTTGCAGCTATAGAAAAAGGAATTAATTTTTTTGATACCGCCGATCTTTACGGCAAGGGCCAGAATGAAATAACCGTTGGCCAGGTGATGAAAGAAAAACGCAAAGATGTTATTCTTGCTACCAAAGTGGGCAATCAATTAAAGGCTGATGGAAGTGGCTGGATATGGAACCCACGTAAAGAATATATTTTGTCTGCAGTAAATAACAGCCTGCAAAGACTGCAAACAGATTATATAGATCTCTACCAGTTGCATGGTGGTACAATAGAAGACAATATTGATGAAACCATTGACGCATTCAATACATTACAGCAACAGGGTAAAATCCGTTTCTATGGCATATCTTCTATACGGCCAAATGTAATAAGGTCATATGCATACCGGTCATCTATAGCAGCTGTAATGATGCAGTATAGTTTACTGGACAGAAGACCCGAAGAAAATTGTTTGGATCTTTTGTTGGATAAAAATATTGGCGTGCTGGCAAGAGGTAGCCTGGCAGGTGGTTTGCTGGTTAATAAACCTGCAAAAAAATATTTAAATTACAATGAAGACGCAGTAAAGCAGGCTGCAGATTCAGTTAATTCCGTATCTGGTAAAAAGCGCGGCAACACACAGACATCTTTACAATTTGTTTTGCAACAACCCGCCATTACTTCAGCAATTGTTGGTATCCGGACAATAGAACAATTAGATGAAGCCATAAAAACAGCTGATAGTCCCCTGCTTACACAGCAAGAAATGTTCCTGCTGCAAAACAGTATACCCCGGAATTACTATAAAGAACATAGGTAGATGAACCCGGGGATTATTAAAATTTCCCCACAAAAGTATTATGATAAAGATCGCAGGATTGAAGTCATAAAAAAACACACTTTTTGTATTCTGCGGTTTCTTCCGGGCTCATAATAATTCTTTATTTATACAGGCAACCCTTTATTTGAAAACTGCATTTACCCATTGTAGAAAACATTAATAACTGTTTATTTTTAATGGAAATATCTAAACTGGTCAGAGAAGCTAAACAGGGAAGCACTGCTGCGCAGAAATGCCTTTTTGACCAGTTGTCAGATAAAATGCTGATGGTTTGCCGGCGTTATGTGAAAAACAGGGAAGATGCTGAAGAAATATTGCTGGATGGGTTTTACAAGTTCTTTAAAAACCTTTCTGCTTTTAATTACCAGGGCGAAGCGGCTTTAAATGGATGGCTGAAAAGAATCATGATCAATGAATGCCTCATGTTTCTGCGCAAGAAAAATGTATTCAATATTGTAACGGATGCAATGGTAGAAGAAATTCCGTTTGAAGAAGAAGCACTTGATAGACTATCGGCCACAGAAATCTTTACCATAATTATTCAATTGCCTGTTGGTTACCGTACTGTTTTTAATTTATATGCGGTGGAGGGAATGACACATGCAGAAATTGCATCCATGCTCGGTGTTTCGGAAGGGACTTCCAAATCGCAGTTGAGTAAAGCCAGGTCATTATTACAAAAAATGTTAGCGAAAAAAGGAACTGAATATGTCAAACGAAAAGCAAACTGATACTGCAGGCTGGAAAAGCAAACTGGAGCAATTGGACAGCCTGCAGGAAGACTCAATTAGAGATAAAAACATCTCCTGGGAAAAGCTGCACGACCGGCTACATGAAAAACCGCGTCGCAATAAAATTGTATGGTATTGGGCCGCTGCTTGTTTAGTATTACTGGCAGGGTTTCCATGGCTGCTCAAAAAAAGTAGTATTGGCCCGGTTGTAAAAAACATTGTTCAACAAAAACAAAATCCCACACCGGTTACACCAGTTAAAACAACCAATGAAGCACAGTTACCGCTTATTTCTTCAAAACCGTTTCCAGAAAAAGAAGTAATTCCACGTACAGCAAAAAGCACCAGGTACACAAACAAAAAAAATAAAATAAATGACCCTGATGCCATCATGACTATAGCTATTAAACCTGCTACAGCCAATGAACAGGTAATTGTGCATGTGCCTGACACCGTAGTTGCATTTACAGCAATGGTATCCACAAAGAAAAAACTACCGGTAATCCATATCAATGAACTGGGCAAACAGGAACAGGAAAATGCCAGGTTTGCATCCCGAAGTCAATGGCCCTCTTTTCAAATTAAATTCCTGAACCAGGATAATTATTCCGGTACCTCATTGCCGGCAGGTAATACAGCACAGGATATGCTGAAAATAAAAATCCCATTCAAAAATTAAATTAAAATGAAAAAGACATTTGTTTTATTGATGCTTATAACAAGCATCGCGGCGGAGCTTAGTGCCCAGTCAAAAACCGACCTTAATTTTGAACCACCATCAAACATAGTTTTTAATAGGCGGTTTTATATTAAGCTTGATAATGGTAACAGCGTAAAAATAGAACTGTCTGATATTACTGACCTGGAAAAAATAAGAAATGTTGATTCACTGCTGCAGATTTTTATTGCCGATATAGCCGGCTTAAAAGATTCACTGGCAGATCCGCTGACTTCAAAACGCATTGATTACATTACTGATGCTGCCGGTAGAAAAAAGATCAGGTTCCAGCAGTTTCAGCCAAAAGGCAATGCTTTCCTGATTGGTCGCGAGGGCGAACTGGCATCCTTGCGCACAGAGCAGGATACTATTCACCTGATTGGAATAATTGTAAATCCAACTAAACCACAGGAAAAAATAAGCCTTACGCTTCCACGCTATTACCATTTTACGTTTTACCTTAACAACCTCAATGAACTGCCGGCCTATATGAATGGACGCATTGCAGAAAAAATAAAAACCATCCAGGAAAACCTGAATAGCCGCTGGCCAACAGTTTTGGGTACCGGATGGCATTACCTAAAAAAAGACAGGAGCATCGTTGGGGACCAACCTAAAGGACATACAGGTATAGGTGACTTTTTAGGGGCATATGTTTCTGTAAATGTGCAGAATTATAAAAATTATTTCGTGCCTTCCTTTAGTACAGGCCTGGTACTGACCATCGCCAACCGCGAAAAAAATTTTAAATGGGAACCGGGATTGCTCTGGGAGCCGCATTTTTTCTTTGCCAAAAACAGCCAGGATAAATTACAAACTTTCAGAAACGACTTTCTTACGCTTGTTTATGGGCAGGGTGGTATTACAGATCATGATCCGAGAAAGGATTTTTCATTCAGTGCTGTATTTTCGCTTGGCTATCTTATTCACCGGGAGGGAGATTTTATTGATAAAAATACTTTCCGGCTGGGCGCGGGTAAAATAAAGATGTTTAAAACGATGATCGAGCCATCTATGTATTTTAATAATTTTTTTAAGGGAGTAACACCCGGCATAAGAATAAGTCAGCGGTTTTAACCTACTAAATAGTTAGCCCTCAAGAAGTATGAAACCTATGGGGGCACTGTTTACGCTTTCCTATTGCATTTAAAAAAACACCTGTTTATTATAGAATGAGCATGAAATCTTGTAAAATCATCTTTTCAAATTTGCCTTTTGGTACTTTTTTTATGGAAAAAAAGTACCGCAAAAAAGCCAGTCGAAATCCGCCTCATCCGGCCTAAGGCCACCTTCTCCAACAATGGAGAAGGAAAATGGAAACGTCTCTATTTGCCCGATTTCGACACAGTTCCCTGATTAAGCTTCTGTACTACTGTGACTTCAACTCCACCAATTCTACCTTTTGGGAGACGACTAAATAAATAAGAAACTAGATTTGCACATCACTTATAAAAATAAAAATGAAAAAATATTTATTTGTTTCTATTGCGTTACTGTTTTATGCAACTGCTCCTGCCCAGCTTGAAAATACAAGATGGAAAACAACGCTTACTATAGATGAAAAAGCACTTAATGTTATTATAGATTTTAAAAAAGATACAGTTGTCCTTTATACTACAGCCGATAGTATACTAATTGAAAAAATGACTTACACAAAAACCAATGCTTTATTTACACTTCTCAAAATTGAAGGTCAAAGCGATTGTGACAATGGAACGCCCGGGGAATACGCATTTACAATAAAAGGAGATAGTTTACTTCTCAAACTTTTAAAAGATGATTGTTACGACAGGTATAGTGTTCTTCAGCATACAAAGTGGAAAAAATGGAAATCTTACCCGGGAATAAAAGTAGATGAAGCAATTTTAAAACAGTACACGGGTGTATACGCACATGACGAAGCACATCCTATAACCATCAGTCTTCAAAATGGCATCTTATATGCAGAAGGTCCGAATAATGGTTTGCCAAAATCACCCTTCACGCCCATTACCGCATCTAAATTTTTTTTAGGAATTGCCGGTGTTGAGATGGATTTTATTAAAGATGCAAATGGTCAGGTTTTTAAGCTTATTTCTCACGAGGAAAAAGATTTCGAACTAAAAAAAATAAAATAGACTAAGCGAACAAAGAGAGAAAGCGTTTTGGATTTGTACTGCGCTCACAGTGAAAAAGAATTTGTAAGATATGTGACAAAAATCGTTTATCTGTAATGCTGCATTTTAGCAAGGAATTATTAAAATTGTGCATGGCGCAATTGAAGATCCAAAAATATTCAATCTGCAATCCGCAATATTTACTAAGGCGCCAGTTTGCTGATAAGTCTTTTTAATTCTATCTCAGAAGATTTAGATGCATAGCTAAGATTAATCAGGCTGAAAGAGGCCGTTTCAAAACCCTGTTGCGCGAGTGTTATATCAACAATAGTAGCCTGGCGCAATTGAAACCGCTGTAATACCAAATCAAGTAACTTTTGTGAAAGCTCCAGCGTTCTTTTTGCAGTATCCAGTTGCACCAGTGAAGATGCATAAGCCTGGTAAGTTTTAACAGCATTGGAACTGTAATCCCTTAGGGTAATTTCTTTTTGCAATGCTGCATTGCGGGTATTGATCCCTGCTATTTTTTGCTGGCGCTTGTAAATGGATCCATTGTAGATAGGTATTATAAAATTACCTCCTAAAAACGGTCCGTTGCTCTGGTTTAATAAAGTCTGGCCGGCCGATGTCTGGTTACGGTTATAATTATACCCGGCACTGGCACGCACCGTTGGGTAACGCTGCGCTGCGGTTTCTTTTTCAATCAATTCGTTGATCCTGATCTGTTCATCTGCGGCAATTATATCAGGATTGCTGGTAAGGTTATCAAGGATATTGCCAAGCACAATGGATCTGTCAACAAGAATGGTATCGCTGATGGCCAGTGTTGAATCCGGCCTGAGTGTCAGCAATGTAAGCAAACCTGTCTTTGCCTGATCAATTACCAGTTGTTGCTGCACTTTTGTTTGCAGCAGGTTATTCAGATCCAACTGCGACTGGAACAAATCTGCATTATTGGCCAACCCAACACTTTGTTGTGCCTTAATGATATCTAATTTTTTTTCTGCTACCGCAAGTGACTGATCAAATGTTTTTAAATAATTCTGCTGGCGCACCACATCGTAATAACTGGTCATTACGGCAGCAATTACATTTTGAATCTGTGAGTTTACATATTGCTGGCTTTGCTTTTCCAGTTCTGCCAGCCTTTTTTTGGTGGCTACAACACGCATACCATTGTACAGCAGCATACTTCCTGTAAGTCCGGAAGACAGCTGGTTGGAGGTGGCTCCATTACTCTGTATAGAATAGATAGAGTCTGCGCCGGTAGCTGTTCTGCGGTTTATTTTCTGGTTGATATTGACAGACTGTTCATTATCTGATCCGGTAGCGGTAACAAGCGGCAGACCACCTGCAATGCCAATATTGTTATTGACATCACTTATCTGCAGGTTGTTTCTTACCACCTGTATATCCAGGCTGTTTTTCAGGGCTATAGTAACGGCATCCTGTAAACGCAGTGGCTGGGCATATGCTGCCGCGCATAGATTCAACAATAAAAAAGAAAAAAATAGCCGCTTCATTTAATATAAATTATTCCGTAATATTTGTCTGGTGTACTTTATGCTTGCCGGATATATAAGTATATACCGCTGGTATAACCAGCAGCGTTAATATTAATGAGAACATGATGCCACAAACTACCACAATACCCAACGGTATACGGCTGGTAGATGCTGCACCCAGGCTCAGTGCAATAGGCAACGCGCCGAAAGAAGTGGCCAGGCTGGTCATTAGAATAGGGCGCAATCTTTGTGCAGCTGCTTCTACCACGGCGTCCATTTTTGACAAACCTATTTCTCTTTTCTTGTTTGCAAACTCAACAATAAGAATACCGTTCTTTGTTACCAGGCCAATGAGCATAATCATACCAATTTCAGAAAATATATTCAGGGTTTGATTAAATACCCATAGACTGAGCAGTGCTCCTGCCAATGCCAGTGGTACGGTAAGCATAATGGTAAAGGGATCGAAAAAACTTTCGAACTGCGCTGCCAGAACCAGGTAAATTAAAACAAGTGCCAGGCCAAAAGCAAATAAAATATTAGAAGAACTTTCTACATAGTCCCTGGAAGGCCCGGACAATGAAGTCTGGAAAGTTCCATCAAGTAATTTATTGGAAATAGCCTGCATGGCTTTTATACCGTCACCAATAGTTTGTCCTTCTGAAAGAGAAGCGGAAATAGTGGCTGCTTTGTACCGGTTAAAGTGATATAAAGTGGAAGGGCTGCTGCTGGTTTCCATGTGCACTACTGCATTAAGCGGAATATTTTGTCCTTTGCTGTTTCTTACATACAGCCTTTCTATATCCAGTGGTTTATTCCTGTCGGTGCGCTCAACCTGTGCTATTACCTGGTACTGGTATCCATTTTGAATGAAATAGGCCAGCCTGCCACCGCTGAAGGCCGATTGCAATGCAGCGATCACATCCTGGGTAGATAACCCGAGGTCTTTAATCTTCATCCGGTCCAGTGTAATCTGTACTTCAGGTTTATTAAACTTCAGGTTTACATCTGAATTGGAAAAAGTTTTATCTTTTCTTACTTCTTCCAGGAATTTCGGGATGATTTCTTTTAGTTTGTTGATGTCCTGGTTCTGTAAAATAAAGGATACCGGCAAACCGCCGCGTGAACCAGCGCCTACGGAAATCGTTTGCTCCTGTACTGCGAATATACGGGCATCATTAAAGCGCGCCAGTTTGCGCTGTAAATCATTGGCAATATCTGCCTGGCTTCTTTGCCGCAATCCGGGTGCTATTAAACCGAGACGGGGTTGCGTACTGTTAACGCTGCCACCACCACCGCCACCACCACCGGGCGTACGCACAAATACAAAATCTCTTTCCGCAACGGAATCATACAAATAATTTGTAATACGATCTGCGTATTGCTGCATATAATTATAACTGGTTCCTTCTGCGGCAGTCACTGTAAAACGAACACTGCTCCTGTCTTCCAGCGGGGCTATTTCACTTTTTAAGTTACTCATGGTAATCCATATAATTACAGCGCAAATACCAATAATTACCCATGCAACCCATCTTATTTTCATAAAACCTATCAACACCCGTTTGTAACCGCTTTCCATACCTGTAAAAAAAGGTTCCGTTTTTGTATAAAACCAGCCGTGCTGCGCGTTTTTGGTTGTAAGATATACATTCAATACAGGTGTAATAGTAAGCGATACGAAGGCCGAAATTAAAACCGCGGCGGCAAGTACTACCCCAAACTCACGGAAGAGGCGGCCTACAAAACCCTCCAGGAAAATTACTGGCAGAAATACAATGGCCAGCGTGATAGAAGTAGAAATAACAGCGAAAAAAATTTCTTTACTGCCTTCCAGTGCCGCCTTGCGTATAGGCAAGCCCTCTTCCAGTTTACGAAAAATATTTTCTGTTACCACAATACCATCGTCAACCACAAGGCCAGTAGCCAGTACAATACCCAGCAGGGTTAACACATTGATAGAAAAACCTGATATATACATGATAAAGAATGTAGCTACCAGCGAAATAGGTATATCTATCAGGGGGCGTATGGCAATTAACCAGTTGCGGAAGAAAAGAAAAATTACCAGTACCACCAGTATAAAAGCAATCACCAGGGTTTCTTTTACTTCCGACAATGAGTTCCGGATATTTTTTGTATTATCAATAAGTACATTAACCTCAATATCCAGCTTGTTTGATTTTTTTATCTGTTCAAACCGCTTGTAAAACTCATCTGCTATTTCTATATTATTGGCGCCCGGTTGTGGAATGATGGCCAGCCCTACTGCATTCACGCCGTTGTATTTCCAGCTTTGTTCAAGTGTTTCAGGTCCAAGTTCTACTTTGGCTATATCACCCAGTCTTACAATGCCTGCACTGTCTTCTTTTATTATTAAATCGCGAAATTGTTTTTCTGAGGTCAGCCTGCCTAAAGTGCGTATAAGCATCTCCGTGTTATCCCCATAAATTTTCCCCGGCGGCAATTCAACATTTTCTGTGTTCAGTGCCGTGCGTATATCTGTAAATGCCACACTATAGGCATTCATTTTATCGGGTTTCAGCCATAAGCGCATGGCATATCTTTTTTGCCCGAAGATGTTGACAGAACTCACGTTATTTATGGTTTGCAATTGCTGCTGCAGTACATTTTCTGCATAGTCGCTTAGCTCAAGCAAACTCTTGGTACGGCTTTGCAGGGCCAGTATCAATATAAAATCACTGTTGGCGTCTGCCTTGCTTATAACCGGTGGGGCGTCAATATCCTGTGGTAAACCTCTTGCTGCCTGTCCTACTTTATCGCGTACATCGCTCGCGGCAGCTTCCAGGTCAACCCCTAAATTAAACTCTATGGTTATGTTGCTGTTGCCTAATGAACTGGAAGAAGTAACCGTTCTGATGCCGGGTATACCGTTTACCTGCTTTTCAAGTGGTTCGGTTATCTGGCTTTCTATAATATCAGGATTAGCGCCGGTATAAGAAGTACTTACGGAAATGATGGCCGGGTCAATAGCCGGGTAATCGCGCACAGCCAGGAAAGTAAACCCAACTACTCCAAATAAAATTATCATCAGGTTCATCACCGTGGCAAGAACCGGCCGCTTTAACGATAGTTCTGAAATATTCATACTGTGTAACTGGCTAAGTTATTATTAACGCTTTACTGGCTGATGATAGTTTTGATGAATACGTTTCAGCAATAAAGCACGCATACATATTACTGTGCTTTGGCTAATTGTTCAAGTGTTTTAACGCTCCGGACATTTAAGGGCGCTTTTGGCCTCGCAAACAATACACCTGTTACCACTACGCTGTCACCAGGTTGTACACCACTGATTATTTCTACGTTATTACTTTCGCGCAAGCCTGTTGTTACGTTTACAAAGGAGGCTTTACCGCTTTTCACCAGTATCACCTGGCTGTTTTTATCGTCTGGTATAATAGAGTTGGTAGGAATCAAAACGGCTTTTTTGTTACCGCCTGCATCTACAAAAACTTTTACAAAAGCACCCGGGTTGGCGCTGCCATTTTGTAACATGGCCCTAACTTTCAGGTTGCGGGTAGACTGGTTAACCTGTGGCTCGGTAGCAATGATCAGCGCTTTTTTTCTTGTTTGCTGCGCTGCATCCACTTCCACATCCACCAGGTTTCCTTTTTTTATAAGATTGCTGTATTCTTCAGGAATAGTAAAATCAATCTTTACTTTTGCTACCTGCTGAATGGTAACGATAATACTGGAAGCTGTAACAAAGGCACCCGGACTCACCTGCCTTAAACCCAGCACCCCGCTAAAGGGTGCCCTGATAACTGTTTTAGCTATCAGCGTTTGTGTGTATTGAATGTCCGCTTTTAATCCATTCACCTGGTTAAGCACATTGTCATAATCCGCCTGATTAAGACCGTTTACATCCAGTAATTTTTTATAGCGCTCTTCTGTTTTCTGAGCAAGATCAAGCTGAACTTTACTTTTGTACAATTGTGCCTGCAAATCGGCGTCATTGATGCGGGCAATTACAGTACCCTGAGCAATAGAATGGCCTTCGGGAACATTGAGGTAGGTAATGCGCCCACTGACTTCCGGGTGTAATTCTACAAATTCATTGGCTACCACGCTGCCATTGGCCTCAACAGTATTTGAAATACCCTGCTGGCTGGCAATGATAACATCTACCACGGTAGGCGGGGCTTCTTTTGCCCTGGCGGGTTCTGGTTTACCTTTGCAGGCAATAACCGTTAAAACAAAAAAGCCAATAAAACAGATAGGAACGAATTTTACCTGCAAACTTTTATAAAACATACTTCAGTAGGCAATAGTTATATGAAAAACCAAATATAGAGAGAATTGCAGGTACAATAAAGAAAAGCGTGGCGATAGAATAGTCAGATTCATTAAAAAGCCATTAATAAGTGCGGGTGGTTCAAAAATCAACGTGCTTTTGTTAATTTAATGAGATAATGCAAAAAAATGTTGGTTTATAATGTAATGCAACCAATACCCAACCCATTCTGATTTTTTTGTATTTTCTTTGCGCTCAAATACAGCAGCATGAATCCTCAAATTGGTATCATAATGGGCAGCGACAGCGATCTGAGTATTATGCAGGACGCGGCCGGAATATTAAAAGAATTTGGAATCTCTTTTGAACTAACGGTGGTATCTGCGCACCGGACACCTTTGCGGATGATTGAATATGCACGTACCGCAAAAGAGCGGGGCCTGAAAGTAATTATAGCAGGTGCCGGTGGGGCTGCCCATTTACCGGGTATGGTGGCTTCCATTACTTCTTTACCTGTAATCGGCGTTCCTGTAAAATCTTCTAATTCAATAGATGGCTGGGATTCTGTTTTATCTATCCTGCAGATGCCAAGTGGAATACCAGTAGCTACGGTAGCTTTAAATGGAGCAAAAAATGCAGGTATCCTGGCAGCCTCTATTCTCGGCGCTTTTGATACTGCTATTGGCGATAAAGTAACTGCCTATAAAAAACAATTAGAAACTGAAGTAATTGGTAAAGTAGAAAAGTTGAAGGGGCTGGGGTGGCAAAATTCATTTGATTAACGTCGTCAGGCGCTCACGAATTTTAACAGATTGCTGCATCCCTCCTGTGTAATTAGCATTATACTTGCATCGTTATAAGCAAACTGTGTAACTTTATATCACTAACTCCCGGTTTTATGACAAACGCTCACGATGCAAATTTTGAGGCCAAAAAAAACATGCAGGCCGGAACCATTACGCTTGTAATACTGGCCATAGTGTTTCTCTTTCTTTTTTTAGTGGGATGGACAACCCCATCCGTATTACAGCCAGTGCCTGAAGAAGGTATTGAAGTAAACCTGGGCAACAGTGATGCAGGGTTGGGAAATGATCAGCCGTTTGAACCCGGCAAGCCTGCCCCGCAGGATCAGCAGCAATACACGCCTCCCAAACCTGTTGAAACACAAAAAGAGGATGTAAAAGATCCCCTGTCCAATGATAAGGATGAAGACGCGCCTGAAATAAAAAAACCGCCTGTTGTAAAACCCGAAGCAACTAAAATTGCTGATAAAGAAGAGCCAAAAAAAATTGTTCCAAAGAAGATAGAACCCGTTACACCACCCGCTCCGGCGCCTGCCAGGCCCAAAGCTGTTTTTAAAGGCGTTAATGGAACAGGTACAGGTGGCAACGAAGCAGATAGTTATAAGAAAGGTGGCAGTGAAGGTATTGCTGGTGGTAAGGGCGACCAGGGAAGGCCCGGCGGAGATCCTGCAAGTAAAAATTATGAAGGTGGCGGACATGGTAATTCTGGCGTAAGTATTTCCAAAGGATTACAGGGAAGATTTTTTACCAAAGTATATTCTTACCAGGGTGATTTTAATACGAATGAAAAAGTAGCAGTGGATGTAAGGATTGATAAAAATGGAAATGTATTAAGTGCTTCTTACCAGCCAAGGGGTTCTACTACTTCTTCTTCTTCGTATAAAGACAAAGCGGTTGAAATAGTAAAAAAATCTAAGTTAAGCCCAGGTGGAAATGGAGATGAGGAACAAACGGGTACGGTGATTATTAATTTTAAGATCAATAACTAAGGGCGACATTAATAAATCACGAAAGGGGTTACATTACTACAGAAAAAATGTATAAATATTTATCGCCTTTCCGGGATTGGTTAATAAAAATATTGCAGCAAGCTATTTAATACAGCTCCTTCTCTTGTAATTATCCTTTACCAGTTGTTGAAAAAATTACTGGTTTAAACTGTTGCCTTCCGCCATATACCTTACCCCTTTCCTCTTTATCTTTACAGCCCGATGACATACCAGCAAACCCTTGACTACCTGTTTACAAAACTACCTATGTACAGTCGCATAGGTGCAACCGCTTTTAAAGAAGACCTTACCAATACCATTGCGCTTTGCGAAGCATTGGACAATCCCCATAAAAAATTAAAGTGCATACATGTGGCGGGTACCAATGGCAAAGGTTCTACCAGTCATATGCTGGCAGCTATATTGCAGTCGGCAGGTTATAAAACCGGCTTATATACTTCCCCGCATTTAAAAGATTTCCGGGAGCGTATAAAAATCGATGGTGAAATGATCAAAGAAGATTTTGTGGTAGATTTTGTTGAGCGCATTAAACCGCTTATACTAATCATTGAACCAAGTTTTTTTGAAATTACAGTTGCCATGGCTTTTGATTATTTTGTTAAAGAAGCCGTAGACATTGCCGTTATAGAGGTTGGGTTGGGTGGCAGGCTTGACAGTACCAATATTATTACGCCCATACTATCTGTCATTACCAATATAGGATGGGATCATATGAATATGCTGGGCAATAGCCTTGAAAAAATCGCATTTGAAAAGGCGGGGATTATTAAATCATCTGTTCCTGTAGTAGTAGGGGAAACGTTGAATGAAACAAAACCCGTATTTATTGCGAAAACACAGGAAGTAAATGCGCCCCTGATTATTGCAACCGATCATTTGTATGTAACCGGCTGGAACGGCAAACCTTATTCATTGCAAATAACGGTGGCTAATAAAAACAATGACGAACGTATTGATTACGAACTGGATTTGCAGGGTATTTACCAGTTAAAAAATATACCCGCTGTTCTTGAATCTGTAAAGCAGTTACAAAAGCAGGGATGGAACATTAAAGAACCGCATATACAAAAAGGCTTACGGCATACAAAAAAAATAACCGGCTTTCATGGCAGGTGGGATATTGTTCATCGTGAACCAATGCTGGTGCTGGATGTAGGCCACAACGAAGATGGCATTAAACAGATTGCGGAGCAGATAGAAATTACTGACCACGACAATCTCCATATTGTTATTGGGCTGGTAAAAGACAAAGAAGCAGACAAAGTATTGTTGTTGCTACCAAAGCAGGCAACTTATTATTTTACAAAAGCACAAATACCAAGAGCTTTACCTGAGGATCAACTGGCGTTGAAAGGAAATAATATTGGTCTTACAGGTGATCATTACCCGGATGTAAATGCTGCGGTAAAAACAGCCTTCAACCATGCAAAAAAACAGGATCTCATTCTTGTTTGCGGAAGTGTGTTTGTAGTGGGAGAAGTAAATACGGAAGCATTTAGCGGTAAGGGATAAGTAGTCGTGCCTCAAAAGATAGAATTGGTGGAGTTGAAGTCACATCTTCACAATCATCCCAATCTGCTTTGTATCAAATATCAATCTTCAGTTTACCTATTTTCATCAATGCATAAAAGATGCAGTTGGCATGTAATGACTGTTTGATCTGCTGGTGCTGCAGCATGTCAATTAATTCCCCCATTGTAACCAACACAATTTCTATCTCTTCATTGTGATCCAATTGCTGACCCGCTATTTTTTTGCCACCGGTTGCTAAAAATAATTCGGTGTAATTATTCAATATGCCAGGGTTGGCGGCTATTCTTCCCAGTGACTCAATGTTTGTAAATTCATACCCGGTCTCTTCCAGCAATTCTCTTTTCATACCGGTTGCAAAATCTTCTCCTTCATCTATAAAACCTCCGGGCGTTTCAAAAATTATTTCTTCTATAGGATGGCGATATTGTTTTACCAGCACAATTTTCCCCTCTTCTGTAAAGGCCAATGCAGTAGCAGTAACCGGCAGTTCAACAACAAAATAGGGATCAATGATGGTTCCATCATCCCGCTGGCATCGATCCTGCCTTGCAGTAAAATATATATGATTGCTCAGGTATTTTGAAGAAAGCGTTTTCCATTTCATATAAAAGTCAAAAAAATAAATTCAAAAGTAAAAACAGTAGCATGCAAGCAACTATAAGTCACTCATCTTCCAGCCCAATTACAAATTCCCGATCCACCTTTTCTCTACCATCCCTTACGTTCCCGCAATGAAGTAACATGTGCCACATGATGTCTGCCGTGCCAGGAATACATGCCCATCAGGTACCATAGCGTCATTTGTTTATTGGTTGCCGGATGAATGATGGTCCGTTCCCACTCGTTGCCTTTGAAATGTTTCAAAAGTTCATACAGGCGCGTATGCAAAGCATACAATAATGTAATGGAAACATTGGTTGGTAAATGATGCGTATCGCTCAATTCGGCCCATAACTGTTCTTCGTATGGACGAATAGCAGGGTTTTCTTCTGTTAACCCCAGTTTGAACCGGCAATAAGCATTGATATGACTGTCTGCGACATGGTGTACCAGTTGTTTTACTGTCCACCCGCCTTCCCGGTAAGGTGTTAATTGCTGCGCTTCATCCAGGTTTAATATTGAATTCTCTAAAGATTGCGGTAAAAATTTAATATCATTCAGCCAATCATGTTTTTGTTTTTCTGAATACGGCTGTGGTTCATATTTACCGATTGGATAACGTACATCCATATAATTTAAATTTTTGATGTCTGATTTTATTATTGCTGATTTAGCTATTTCGGGATTTTTTAATTTGTTCAGCTTGTTACACCAAAAGAGATCTCAAAATCAAAAAATCCTGAAATCAGCAATTTTCATTTTCAGCGTATTCTACTCATCTCTCCATTCTTTTCCCGTCAGGTTAAGAAATACATCTTCCAGGCTGGCTTTTTTAACAGCCTGTGGTCTTTGAAAACCCGTAGCCACCAGGTCATCAATTAACACACCGGGAGAATTGATAGCAATGATTTTTCCAGCGTCAATGATGGCTACCCTGTCGCAGAGAACTTCTGCTTCATCCATATAATGCGTAGTAATAATAACGGTAGTGCCCTTTGATCGGATGTCTTTTATCAGGTCCCATAGATTCCTGCGGGCTTGTGGATCCAGCCCGGTAGTGGGCTCATCTAAAAAAATAATCTTTGGCTGATTGATAAGCGTTGTGGCAATGGAGAAGCGTTGTTTTTGTCCACCACTCAGTTCTTTAAATTTCGCTTTCGCTTTATCCTGCAGGTTTACAAGTCCCAATAATTCTTTTGTATTTACTGAACGGTTGTATAAACCAGAAAATAATTCAATCAGTTCCGTAAGATTTAAACCGGGATAATAACCGGAGGTTTGTAATTGTACTCCTATTATTTTTTTTATTCCTTCAGGCGAATTATCCAGGTTCAGGCCGTCTACAATTACACTGCCACTTGTTTTATCACGCAGTGTTTCAATGATTTCAAGTGTGCTGGACTTTCCTGCGCCATTAGGGCCCAGCAGACCAAATACTTCTCCCTCATATACATCGAAACTAATGCCTTTTACTGCTTCAAAGTCACCGTATTTCTTATGCAGGTCTTTTACAGAGATGATAACATTGCTCATGCCGCAATTTACTGAACTAAGAGATTAAAAGAGGAAAAAGAGATTAAAGGGAATACAGGTCGCGCAGAGGATGCAGAGAAAAACAGAATACAGGCTTTATTTTGGCAGACAGCAATAATTTAAAAGTCCTTTAAACAGTAGGGATCATATTTAACTAATCTTCCAACCCTCTTCTACCCTCCTGGCCCCGGGGCGACAAATCTTACCTCTTTATCCTTGTTCTCTTAGCCTATTTTTTTACAAAAATCTGTGTATAATAAACCACACCCCTGCTGTCTTTGGCCACACCAACACCAGTATAATTGAATGCGCCTTCAATATTTGCTTTATGTTCCGGACTTTTAAGCCATGCGTCAATTACCTGTTTCCAGGTCATTTTACCAAAGGCTATGTTTTCTCCTGTAGAGGATGTTCCATGCAATTCATTAGCGATGGCAATGGCCCGCTGATTAAATCCTGCGTGCCCGAATGGAACTTTTTTGCTGGCCATATTCCTGCTGTGCCCGGCTGCTTCTGATGCCGCCAGTGCCATTAAATGCATGGGTTGCAGTCCTTTGCTTTTACGATATGCATTTACGCCATTTATGATATCTGAGTTCAGGGTGGCAGTAGAGACAGATGTTTCCCGGTAAGCTGCATTTCGTGATGATGATGAATTGTTTGAAGGGCTGGTGGCTTTTTTAGCGCATGATACCAGGCAGATAATAAAAAGGGGCAATAGCAGGTGGTATTTCAACACGTTATTTTATTGTTACTGTTTTCAACTATTGTACCAGTCTGTGGTTGGGAGTTCAGAATGAAGCGTTAAGAATTAATAATTGGGGAGTTAAAAATTTAAAGTTAGCATTTATACGGCCATTATTAATTCTTAATAGATAACTTTTAACTATCCCAGTCAAACTCAATCATCTGCTCAGTAAAAAAATGATACATTTTTTTTAACGCAGGGTCATTTTGCAACAGATCAAGGTGTTGCTGAATAGTGGCCAGATCTTTCCTGATTGCCGGGCCGGTTTGTACCATGCGCGGGGAAAAATGATGAAGACGACTCGTAGTTTCATCAATAAGTGGCAATAAATTACTGAAGTTCAAATCATTTTTTTTACAATACTCATTGGTCAGCACATATAAGTAATTACTAAAATTATTTGCCATTACGGCACACAGGTGGTATTTCATTCTTTCTGCATCATCAGCAATACTCACTTTTTGCGACATTGTTTTTGCCAATGCCACTAATTTTTCTTTTGCTGCATCCGAATTGCCATCTACCAGGAACGGAATATCCGGCAATGGCTCAATTTCTTTACGGATTGTTTGATAAGGATAGAGCACGCCATAGCAGGAGGAAATAGTTTTAAGTACTTCAATTGAAGCAGCTCCCGCCGTATGCACTACCAGTTGATCTTTCAATTGTAAATGGATTTCTCCGGCTAACAATGCCTGGTCGGCTATTGCAATAATGTACAATGCGGCATCCTGCGTAATGGCATTCCATGATGAGCATGATCCTGCACTCAGTATATCTGCCAGTGCAGCTGCTGCTTCGCTATTTCTTCCATATACCTGCACAATAGTATGACCAGCGGCGTTTAATTTTTTTCCTAAAACCGTAGCTGTATTACCCGTACCAATGATTACAATTTGCATGATATATCTTTACAGCCATGAAATTAGGACAAAAACTGGCAGTTAATTATATGCGTGCGCGGCTGAACTTACTGGCAGTCATTTCAAAAAAGAAAGCAGCGGAGAAAGCCTTTAAAATATTTTGCACCCCTTTTTACAGAACACAAAAGAAAGCACCACCCATATTTGATAATGCCGAGCAACTCAGCATTAACGTTAAAGGCAATTTGGTAAAAGGTTTTAAATGGAATAACAGCGGCAGCAAGAGAGTATTGATACTCCATGGTTTTGAATCTTCCTGTAAAAATTTTGACGCATATATTAAAGGTCTGATAGAAAAAGACTATGAAGTAATCGCATTTGACGCGCCGGCACATGGCATATCAGGTGGCAGGCAAATTACGCTGCCGCTATACATTGAGATGATCATGGCTATTCACTTCCAGGTAGGTATTATACAAAGTTTTATGGCTCATTCCTTCGGCGGATTGGCAGTAACTCATTTTATAGAAAAGATTCCCAATGCAGGTACCAGGCTGGTGCTTATTGCACCAGTTACTGAAACCAAAACAGCTATTGACAGCTTTTTTAGTTTTTTACAATTGAACGAAGGCGTGAGAGCGGAGTTTGAAAAAATACTTCATCTGAAAAGTGGTGTTCCTTCTGCTTACTTTTCAATTCCACGTGCATTGGAAAATATAAAAGCTGAAATATTATGGGTGCATGACAAAGATGATGAAGTTACTCCGCTAAAAGACGTTAAACCGGTTATTGCGAGGAACTATCCAAATGTATCTTTCCTTATTACCGAAGGATTAGGACATAGAAAGATTTACAGGGATAGCAGGGTCATCCGGTCTGTAGTGGATTTTTTGTAATTGACGTTATCTCCCCGAAATAAAGGGCCATCCCTGCGCATCCCATCCCAGCGTTTCTATTCTAAGTTTGGACTTTCCTTTATCAGCTGCATCATAACCATGAAAAATTATATAATCTTTTCCATCAAAGCTGCAGGTAGCATTGTGCCCCGCGCCAAACCAATTTTTATCACCTTCCACCACCAGTGAACCACCGCCCGTTGTCATTAAAACGCCATTCTTATCTGAATAGGGTCCAAATACTTTTTCGCTGCGGCCCACCATTACTTTATAAGTGCTTTTTTCCGCGCGGCAGCAATAATCAAATGATACAAAAAGATAAAAATATTTTCCTTTTTTAAAAATAAAGGGAGCTTCAATAGCTGCATCACCGGCGACAGAATCTGCCAATAAAAAATCTCTTTTACGGCTGGCAATTGTATACCATTGCTGTGGTTCAGCAACAGCATTCAACTCATTGGTGAGTTTTACCAGTTTGACGCCGTTCCAGAAAGATCCAAAAGAAAGCCATGGTGTTCCATTCTCATCCATAATTAAATTAGGATCTATGGCATTCCACATATCCCTTCCGGGTACCGACTGAATTACCTTGCCCAGGTCTTCCCATTTGTAATCAGCAGCAGCCGTATTCAATGTTTTGTTTACAGCAAGGCCAATACAGGAAGTGTTTTTACCAAATGCTGAAACTGCATAATACAGGTAGAATTTGCCATTATGATAGCTGATATCCGGCGCCCATATATGTCCTTTAAAACCAGGAATGGCATCCACTGCCCATTGGGGTGCATTATTAAATACCGGGTTTTCTTTCTTCCAGTCTTTCATGTTCCTTGAACTCCACATACTGATACCCATACCTGTGCAAAAAAGATAGTATGTGCTGTCCTGTTTTATCATTACAGGATCGTGAACAGGAATATTTGTTTGCAAGGGTTGTGCAAACACAGTGTAACCAAACAATGAAAACAATATGGCAAAGTATAATCTCATTTGCATTCTAATATGAAAGTATTATAATCTCAACACTACATCATCTTTACCCTAAACACACTAAATGAATACGGCGATGCAGTAAGACTTATTTTTTTACCCTTTACAGTTATCATTGATTCTTTTGGCGCAACTTTCTGCGGCTGGTCAAAAGAGTTTACACTGTACAAATTATCACTTTGTAATACAGTCAGCGAACCCTGCGCCGCCAGTCTTTTCACCCCTTCCAGTGAAAGTGCATTGGTTTGTGTTTTAGCAGATGCATTGACAATTTTTATAATGAGTTCATTGGTAACAGAATCAATACAAGCGGCCGCATACAAGCTATCCTGGCCTGCTACTACATCATTGTTTAAAGTAATGGGCACTACTTTGGTACCCTTGTTAAGAGAATATAATTTCTGTACATAATAATCAGGCGTACCATAAGATTGCAGGTTGTTTACCCAGATAAGATCCGGTGTCCACTGCCAGCCATCTATATGCGCAAAAAGCGGTGCGTAAGATGCCATATTTACTACATCTGCATTGCGTTCCAGGCCGGTCATAAAAGCGGCTTCTGACAAAGCAGTAAGCCAGCAATTTTTATTATCAACGCTTACTGTTTTATCGCTTTGTGCTGCGTATTCCCCTCCAAATATTTTGGAACCGTTGCGCGGATAATTATCATAACGCCTGGCATTACTGAAAAACCATTCGGGCTTACGGTAATAATGTTCGTCAATAATATCTGCATTCATATTGCGCAGTTCTGTATTGAGGTAATCAAACCTGTCGCCGTTGGGATCTGTGCCCGAACTGTTAACCAATTTAATAGCAGGGTATTTTGCTTTAATGGCTTTGGTAAATATTTTCAGCCGTTCAACATATTGCGGTCCCCAGTTTTCATTTCCAACACCCATTAGTTTTAAATTGAAAGGCGCAGGATGCCCCATACCGGTGCGCACCTTTCCCCACTTCGTATTACTATCTCCGTTAGCGAATTCAATTAAATCCAGTGCATCCTGTACATAAGGATCAATGTCATCCAGCGGTACCAGTTCTGCCGAATTGAACTGGCAGGCCATGCCACAATTCAATATCGGCAATGGCTCGGCGCCAATATCTTCTGCCAGCTGGAAATATTCAAAAAAGCCAAGTCCGAAGGTTTGAAAATAATCAGGCGCAGGCCGGTGTGCAAATTCAAAGTTCCAGCGGTTAATCACCAGTTGCCTTTCTTCAATGGGGCCAATTGTTTTTTTCCATTGATAGCGTTGTGAAAGATCAAAACCTTCTACAATACAACCTCCGGGAAATCTTATAAAGCCGGGTTTCATATCGGCCAGCATTTGAATCATATCAGCACGCATACCGCCAGGTCTTTTTTTCCATGTGTCTTCCGGAAAAATAGAAACCATATCCAAATCAATGGCCCCATCCCCTTCAAACCAGATGTTCACGCTTCCTTTCATTGCTGCAGCAGTTGCTGTAAAACTAAGCGCCTGCTTTTTCCAATCTGTACCTGTAAAACCAGTAGCAGCAGATGCGCCCGCAATGTTTTCTCCCTTTTCATTTACCAGTTCAATGTACATTCTAATATTGGCAGCGGTTTGCCTGTACATCACAGAAAAATCGTAGCGAACACCCTTTTTAATTCCCATGCCACGGAAGCCTTCATTGTTCAATCCGATGCTTCCCTTTGTATTGTTATGAAGTATGATTCTTAAAAATCTTGGATTGGCAGTATTTTCTTTTCCACGGTTAAGGACTGTAAAATCCCCTTCGGTAGCAGGCTTACCCAAGATCTTCCACCCCATTAAAGGTTTGTTGAATTCAAAAGAACGGTTCTTAACCAGTTCTGCATAAATTCCCCCGTCAGCGCCCATATTTATGTCTTCAAAAAAAACGCCCCACATGGTAGGTTGAATAGTAGCTTTTGGCTCGTTTACTTTTACCGTAAGTGTATGCTGTGCATTGATAGCAGTAAAAGAAAAAATTACAATCGTAATGAAAAAAATACATTTAACTATTTTCATATTGGAGCTGTTTATTATGATTAATTTTCCAGCCTGTGTTTGAATATTCACTCACCGGGCTTTGCAAAGAACGTCAATTAATTTTCTTAGCCAAATGGCATCAAAATTTGTTTTTGCAGATCTTTTATAGCAGGTAACAGAAACTGGTTATGTTCAGCCATCAGCCTGTACTGCTATGGTTGAATAACTGCAAGCTCCTCCACGTTTTTATCTGCCTGCAATACAACAACAGTACAATTAGCGTCGGGCATAACTACCGGCAGATCTACATGAATTACTGTATCGTCCGCACTGAATTTTATTTCTTTATTGCTATTAAGCAAATATACCTTTGTAATTTTCAAACCAGGCAGTGCAGGCAGACTAAGCGTATTCTCCTTTTTCTCAAAAACCTGGAGATATATTTTATTACCCTTGCGTGTTGCGCCGTAGCTATTGTTAGGGAAGTAAGGCCCGCCTTTCGTACCATAAATACTTTCGCCGTATTGCTGTAACCAGTTGCCTATTTCTCTCAACAACTTAACCTGCCTTGCTTCCATACGTCCATCCATCATAGGGCCTGTATTCAATAAAAGATTGCCATTGCCAGATGCCGTTTTTACAAGTGTCTGTATGCATTCTTTTAAAGACTTCATACTGTCATTTGGTTTCCATGCCCATTGCTTTGCAATGGTAATACAGCTTTCCCAGGGCTGGGTCATATCAAGTTTTCCTATTTGTTGTTCAGGTGTAAGGTAATCTCCTACGTTCTGATCATTATGTAAGTTGTTTGGCTCTTTTCCAAGCCGGTTATTAATAATCACATTGGGACTGATACTTTTTATATATGTATAGATTTCTTTACCATAACCAGCAGTCCACGGTTTCTCCCAGTAGCCGTCAAACCAAAGCATATACGGATGATAAGAAGTGATCAGCTCCCTGAGCTCATTTTTCATTCTCATTACAAAACCTGGCATATTGCCTGTTACATTTTTAGTGGAATCATAAGGGTTGTGAACAGGATAATCAGCATCGTGCCAGTCAAGCACAGTAAAATATATACAGAAAGCGATACCATATTTCTTGCAGGCTTTGGCAAGCCCGCCCACGATATCTTTTTTAAAGGGTGAATTGGAAATATTGTAAGACGAATAAGCTGTGGGCCATAAACAAAATCCATCATGATGCTTTGAAGTAATGGTAAGATATTTCATGCCGGCATCTTTAGCAGTTTTAACCCATTGCTCCGCATCAAACAATACCGGGTTAAACTCTTTATACAGGCTGTCATAATCATCCTGCGCTACTTGCTTGTTACGGCTCCATCCTATTTCTGTTCCACGCAATGTAACGGGGCCAAAATGAATAAACATCCCAAAACGTTTATTCATAAAGTCATTCATTATTGTCCCGGACGTGGTTGCAGGCTGTTGGGCATAAAGAAAAGAAGTGCTGCATAAGATGATCCATAGTACAATTGGCAGTTTTTTCATATCCTATTTTTAAATGGCAAAGCAATGTATAAGCAAATTACAGATACCGGTCAAAGCTATGTTATAACCATGCAATGAAAAATTGTAAATTCTGTTTATTGATGAAACGTGTATAGCTGCAGCATCTTTATAAAAAAGCGCAAGGATTTTTAATGAAAACGTTTGTGGCTGATTAAAGGTGGTGGTAAATTAAAAGAGTGCTATAAGTTCAACAGGAAGAAAACGTTGGCGGTGTGTGCCCTTTCATTCATGCACTACTTTTATACCTTCATGGAATTTATTTGTTGCATCCTCAGCGTCGGCATCGCCAAAATCGTGTGGATAGACCTTGAAAGTTGAAGGACTGGCATCCTTCACAATTTTAGTTTTGTAAAAAACATGTTTGCTATCGCTTCCATAATTTTCTCCTAAAACTTTAAAGCTGCCAACATTAGCTTCACTTATTTTTTTATCGTCCATAAATACAAATCTGTTATCTTTTGCATACACAACATCATGTCCATACAACTCATTGTCTTTATATATTTCAAAAGTGGCAACATCAATACCTGCTATCTTCTTTGATTCAAAATACACATCATCTTTGTCTCTTGAATACCCGGATTCCAGTATTCTAAATGTTGTTGCGTCAGCACCTTTTATGGTGAAACTAAGAAAGAAAACATTGTTTTTATCTTTTGAATAACGGTAATCCAAAATCTCAAAAGATTGCCTGTCGCAGGGAAGTATACAAATATTATGCTGTCCTTCACCCGTGTACCCATAGTAATAAATATGTGCCGTATCTTTTGCAAAATTATCTTTCGTTAACTCAAATGTTTTTCCGTTGCTGCCTGCTATAGGTTTACAATTTAAATAAGCTTGTACATCATCTTTTGCAAAATGATTATCAATAGCAGTAAAGCTTGCGATTTGTTTCACGGCAAAAAGATTTCCTTCAAAATATGCATGGGTACTATCTTTACCATACCCATATTGTAACCTTACAAAGGAGGCAGGATTTACTAATTTTAATTCTTTAATAGTTTGCCGTTTGGTTAGATAGTAGTTCTGCCCCTCCCGGTATTCATCGCAGTAATAAACCTTGTTTTTATCTTTGGCGTAGTGTTCATCTACTGCTTCAAAACTGGCAACATCCGCATAGCTAAAAGGCCATTGTTTATAATATGCAGTAGTGGAATCTTTTGCAAATTCATTGCTTAGTACAACGAAATTTTTATCAGTAATCTCTTTTCCATTGAATGTGATTTTGCCATTCTTTTCACTGTAACCTGAACTGCAACGGGCTAAAGGGATAATACCAGTAAATACCAGTATCATTTTTACCGACCACTTAATTATTTTAAAGAGTATTGTAACGTAATTGTCCTTCATTTAAATGCATTAAATCCTGTTTTTATATTGCCGGTTCTGTATCAACCTGGTGTTGTTTCAGCCACTCAACCACAGCAGTAAAATCTGGCGGCATACTTATTTTCTTAGTCGCCGCTTCTCCTCTTATATTTTTTATAATGCCGGCCAGATTAAGGCCCTTTAGATTTGTATACATATAGTCAGCATGTGCTTCTTCTAAAAGATAACGCAAAACCCGCCAGCTATCTGCCCAGCCTTCAGTTGTTCCCGCCCGAAAAGCAACCGACATTACCAATGTAAGCTTCTCATCATTGATTGCATTGATATTTGCACCACGTTGCATCAGTAAAATAGCAATGTCATTTTGTTTCTTATCCTGCTCAATTAGGTAAAACAGCAGTGGATTGGGCTTTTCAGTGCCCTTGCAATTGGGGTTAGCGCCTTTATCAAGCAACAGAGAAATCATTTCAACAGGCAGGTATTTTGTCGCCTCTGCCAATGCGGGAGAAGGGTCAGCACCATTATCAATCAGCAACCGGATGGCCGCAGTATTGGTCGCATCATCAAAAGGAAAGCTGGCCGGGTTACTCCGCAAATGAACCGCAAACTGAAGATAATTAAACCCATCCCGATCCCAAACCCTGGTACCTTGTATATTAAGATCCTGTCCTTTTATTAATTTTTCAAGCAGCACGGTATCATTTTTTTCAATGGCTGCAGCAATGTTTCGCTGGGTTTTATCTTTATAAAAAGTTTCTGCAGATGTTTTATTCTTTTTAAAAGAAGGAAGTTTATTTGAAATAAATACAACCAGGGGTAGTACAGCAAAAAAACCGGAAAAGATCAAAGTACTTGCTGACTGGCTATAACGCAAAGGAACAGCCGCCAGGAGAATTACCAGCAGGCCAATGCCCGACAATATGAAGGTCCAGCCTTTTTCCTGGTAATCAACATTTCTTCCGGCATTTAAAATAAAATAGGCAGCTATAAAAACGATTAACGCGATTGTATTGATACCTGTTAGTATCCAGATAATTTTAACCATGTGATTTTTAAAAAGGCTTTTTATAGTTATAATTCATTAAACCCTTTTGCCAGATCTGAGTTTTTCGCCAATGGAATAATAAGATAATCATTCGGCAAAAACCATCCAATCTGTTGCATCAGGTAATCCAGTTTTGAAATAACAGGATAATCTCCGGGCGAAATATTAAAGGCCAGCTTCCTGGTTATTTTACCCTGGTTCAGAGAACTCAGCATCATGATCTTTGGTTTTCTTATTCCTTTGCTCTGAAGAAATGCTTTGAGTGCCCGCCGGGTTGTGTAAGGCAGGTAGGTTTCTGAGGGTTGGGCAATCATGACCTGTTCTGCCTTCTTTAGTACGCCAACGGTCTTTGTAAATTCAATATTTTCAATTGCATCCGCGTTTACCGGTGTAAAAAACCTGTTATTCAAATGTAAATTCAAAATGTTCCCGTGTGTAAAAACCCAGTCTGCAGTTTTATCTTCTGCCGGATTGAAAACAACACCCCAGCCCCTGTTTAATAAAAAATCATCTTTCATATTTTGAATGCAAAAAGATTCAAAGGGAACGTTTACTTGCGGGGTCCTTAAAATAAAATAAGGAAATCCGTCTGGCCCGGTCAATACCTGTGGAGTAGCCGAAGCAAAACCGGCAGTTAGAACATTTTCATAAAAAACATGGTTCCATTTATCATCTCTCTGTACCCGGGGAATTTTAAACAGCTCTATAATAGTGTTCGTTTTGCTGATATCGCATTCGTTCCTGGTTGATGGGATTTGCGGCTCATGTGCTGTCATTGTGCGCTGGGGTTTCAAAAAATCAAAAAGGCCCATAATATATTTTATTCTTGCAGTATTTTTTAATGCCGGTAAGTCCATATACCCAGGCTTACCTGTGCCTTTTCTTTTAATTCTTCATCATCGCCTTCAATGCAGTCAAATAAAAATTTCTTTGCTGCTTCATTTGTTTTAAAATCCATCAGCGCAGAAAAAACTTCTTTCAGACATTCCTTTCTATGCATAGTAAGGTTCTGCATAATTATAGCAAAACTTTGCGGATATTTATAGATATTCCATAAAGCAGCAGCAAGTGCTATTTGTCTTACGGGACCGGAACCATTCAACTTACTTATAAGCAGCAGTTCCAATCCCTTGTAGTCATGAAACAGCAAGTTATCAACAGCAAATTTTATATCAGTAGCATTGCTTTCATTATTAATTCTCAACAAGGCAGCGGTTACAACTTCCTTTGCCCATTCAGCTTCTTCCCCAGGCGTTGCGTTATAAACATCCATAAAACCATCCCTTCCTATGTATTGTTTATTTCCCCCGTTCATTATGTATAATTCCTTACTGGTAAATGGTGGCATTTTGTTTAGTTGTAATAAAGCTTAATCAAAACTATGTTGTATTAATTATCAGTATGGAACTTGTGTGCCGAAGCGTTGGAAAAAATAGGTTAGTCGTGCTGAAAGCAGATTGAACGGTGAGACGTAAAAAAATAAAAAGGATGCTCTACATACCTGGCAACATGGTGTAAAACTATTGGCCTTGAGATGCCAGGCATCAGCATGGGCTTTCAAAGAAAAAATACTGGCATCCCGTAATCAGTAATTAGTCGTCCCTCAAAAGATAGGATTGGTGGAGTTGAAGTCACAGTAGTACAGAAGCTAAATCAAGGAACTATGTCGAAATCGGGCAAATAGAGACGTTTCCATTTTCCTTCTCCATTGGAGAAGGTGGCCGAAGGGCGGATGAGGTGAATTTCGACTGGCTTTTTTGCGGTACTTTTTTTCCATAAAAAAAGTACCAAAGCCATATTTTGAAAGATGATTTTGCAAGATTTCATACCCATTCTGTAATAAACCGGCATTTTTTAAATGCAACATGAAAGAATAAACAATGCCAGCAAAGGTTTCAGACTTTTTGAGGGTTGACTAATTAACTTAGAACTGTAATAAAAACGATGTCCCTTCCCCTTCTGTACTCTGTACCTGCATAGTGCCTTTATGCAGCATCATAATCTGTTTACAAAGGCTGAGGCCAATTCCGCTGCCATGTTTTTTTGTGCTGAAAAATGGGATAAAAATTTTATCCAGCACTTCTTCCGTCATGCCAGTACCATTGTCAGTTACTTTTACTATTGTTTTTTTGTTATTGGCTAAATAAGCAGATAAGATGATCCTGGGTTCTGTCTTTTCTTTTACTGCTTCAATGGCATTTACCAATAGGTTTATCAATACCTGTTCCAACAGGTTTATATCTGCTTCCAGCTGCAGGTCAGTATCCTTCAGAATAATTTCAAGATCAATATTTTTCTGCTCAAGCGTGGGTTGCATTAAGTGATGAAGGTTTTCAAATAAATTCCGCACATAGATTTTCTTCAGGTTCAGCGTGTTTATTTTATTAAGGTTCCGGTAAGTCTCCGCAAATTTCAGTAACCCTTCGCTCCTTCTTTTGATGGTATCAATACCCAGTTCAAGATCATCCACCGCGCCTGTTTCATTGTTAAGAAGGTTTACAGATTGCTTCAAACGGCTTTTTAATGTTTCAGCCAGTGAAGAAATAGGCGCAATTGAATTCATTATTTCATGCGTCATTACACTCAATAGCTTCTGCCAGGCTTTTGATTCCGTTTCATCCAGTGCCTCATTTACATTCTGAAAAGCGATAAGTTTAAATTTCTTACCTTCTGTCTGGAAAGCAGTGGCGGATAATAAAATCTTAAAGGAAGATTTATCATGATGCGCCGTTGCAATTTTGCCTTCCCCGGGTTTTAAAACAAGAATACTGTTGTATAACTGCCCGTCTCTTTTTTCCAGGGAATGAATGGTTTTCAGGTATGGCAACTGCAGCAGGTTTTTCAGTGATTCATTCATCCATACCACTTCCCCGCTGTCTTCCTGGTAAGATAATATACCTGTATCTACCAGTTCCAGTATTTTTTGTACATACTGGTATTGCGTTTCTTTTTCTTTACTGATTACTTTAAAAGTGGAATTGATTTCATTAAACCCATGACGCAACGGCTGAAGATCTACGGGTGCATGTTTTACATCAAAATAACGGGAAAAATCACGGTAATGTACCGATTCTACAAACTGGTCCAGTTCATCATGCGCTTTTTTCTGGAAACGGTAAAAATCATTAAGCTGGTAAATAATGACAGGGGCGATTATAATAAGGTAAACATACCAGCCCGAACCTTTGATAAATAAAAAGGAGGATACACTCAATGTTACAAACAAAAGCAATACACGTATAAAAATCCGCCAGCCGGTTTTTTTGAAAAACATAATTAGAAAAATTCAAAATGCTACATTACAAATACAAAAAATTACCCGTTTCGCGGTTACTATTCTCAATTACCATAACCCTGATGATATCCGGAAGGACGGGTTGTGAAACTACGCGCTAAAGCAACACGATCTCTATAATCTTAATTACTAATTTTTAATTATTGATTATTCTCCGGCCTTAAATATCATACTTGCTCAATCGCCTGTACAGGGCAGTTCGTGTTAATCCGAGTTCCTTGGCGGCTTTTGAAATATTACCATTGTTTTTTTCAATTACCCGTAAAATGGTATTTTTTTCAATGGCGCTTAATTTTGATTCTGCCGGTTCTTCATCCTGTATGCCGGCGCTTTCTATGGGTGAAAAGATAATATCTTTTGCTTCCAGCACATTACCATCACTCATAATTACTGCCCGCTCAATGCTGTATTGCAGTTCACGGATATTACCGGGATAATGATAATGCAATAATTTATCAAGTGCTTTTTCATCAAATTCAAGTACCGGTTTCAGGTATTTATTACTGTAAATACGGCTAAAATGTTTAGCCAGTAAAGAAATATCATCACCGCGTTTGCGCAAAGGCGGCACAACTATTTCAACAGTATTAATGCGGTACACAAGATCCTTGCGAAAACGGCTTTCATTGGCCAGTTCAGTTAAAGGCACGTTGGTGGCGCATATCAGCCGGATATCAACCGGTATTGCTTCATTGGAACCCAGCCGTGTTATTTGCCTGTTTTGCAGTACGCTCAGTAATTTCGCCTGTTGCTGCAAAGTAATATTTCCAATCTCATCCAGGAACAGGGTACCGCCGTTGGCAGATTCAAACCTGCCTATCCTGTCTTCGCGTGCATCAGTAAATGCTCCTTTTTTATGACCGAATAATTCACTTTCAAACAATGTTTCTGTAAGTGCTCCCACATCTACTTTTACAAAGGGTTTATCGGCACGCATTGAATGCTGGTAAATGGCTTTGGCAATTAAGTCTTTACCGGTTCCATTTTCGCCCAGTATTAAAATATTTGCATCTGTAGGCGCTATCTTTTCCACTTTAAAAAGTATCTCACGGATTACTTCGCTTTCCCCAATAAGTTCTTTGCTTGTTAGCGACTCAACTTTTGGAATGACAGCAGAACCAGTTTTGGCAGTGTTTTTCTTAAGTGCGTCTTTAATGGTTTCAATCAATTTTTCATTGTGCCAGGGTTTTACTACAAAATCAGCCGCGCCTTCCTTAAGTGAGCGAACTGCCAGGTCAATATCGCCGTAGGCTGTAATCATAATAACTGCTGCGGTTGAACGGAACTCCCTGATTTTTCTCAGCCAGAAAAGCCCTTCATTGCCCGTATTGATTGAACTATTGAAATTCATATCAAGCAGTATCAGGTCAAAACTTTGCTTCGACAATTGTGCCCGGATGTTCTCCGGGTTTTTTTCGATAACTACTTCGCGGGCTTCTGTTTTAAGTAAAAGGCGTACGGCGGTGAGCACATCTGTATCATCGTCAATAACTAATATGGAAGCATTTTTCAGGTTCAAGGTGTAAAATTTAAATCATGATTGGTTAGTTGGAAAAACTGCGGGCCATGAGCTGTAAGCCGCTGGCAAAAGGTAGCAATAATGCTCACAGTCCGCCGCTTTTTTGCTCATTGCTTTCTTTTCTACAATTATACCATAAATGCAATCACATGATAAACAATTTTTAAGAATTATCATGATAATTTAACACTGTATCAAAACCGGACACCTTTTGTAACATTACCGGACAATAACGAAAACTATCGTAGTATAATAAATTGAAAATCATAGCGCTGGCACACTGGCACATTCTTATCTATACATGTGCCGGAAGTTTCTCATGTGTTTGTTAAGCTACGCCTGGTAGCCAGACCGGGCGTAGCTTTTTTAAAATTAAATGAATTTAAAAAATGGATAGAGTTATAGCAAAAAAGAGATGGTCAACAAAGCGTTTATTAACGATTGGCGGAATTGTAGCTATTGCTGGCCTTATTGGCGCCAGTTATTATTTTACTTCTGGCAAATCAAAACTGAACCAGGATACAGATCGGCTTACTATCAGCGAAATTAAAAAAGGTCCTTACAAGGACAATATACCGGTTAATGGCGTGGTACTCCCCCTTACTTCTATCTACCTGGATGCTACGGAGGGTGGCCGTGTGGAGGAAAAATATGTGGAAGACGGTGCCACAATGAAAAAAGGTGAGCCTATTCTGCGCATGACCAACACAGATTTGATGATGAATATGATGAGCCAGCAGAGCCAGGTGTACAATACTTTAACGCAGATGCAGATCAACCAGACTAACGCATCGCAAAATACAGTTAACAAAAGAACTTCAATGGCCGACGTGGAAAGTTTGTACAATGAAGCTGAACGCGTTTATAAACTTGACAAACGCCTGTATGATGAAAAAGCAATCGGTTTGCAGGAATTTAAACAGGCTGAAAACAACTACAATTATTATAAGCAGAAAAGAACTTTAATAGAACAGATTTTACAGCAGGATTCTGCTTCACGTTCACAGCAGTCTGCACAGGATAAAAGATCTTACCAGGGTTCGCAGCAAGCGCTCCAGATCATGGAAAAGAAAGTGGGCGACCTGATTGTACGTGCCCCGGTTGATGGCCAGCTTACTTCCCTGGATGCAGAAATTGGCGAAAATAAAAATAAAGGTCAAAGGCTTGGACAAATAGATGTACTAAACGGATTTAAGGTACGGGTGAATGTAGATGAGCATTATCTTTCGCGCATATTCGTTGGCCAGATGGGTGATTTTACTTTTGCTAATAAATCATACAAATTAAAAATTAAAAAAGTATTTACGCAGGTACTCAATAATACTTTCCAGGTAGATATGGAATTTGTGGGTGATGTGCCAGGGGGTATTCGCCGCGGACAAACATTGCAGATTGTGCTGGCATTAAGTGATGAAACAGTAGCTATCTTATTACCCAAAGGTGGTTTTTACCAGCAAACCGGTGGTAACTGGATATTTAAAGTAAGCGAAGATGGTAAAACCGCGAGCCGTGTAGATATACAACTGGGCCGCCAGAGCATTGATTATTATGAAGTGTTGGGCGGTTTAAATCCAGGCGACAAAGTAATTACTTCCAGCTATGAAAATTATGGGACTATCCAGGAACTGGTACTAAAAAAATAATAAACCAAATACCTTATATCATTAAACCTTGTTTTATGAAACAAAAAATAATTTATATCGTCCTTGTGGTTGTAAGCATGCATTTGTCTGCTTCTCCAAAAGAATGCGGAACCTGCTTTCACCGGGTTGTAACAAAAAATGTATCCGTGACGAAAGAAAAACCAGCGGTTGCAACAGAAGGGATAAGCAGTTTGCCTGCTTCGCCTTTTAGCAGGTCGCTGTTTAACCTGTAACTAAAACTGTACAGGCCCGTTATACTCAATTAAAATAACATTAGTTTTTACTTATTCATTATACCAATCTTTTCAATCTAAACTGTAACAAGATGATAAACATTACCGGTCTTGAGAAAATCTACCGCACAGAAGAAGTAGAAACCGTTGCATTAAATAAATTATCGTTTGAAGTAAAAGACGGTGAATTTGTTGCCGTGATGGGCCCTTCCGGCTGTGGCAAATCTACTTTGCTGAACATTCTTGGTTTATTAGATGATCCCGATGACGGTAGTTTTTTATTTAACGGAATTGAAGTTGCCAAATTCAATGAACGCAAAAGAGCTGAGTTGCGCAAACGTAATATCGGGTTTGTATTCCAGAGTTTTAACCTTATTGATGAGTTGACAGTTTTTGAAAACGTTGAATTGCCATTGATATACCTGGGCATTAAAAGTGATGAGAGAAAAAAACGCGTGGAAGAAGTGCTGGATAAAGTACAGATCATGCACAGGCGCAACCATTACCCGCAACAATTATCCGGCGGTCAGCAACAGCGTGTGGCCGTAGCCCGTGCTGTAGTAAACAAACCTAAACTGATACTGGCGGATGAGCCTACTGGTAACCTGGATAGCAGCAATGGTAATGAAGTAATGGAAATGCTGACAGATTTAAATGAACAAGGCACTACAATTATTATGGTTACACACAGCGAGCATGATGCGCGTTACAGTCACCGCATTATACGTATGCTTGACGGGCAAACGGTAACAGAAAATATTCTTGTATAACTGGAGCCGTTAGCTGTCAGCTGTTAGTAAAACCCTTTCAGCAAAAGCGCTAATGGCTTATGGCCAAAAGCCAATAGCTGTAATATATGCTCAAAAACTACTTCAAAATAGCATTCCGCAATTTGTGGAAGAGAAAGGGATATTCTTTTATAAATATTCTTGGCCTTACAATTGGTATGGCCAGCGCCATTCTTATTTTATTATGGATTCAAAATGAATTGAGTTTTGATCGGTTCTATAAGAAATCAGACCGGTTGTATACCATGTATAACCGCGATAAATTTAATGGTGAAATGTGGGCCTGGAACAGTACACCTAAAATTATGGCCACCACCATTAAACACGATTACCCTGAAGTAGAAGATGCAGTCCGGTATAACAACGTTACTTTTTTAACCACGGTAGGCGAGAAAAAGTTTAATGTGAGGGGCGCTTTTGCTGACAGTGGCTTTCTGAACATGTTTGATTTTCCTTTGATTACCGGCAATGTAAAACAATCGCTGGCGGGCAATTACAATATTGTACTTACAGAGAAAATGGCGAAAAAATTATTTGGCAATGAAGACGCCATGGGTAAAACGGTGCTGATTGACAGTAATGCCAATTTTACCGTAAGCGCTGTATTAAAAGATTTGCCCAATAACACGTCCTTTGATTTTGAATACCTGCTGCCATGGGCCTTTATGGACAAACTTGGCTGGAATGACAAAGGCTGGGGTAATAATTCAGTGACCACCTACGTAACATTAAAACCGGGCGCTTCCCACGCCGGTTTTGATAAAAAAGTAAAAGACATCACCACCAGCCATTCAGATGAATCAGAAAAGGTTTTTTCTTATCCACTTAGCAGGCAACACCTCTATTCCAAAAATGAAAATGGTAATTTGGTTGACGGCCAGGTAGAGACCGTACGCCTTTTTGGCGTAATTGCAGGATTGATTTTATTAATTGCCTGCATCAATTTTATGAACCTGTCTACTGCACGAAGCGAAAAAAGAGCAAAAGAAGTGGGCATCCGCAAAGTGGCAGGCGCCTTGAAAAGTTCGCTGATCGCACAGTTTATTGGTGAAAGTATCCTGCTTTCTATTATTGGGTTTGTACTTGCCATTATACTGGTAGAACTAAGTCTTGGTAGTTTTAGCCAACTGGTGGGAAAAGATTTATTCATTGATTTCAGCAACCCGCTTTATTGGCTTTTTGCAATCGCGTTTATAATATTTACGGGTTTCCTCGCAGGCAGCTATCCTGCATTTTACCTCTCATCTTTTACACCGGTAAAAGTCTTAAAAGGTACTTTTAAAAAAGTAAATGCACTGGTAACACCACGCAAAGTGCTTGTAGTACTTCAGTTCACATTTGCTATTATTCTTATTATCTCTACTATTATTATTCAGCACCAGATAAAGTTTGCACAAAACAGGGATGCAGGCTATAACCGCAATAACCTTGTGTATGCATTTATGCAGGGTGATGCCGACAAAAACTACCTGCTTATTAAAAATGACGTTATAAAAAGCGGGGCCGTAGTTTCAGTAACCCGGTCTGCCAATCCCATTACACAGCGGTGGAGCGATAGCTGGGGATTTACCTGGGAAGGCAGTACAGAAACCGATAAGAAGCTTGATTTTACGCGACTGGGATCAGATGCCGGTTTTATAAAAACAATAGGGGTTAACCTAAAAGAAGGGCGTGATATAGACGTTTACAACTACCCTACTGACAGTAACGCCGTGATGCTGAACGAGGCCGCAGTAACAGCCATGCACATAAAAGATCCTATCGGAAAAGAAATAAGGGGCGGCGATTTTAAAATGCATGTGGTGGGTGTGGTAAAAGATTTTATTCTTGAGTCTCCTTTTGAAAAAAAGGTAAACCCCATGATGATAAACGGACCTAGTCCGCATGGCAATTATTTCCAGGTAATGCACATGAAACTAAACGGGGCCAATAACACCGCTGATAATATAGGCAAACTGGAAAAAATATTCCGGCAATACAATCCGCAGTACCCTGCCGAATTTGTTTTTGCTGATGAATCGTATGCCAGGAAATTCAGGTCGCAGCAACGCACCGGTACGCTGGCCGTTTTATTTGCGGGTCTCACCATTTTTATCTCCTGCCTTGGTTTATTTGGATTAGCAACTTACATGGCAGAAAACAGGATCAAAGAGATTGGCGTACGCAAAGTATTAGGCGCCTCGGTTTTCAGCATCACATCATTATTATCAAAAGATTTTTTAAAGCTGGTAACTGTTTCACTGCTGATAGCTTCTCCTGTTGCCTGGTGGGCCATGGATAAATGGCTGCAGAATTATACTTACCACATCAACATAGAATGGTGGGTATTTGCCGGAGCAGGTATATTATCTGTTCTTATTGCACTGGCAACTGTTAGCTACCAGTCTATAAAGGCGGCGATAGCCAACCCGGTAAAATCATTAAGAACTGAGTAAAGTGCAGGGCCTGCCCCTGCCCGATGTGGAAATGTGAAAATAGTTTCCACCAATTTTTGATTTTAAATTAAAATGTCCGTCCCTGGTAAATGACCCGCATAAAATGAGAGTGAACCTATGAAAGATTTTTACCCGAAAGATGTAACATGTATAGCAGGAACATCGTCGGAGAACTAACAGATCTTCCATAACAATTTAATTCTCTTGACTATGATAAGGAACTATTTTAAGATTGCGCTAAGAAACCTGCTCAGATACAAGTTCATTTCTTTCATTAATCTTTTTGGACTAACAGTTGGCCTCACCTGCTGCCTCCTGATCACAACCTATGTGCTGAATGAACTCAGCTACGATCGCTACAATAAAAATGCTGACAACGTATACCGTGTCATCCGCAGTTTCAATAACCAGGATGGCGTGGTATCGCTGACACTCGGCACCGTGGCTCCTCCGTTTGGCTATTATCTTCCCGGCGATTTTCCTGAAATTAAAAAAATAACAAGACTGCTCGACAACGGCATTACTCCCCTGCGCTACAAAGAAAAGTTGCTCAATGAACAGCATGTCTTTTTTGCTGATGAAAATTTCTTTGATGTTTTTTCAGCAGACGTTACAAAAGGCAATGCTAAAACAGCGCTTGCTGATCCCTATTCTGTAATGATGACAGAAGAAACCGCTAAAAAATATTTTGGTGAGGAAGACCCTATGAATAAAGTGGTGCGGGTTAATAACCAGTTTGATTTAAAAGTAACAGGTATTTACAAACCATTTCCACAGAATGCACATATGCACCCTGAAATGATGGTATCGTTTAATACATTGAAAGATTCATTGGTGTATGGTGAGAAAGGTCTTCGCACCAATTGGGGCAATAATTCTTTCTTTACTTATATACTATTGCCGCAGCATTATGAAGTTAATAAAATGACAGCCCGCTTTCCCGCATTTCTCGACAATCACATGGCGGATCAATATGGTGGCAAAAAACCTTCGCAATTTACTAAACTGGAACTGCAAAAGTTAACAGATATCCACCTTTACTCTCACACCGACTACGAGGCAGAACAAAACAGTGATATTAAACGGGTCTATATTTTTGCTGCCATTGCATTTTTCATCCTGTTGATTGCGTGTATTAATTACATGAACCTCTCCACTGCACGGTCAGCTTTGCGTGCCAGAGAGATCGGTATCCGCAAAGTAATTGGTGCAAGAAGAAAAGAATTAATCTTCCAGTTTCTGAGTGAATCGGTACTGATATCATGGGTTGCCATTATACTTGCAGCTGGATTGTTACTGGTTACTATGCCCTGGCTTAATAAAATGACAGAGCAACAATTGTCGGTTGCTATTTTAATGAAATGGCAGGTGCTTATACCAGTTTTTCTTGCACCTTTTATTGTGGGTATTCTTTCAGGTATTTACCCCGCACTTTTTATGTCGGGCTTTCAACCAATAAAAACACTCAAAGGCCTGTTTAAAACCAGTGGTGGAAATATCTCCTTCAGGAAAGTTCTTGTAGTAACACAATTCTCTATCTCTATTATACTCATCATTACCACGGCAGTTGTATTTCAGCAATTGCATTTTATGCAAAAAAAATCGCTTGGGTTTAACCGTGATCACATCGTGCTTATGGACTACAACGATAGTATTCATAAACAATTTGAGTCATTCAGGAATGAATTATCATCCGATGCTAACTTTAAAGAAGTAGCACGCTCCAGCAGGGTGCCCAGTGGCAGGCTGTTGGATTACCAGGGCGCCGCTACGCTTTCCGGCGATTCAATAAATCCTGTTACTACTGACATAAAAGCTATCTATATAGACGATTATTTTATTCCTGCTTATGGTATGCAAATGGCAGCTGGCAGAAATTTCTCAAAAGAATTTGGTACAGATACGGCTAATTTTATTTTGAATGAATCTTCCGTGAAGGCATTGGGATGGACAACAGGCGGCGCAATAGGAAAAGATTTTAAATATGGTGATACAAGGGGCCATATCATTGGCGTTGTAAAAGATTTTAATTTTGAAAGCCTGCACCAGGCAATTGCACCAATGATATTTGTAAAAAGCTCATTGTATGATCCTGCATTTCATAACCTGACTATAAAAATTGCAGGCAATAATGTACAGGCAGCGATGAACCATCTGGAAAATGTTTGGAAAAAATTTGCACCACAAACACCTTTCCAGGCAGTATTCCTGGACGAAAAGTTTGACGCATTATACAAATCAGAACAGAAGCAGGGGAATATATTTACGGTATTCGCCGGCATCGCAATTCTTATTGCCTGTCTTGGTTTGTTTGGCCTTTCTGCCTTTACCATCAGTCAGCGGGTAAAAGAAATTGGTATCCGCAAAGTATTGGGCGCCAGTACAGGAAGTATTGTAGGATTGTTGTCAACAGATTTTTTAAAACTGGTGGGTATTGCCGCTATCATTGCTTTTCCTGTAGCCTGGTATGCCATGTACAACTGGTTGCAGGATTTTGCTTACCGTATCAATATGCCATGGTGGATATTTATTTTGGCAGGCATCATTGCTGCAACGGTAGCATTGGTTACCATTAGTTTCCAGGCGATTAAAGCGGCACTAAGCAATCCGGTTAAAAGTTTGAGAAGTGAATGACCTCACCCCCCGGCCCTTCTTTAATTACATTGCCGAGGGGTGTCCAAATCTCAGTCTTTGATTTTGATTTGCAACGGTGGTGATTGATAAATAAGGAAATAACCCATTATGATAAAAAACCTGCTGCTTGTTGCTTTACGGAATTTTAAAAGGGATAAAGGATACAGCCTGCTGAATATCCTTGGGCTTACCATTGGTATCACTTTCAGTTTGTTCTTGATTTTTTATATTAAAGATGAACTGAGTTATGATCGTTCCAATAAAAAGGCGGATCGTATTTATCGTATTAATTCTTATATAAAAGAGAAAGACAAGGACATGATGAAGTGGGTTAGTACGCCATTTCCATTAGGGCCGGCGCTAAAGCATGATTACCCGGAAGTGGAGGAAGCTGTTCGCCTTGTAGGGAACGGTAAAACAATGTATAAGAATGGCGAGCTTAAGTTTTATGAAGAAAAGGTTTTTTATGCTGACAGCAATGTGTTTTCTGTTTTTACACACCAATTTATAGAAGGCAATCCGCAAACAGCGCTGAATCTTCCCAAAACAATGGTGCTCACGCAAACATTGGCAGAAAAATATTTTGGTAAAAACAAAAGCTATGTTGGCAAGATATTACAGGATGCCAAAGGAGATAATTTTACAGTAACCGCTGTTGTAAAAGATGTGCCTAAAAATTCGCACCTTATTTTTAATATCCTTGTATCACGAAATACATTGCCGCCAGACTTTGGAAATAACTGGGGTAGTTTTGGATTCAATACCTATGTTTTATTAAAACCAAACACCAGTCCGGTGGCATTTGAAAAGAAATTAAAAGCACTGTATGATAAATACCTGGCTTCCATCTTTGTACAGTTTAATGTTAAAATAGATTTTGTTGTCCAGAACATTACCGCCATTCACCTGCATTCAGAAACCGCCGGTGAACCAGAAGAAACGGGCAGCATGTCTTACATCTATATCTTTTCAGCGGTAGCATTTTTTATGCTCCTGATTGCCTGTATTAATTACATGAATTTAACTACAGCCAGGTCTGCAAGAAGGGCCAAAGAAATTGGAATCCGCAAAGTAAGCGGCTCTACTCAATGGCAGCTGGTAGCACAGTTCCTTGTTGAATCTATCCTAACTGCTTTTTTTGCATTGCTCTTAAGCATCGGTTTAATTGCGTTGTTTTTGCCCTCCTTTAATTCACTTGCCGGCAAGTTTATTTCCTTTAAAACATTACTGGAGCCTGGAACTTTCCTGATACTACTGGCTATAATTTTATTTGTAGGTTTAGTTGGAGGAAGTTATCCGGCATTTTATCTTTCTAAATTTAATCCGGTCAGCATCCTCAAAGGAAGTTTGTCCAAAGGTTCCAGTAATGCTGTATTGCGGCGTGCACTGGTGGTGGTTCAGTTCAGTATTTCCATGATCATGCTTATTTGTACCTGGGTAGTATATGGACAGCTAAAATATTTGCGCAATGTGGATCTCGGTTTTAATAAAGAACAGATATTGTCTTTAACTGCCAATTCAAACAATGATATCCGCAGTAAAATAAAGGACTTTAAAATGGAGATAAGAACCAATCCGCAGGTTATCGCCTTCAGCAGTTCTGAGAACACGCCTGGTAGTCCTAACATGAACTTCAATCTTTTTTCTGTTGAAACAAAGAAAGGTTATATAGACCAGGGCCTGGATACTTATTCAATTGATGAAAATTTTGTACCAACACTGGGTATGAAAATTACACAGGGGAGAAATTTTACCGGCGTGTCTGATACATTGCATAGTATTATTGTAAATGAGAACCTGGTAAAATATTTTGCGTGGGATAACGCTATTGGTAAAAGAATTAAGTTCCCAGGAGATACTTCAGGTTATTTTATGGAAGTGGTAGGTGTAGTAAAAGATTTCAACCAAAAATCTTTGTACAACGCCATTGCCCCCTTGTTGCTGCGGTACCGCCCTACCAGCAATAATATTCAAATGAAGCTGAATCCAAAAACAATTGCTGCAGCGCTTACAAGTATAGAAAAATCCTGGAAAACTGCTTTTCCCGATCTTCCTTTTCA
>JBDSOC010000150.1:0-3715 GCA_039915085.1 Chitinophagaceae bacterium
CCCCTTCAAATAAAATAGCTGCGCCTGAAGTATGAAACAAATTGTCTTCAATAACCACTTTTCCCCTTGAGCCAATCAGCATGCCCCTTGCCCTGTTTTTTTGAATAACACAATGGCGGATAGTTACATCAGGATAATTATCAATTTCTGCCAATACATCTTTACCAATTACCAGTTGCAATGGCAGTGATTTTGTAAATTCCACCTGCGTATATTCTTTATTAATCCTTTTTACTGCTTTCACAGTTAATGTATCATATGCCTCCATATCAGTATTGTGAACAAGCTCCAGTCTGCTGCCTGCATGTATAAAATCAAATCCCAGCTGCTGTTCATGCTTCAATTGCACTTCAACTTTAGTAGCAGAAAATTTTCTGGTAACCTGTACATAAATGCCATGAATATTAGCGGCATCATCCATCTGGTTTTCAAACAATGAGTTTTGTATCATTAGTTTTCCACCACAGTTTACAAAATGGGTCGCATCCGCAGTAATGCTTAATACCCTTTCTGTTCCCGGGCTTCGTGTTACCGTGAGATGATTGATTTCTATATCCCGGCTGCGCAACGCTACAATGCCCATACCACCGCAATGAAAGATGTTCATGGAATCAAACAAAAGATTATGGCTATCTGACACTGTAATGGCGGAACACAATCTTTTCAGGGCATTAAATACCATTACATTACCGGGTGTTCCTTTTATACCAGGTGCCAGCAACCTTACATTTCCGGGAGTAATTTCTTTTGCCGGCTGCCCATGACCGAAATAATAATCCCGTGCCATATACGCTGTTTCATGTTTTACCGGATCAAACTCAAGCAAACTGCCATAAGGATATTCCACATGGTTATTATCCTGGAAAACCAATACAGCATTTTCTATTTTATAGGGAAATTTATCAGAGAACGAAAGGTCCATTCCATCTTTATCAACTGATATTATTTTCCCTTCGCTGTGAAACGTACGCTCCCAGTCAATTGAAAAGTTTTTTAATGTGATATTATTTGAGTTTTCTATAATAAAGGGCGACACATATCCATGAAAAATAAATGAAGCACCTTGTCCGTCAATCTCAAAATTATTGAAGCCGGATAGTGAAAAGATGATGCGTTTCAGGCTTTCGTCATTGTTACTGGTGAATATGTATTTTTCTATGGCCTGGTCCGGGTAAAAATCGTATCGCCCTTTCGGAAAAACAAGCTTACTGATTTTATTTTGTTTGATGTAAACCAAAGCTTGCTTAACAGCTTCCGTAGCATCTTCTCCAGCGTCTTTTTTTGCGCCAAACTTCTCTATACTAACAGAGGAATTAATTTTTTGTGCATGAAGCTGTACAATTTGCAGGCAAATGGCCATTGTAATTACCCGCAGGAACATTGGTTTTATTTTCATCACAATTTTTAGTTGAATTGAAGTTAAGGTGGTTACTTTTCAAATGGAAGTTTGACAGAATATTTTATTCATCCAGTGAAAAGGCAACATATTTATCACCCGATTTTGTATTTAATTTACCACCGCCACATGCTATCACAACATATTGTTTGCCATTGACTGAATACGTGCTGGCAGAAGCATAACCTGCAGCAGGCAGTTGCGTTTGCCATATTATTTTGCCATTCTGTTTATCGAAAGCCCTGAATTTTTCGTCCTTTGAAGCAGCTATAAACAAAAGACCACTGGCAGTTACCAATGGGCCGCCATAGTTATCTGTTCCGGTTGGGGGTATGCCTTTTTCAATTAAAGTTTTGTATTCACCCAATGGCACCTGCCATTTATGTTCTCCTGTATTCAGATCTATTGCAGTCAGTGTACCCCATGGTGGTGTACTTACAGGGTAATCATTGCTATCGTACCAACGGTTATACCCGGTGTTTTTATAGGTAATGTTATTTTTTGTGCCGGCAACTGCCATTTTTATTTTGCCTGATTTTCTATTAAATAAGAAATCGATAATAGCTCTCCGTTGTTCTTCTGGCACATGAGAAAATGACGGCATCATTGCCCTGCCCTTTTCAAGTACTTTTCGAACTGCTTCTTCTTTAATTCTTTTTTCTATACTGAGCAAAGATGGAATGGAACCGTCATGATTGCCGGCAAGATCTTTACCATGACAGGAAGCGCAATAGACCCCGTATAAGTTTGTGCCCGTTAATGTATTGCCTGCAAGCTGATCTGAACTTACCAAAGAAGTGTAGCATGGTATCTCTTTAGCAGGCACGTATAAAATACCATCCGGATCTGCGGCAGCCCCACCCCATTGAGCACCCCCATCAGTTCCGGGAAAAAAGATGGTCATCTTATTTGTAACGGGAATATAAGCACTGCCTGTTTGGGCCTGTTTTAGTATTTGCATCAATGAATCTTTACCTGTAACAAATGAATTAAAATCTTTTTCAGTAAAACTTTGCCTTGTAAAAGGTACTGGTTTCAACGGAACAGGTTGTGTTGGACTCGGCTGCTCCCCCGCAATACCACCACCCGGAAATGCTTTTTCTTCAATATTAAAAACAGGTTCGCCGGTAACCCGGTTAAAGACAAAAACATATCCCTGTTTTGTTATTTGTGCAACCGCATCAATTTTCTTTCCATTGCGGGTAACCGTTACCAGGTTAGGTGGAGCAGGTGGATCACGATCCCATATATCATGATGAACCAGCTGATAATGCCACAGGCGTTTACCGGTAGCCGCATCCAGTGCTAGTAAACAATTGGCAAAAAGATTATTCCCAATACGGTTGCCTCCGTAAAAGTCGAACGCAGCTGAGCCGGTGGGTACGTAAACGATGCCCCGTTCCCGGTCAATGGCCATGCCAGCCCAGGCATTAGCACCGCCAAGGTGCCTGCGGGGTTCGGGTGACCATGTATTATACCCGGTATCTCCTTTCTCAGGAATGGTTTTAAACGTCCACACCAATTTGCCTGTATAAACATTATAAGCCCTTATATCGCCCAGGAGTGCCGTTTCAGATTCAGCAACCCGTGCCCCGGTTATAATAAGATTTTTAAAAATTGTATTGGGTGTATTGGAGCTTACAAAGTTATCAGCACCTTCCCTTTCGATGCCCTTCTTCAGATCAATCTTTCCGCTATCTCCAAAATTCAGTGAAGGCATTCCTGTTAGCGCATCAAACGCATACAGATATTTTCCGGCGCCAAAAAAAATCTTTTTAGAAACACTGTCAGCAAAATAAGTAATCCCCCTGCTGAGTGTACCCGCATTATCAATAACATGTGTCTTCCATAATTCTTTTCCACTGGCCGCTTCCAAAGCAAATACCTGGATGTTTGCACTAACACCATACAGTATTCCATCTATTATAACCGGGTTGCATTGCATCTGTGTATGATTACCTGTTGTATCTGCGCCACCTGATGCATATATCCATGCAACTTTTAAATGGCTGATATTCTCTTTTGTAATTTGTGTAAGCGCTGAATAATGATCCCGGTTTCCGTTTCCATTGTATTCCGGCCAATCAATATTACTGGCAAGCGGAATCTTACCTGTACGGTCCTGGTAAAAATGACTATAAATGAGATACAATCCGGCAATTAATAATCCGTATACCAACAGGATAATAAAACCGTAGCCGGATTTGCTTTTGCCAGTATCAGGCTTTCCCATTGGCAATAATATAAATTATATCAATAATCATTAATAAATATAATTAATTATTGAGAAAGCATTACGGCTGATGTTGCAAATAAATA
>JBDSOC010000191.1:0-23052 GCA_039915085.1 Chitinophagaceae bacterium
TTTCCATGGTAGCCCTGGCATCAGCTTCTGCACTGTGGGCGCCCTCAAGGTCTTTCTGGCAATAAAATTTGTAGGCGGCTGTCAGGGTACGCTGTTCCATCATATGAAAAACTTTTTGTACGTCTACCAGTTTTCTTCCCTTGATATCAAACTCAACTTCTGCACGAAGAAATTCCTCCATCAGCATGGGTATATCAAAACGGTTACTGTTGTACCCACTTAAATCACAATTATCCAGGAACTGCCTGATATCATTAGCTGCCTGTTTAAAAGTAGGGGCATCCTTTACCATCTCATTGGTGATACCATGTATATCTGAAGAAACCTGTGTTATGGGCATTTCAGGATTCAGAAGTTTTCTTTTAGTGGACCGGTTACCATCAGGCAAAATTTTAATCATCCCAATTTCTACAATGCGGTCTGAACCAAGATTAATACCGGTGGTTTCGAGATCAATAAAAGCCAGTGGACGGATTAGTTTCAGCATTTTAACTTCTTGTTTAAAGATCAGTTTTAACAATCGGATTTTTCCATTATTCTATTTAAAAAGCCTGATAATACATCAATTTTTTTGAAGATTTTTTTGCCCGGGCCTATCATCCCGAGGATATGCCCCCCCTTCCTGCAAATGTAAAATATATCTTGTCAACCTAACTAATTGATCCTAAAAGTATTTAACAGAAAAAATCCATAAAAATGGATTTTAATTTGGCGAGAGGGTTGCATAAATAAACAATTTGTTGTTTCTTTGAATTCTTCTCCGCTATCCTCCAGAAAAAATTTCATTTCCGCATCCTCCAGAAAAGGCCAATCCAGGCAGTATCCGCGTTTAACCGCACTGTTTGCATTGTTTAACTTTAAATACCACAAAAAATGAAAGCTAAAGTATTGATCCTCGTACTGCTTATCGCGGCCGGCTTCACAATGACTTCCTGCACAAGTTCAAGAAGCGGTTGTAAAGCAACAGCAGGTTATGTTGGATACGGACACCGGTAATAATTAATTTGTAATCGTCTTTCAGAAAAAGACTTTTATATATAATTGAACCAAGGTTATCTTTAAATTGTTTTAAAGATAGCCTTTTTTATTTTTTATGAACTGGATATTACTTACCGCAGAAACACAGATACAACAAATTGTAAAACAATCTGCAACCAGGCCGCAGGTGATTTTTAAGCACTCTACCCGATGCGCTGTCAGCAGTATGTCAAAAAACAGGCTGGAAAGAAATTATCAGCCGGGTAATATTGATTTTTATTTTCTTGATTTATTAACTTACCGCTCTCTTTCTCACAAGGTTGAAGGTGTATTTAATGTAGCGCATGAATCTCCACAGGTATTGTTAATCAAAAACGGGATCTGTGTATATGATGAAAGCCACTCCGGCATTACCATGGATGAGATTATAGAACAAAGTGAAAGGGCTAATTGACAGATTTTTATAACTTCTGTCTACCAGTCTTCATATTATTTTAATGATCGCAGAAAGAACAATCATTAATTTTTCTTGTAAAAATACAACGACTGTGCATAGCCATTTGCCTTTTCACTTAGTGTATAAAAACCGGTGTTATCAAGTGCAAAGCATGCTGCTTCTCCCTGCGGTTCTAACTGGTAATTTAAACGGGTAAAATCTTTTTGTATTGATTGCGCTATTGTTTCTCCTGCAGTTCTGGTGTAATAATAAAGAGCAGGATAAGTTTTAATAATCAGGCTCTTACCATCATTGCTGGCGGCCGCACTTACCACGCCGTTGTACGGAAGTGTTTCTACAAAAATGGCAGTATTCAAAGACGCAGTACTATAAGGATAACTCAGTTTATACAATTTCGATTTCGCATCTCTTTTACTGATTATATAAATGTCTTTGGTGATATCATCCACCAAAAAAGCTTCCGCATCTCTTGGGCCGTCTGCATAAATAAAATTAATTACCTCATATGTGCGCACGGTATCGGTGGATGCAGCGGGTTCTTCAAGCCTGTAAAAAACAGCACTTGCACGCACTGCATTATTGTCACCAATGTCCGCTATGTATAAATATTTTTTTGATGCGTCAGGGCCGGAAGCCAGTGCTATATCCTCCCAATCAATATTGGTGGCGTCTTTTATATATATTTTCTTTACTGTTGCTGCTGTGTGGTCCAATAAATACAGCTGGGGTGGGTTACCGCTATCTTCTTCTACCCATAAGTGACCGGGATTTATTTTGCTATCGGCAATGCCGCTTGCTTCATTAATAAAAACAGTTAGCGGATAACCAATTGCTGTATTGCTAAAAGAAATGCCGGTGGTATCAGAACCAGGCTTTTTATTGCATCCGGCGATACTGAGTGAAACAACTATACAAGCGTATAGTTTAAATGATAAAACAAATAAGCGCCTCACTGAGAAATTTTCACGAATATAGGCTGGATTCCTGTACCAAGATCTTCCATTGTCACACTTCCGCCAACCGGAATTGATACCTTATCATATTGACTGGCAGTAACCAGCAACAGCTTAGCATAAGGCCTTACTAATTTTTTTCTTTGGTCAGCGGCACTGGCTCCTTATTTGCCCTGTCTGTAGAATCTTTAATACGCTTTCTTTCTTTTCGTTTAAAATATCCGCGCAATAAAAAACTGTGTTTTGCAGCTTCCATTGTTTCAGTGGCATTGTTGGCTGTTTTCTTAACAGTTCCCACTGTTTCCTTTGCAGAGCTTAACGTTCCTTCAAGGTTTTTTACCAGTTTATCATCATTAATAAGCCTGCCAAAAGATCCCTGTCCATTATTTATTTTAGTCATAACACTGGCGAGGCTTCCTGTAAGCACTTCTGCATTGTCAGATATTTTTGAAAGATTATTTACAATCCTGTCTATATCTACAGGATTGGCAGCTTTTACAGTACCTCCATTTTTTACCAGCGGAGATGAAAACGTTCCCGGAGAAATAATAATAAGCTTATCCCCCATCAGCCCATCACTTCCAATACTGGCTATTGCATCTTCTTTTATATACGGTTTGATGTTTTTCTGCAGCAACAGCATTACTACAACTGTAGTATCATTAAGTATGCTGATATTGTCTACTGTACCTGCATTAATGCCTGCATATCTTACATAATTACCTTCTTTCAGGCCAGAAATGTTTTTAAAATTTGCGTATACACGAAAAGTACCACCAAACATATTTTTCTGGCTGCCTACTAAAAAAATTATAGCGAGCATTAGTACCAGGCACACTATAACAAATACCCCGGTTTTTATTTTTTGGGTTACAGAAACGTCCATAATAATTTATTTAAAAAATGATCGTACAAAAGAGTCTTCCGAATTCTCCAGTTCATCACAACTGCCTTCCGCTATAAATTCTCCCTGGCTCATAATCAACACGCGGTCTGCAGTTATTCTTGCACAGGGTATATCATGTGTAATAATTACAGACGAGGTATGATACCTGCGCTGCATATCAAGAATCAGGTTGCTGATTTCCTTTGATGTAATGGTATCAAGCCCGGTGGTCGGTTCGTCATACAACATAATCTCTGGCTTTACAATTAACGTGCGCGCCAATCCCATTCTTTTACGCATACCCCCGGAAAGTTCTGAAGGCATTTTATCAATTGCATCGGCCAGGCCTACTGCCTCCAATACTTCCATTGACAACTTCTCAATTTCCTTTTTATCTTTTATTTTGGATACTCTTTTCAGCGGAAAAGACAGGTTATCCCTGACTGTCATAGAATCATACAACGCAGAATTCTGAAAAAGAAAACCAATACGTTTTCTTAAATCTTTTAGTTGCTGCCTGGCCAGTTCATTCACCTCATTACCAAACACCCTTAAGGTGCCTTCATCCTGTTGCATTAAACCAGTAATACATTTTATGGTTACGGATTTACCTTCGCCTGATTTACCCAATATAACTACATTCTCCCCCCTATTTACGGTAAGATTAATATTGGTCAATACCTGTACACCGTTAAAGCTTTTTTTTAATCCCTGTATTTCTATTACTTGTTCCATTAATTTTCTACTGAACTATGTATAAATAAAAACATTGGTTATCTGCACCACTATAGCATCAATAATGATGATCCATACTGAAGATGTGACTACCGCTGAATTAGCAGCCAATCCTACACTTTCTGTACCCCGGTTAGAATTAAAACCCTTGTAACAACCTACAAAACCGATGGCAAAACCAAAAAGTACACTTTTAATTAAAGATGGAATGACATCAGAAAACTCCAGTACGGAAGTGGCCTTATAAAAATATAGCCTGGAACTCATTTCTCCTCCCAGATTGGAAGCGGTAAAACCGCCAAATAATGCAATCACATCTGCAAAAATGGTAAGCAATGGTGTCATAAGGGTACAGGCAAGTATCCTGGTAACTACCAGGTACTGCATTGGATTTGCTCCAGACACTACCATAGCATCAATCTGCTCGGTCACATTCATGCTGCCCAATTCGGCCCCCATACTCGACGAAATTTTGCCTGCACAAATAAGTCCTACTATCACAGGACCAATTTCACGTATTACTGAGATGGATACCATGCCCGGAATAAAGCTGACTGCACCAAATTGTTTCATTGTAGGTTGAGACTGCAACGTCAAAACAAAACCAAGTATAAAACCGGTAAGTGCAATGATACCAATGGATCTGTATCCCGTTGTATATGCCTGCCTGCAAAACTCCTCCCATTCAAACCCTCTTTTTAAACTATTCCTGAAAAATGATTTAAAAAAAATTGTCTGATTAGCTATATCAATAAGTATCGGGCTAAAGGAACGTTTACTGAACATAAGCAAGAAAGGTTATGGTTTTGCCTGTATAATTACCGAATATAAACTAATAACCTGCCACAAAATCAGAACACGGATTAGATTTACTAATCAATAGGACATCATTGTATTTTAATAACATGGCAGTGTATCCTTGGCATCTATGTAGAAATATTTCTACATAAGAAATAAAGAAAATCTATTGGGAGTAAGGCTTTAAATTGGGTACTTGTTATGCAAAATTATTATACCCATCGCAACCAGTGCCGGTAAATTCTAATGCTGTCAATTAACATTGTACGGACTAGACTTGATTATTGTTTGTTTTTACGGCTTTTAATGTACTACGGCCTTTGCGGAGTTTCGGCCATTGGCCTTTCGGCCTGACAGGTATTTCATCGCCCAGCAGTCTACCCCAGGGTTTTAATTCATCTATCCTGTCAAAAATGATTTTTAAAATGCCCGCAAATGGTATGCATAAAAACATACCTGATACTCCCCAGACCGCATTGCCCAATAAAACAAATACAATTGATATTAGTGCATTTATTTTTACTTTAGAAGAAACGATATAAGGGACCAAAAAATGATTATCTATAAACTGGATAACCATATAACATACAATTACCAGTATTTGGGTATGAAATCCGTCTTTGGTAGCGGTAGTTATAATAATAGGCAGGGCAACTGATATGAGGCCGCCTATATACGGTATAATATTAAGAATAGCTCCTATGATACCCAATAGTATCCAGTATTTAACACCCAGTATTAAGAGTGCCAGCGAATTAAGTATGGCAACGATTGTAGTTTCAACTACTAACCCATACATATAGCTCTGTATTGCGCCCTTGGTTTGTTTTAATACTGCGCCAACATCTTTGACATTTTCTTCTGCAAAAACTTCATATAGAAAATTCAGTAAAAGTGTTTTATAATATAGAAAAAGGAAAGAATATACAGGGAGTAATATCAGCGCCGCCAGTGAGCTCATTAACGCTCCTGCCGTAGAACCGATGAGTGGTTTCATTTTTGCCCCGGCTTCTTCCATAGCCTGCTGCTGTTTTTCAATATCTATATTAAACCGCCGGCTTATATCATGCTGCACCTGTTCTACCAATTGTATGATCTTCTTTTTCATCAATGGCAACTGGTCCGTAAACCCTGCAATTTGTGCAGACAAAAAATAGCTAACTCCTGCAATAAAAAGAAATGCAATCAGTAAAGCAATTGAAATAGATAGCACCTTTGGCAGCTTCCATTGCTGAAGCTTATTTACAAGCGGATTTAGTAAAATTGCTATCACAAGAGCGAACGAAAGAGGTACCAATATTTGCCTGAGACCAGAAATAATATAGACAAATAAGATAAGTCCAAGTAAGATAAGGGTACACTTAAAATAAAAGGGGTATTGTTTCAGCATGGGTTATTTTATAATTGCTTTATTGCTGTACAGGTATAGCTACAGGGTTAATGGCTAGCTTTGTTTCTTCCTCAGCAATTTTATTTCTTAGCGACTCAATATCCTTTTTTAAATCTGCGAGGCTGTTTGCGGCAGCTCTGGCGCGTTTTGCATTTTTCCTGGCACCGTCTCCGGCATTCTCAGATCTTCTTGCGAGGGCTTTATCCTGCGGATCTCCGTTTAGCCTGGATGCTGCTTCAGCGTTTTCTTCAGCAGCCTTCCGCGCATCTTCAGCGGTACTCTCCATTTCCCGGGTCTTTTTATCGAGTGTGTTTTCCAACTTTGCCAGCTTCATTTTGTGCTCGTTGATTTTATTACTCAATTCAAGTGACTGCTTCTGCTGTTTTAAAGAACTAATTGAATCTGCGGAAACTTGTGCAGTACCTATAAGTGATGTTAATAAGACAATTGCACTGACTATCATAAATTTCATGGTATTCATAATCTGAGTTTTAGGTTTTTCTTGTAAGGCAATTGTTATGCCCCTATAAATATCGTCTTTTATAATTACTTACGCAGACATTTAAAAATTGTGTTGATTATTTTCCACAAAAAAAATCAGGCCCGTAAAGGACCTGATTGTACAAGGGGAATAAATTATTACGCCCTCCGGATTACCTTTAGCAATACTGCTATAATGGCTATCACGAGTAAAACGTGTATAATACCGCCGGTATGATACCCAAAGTAACCAATAGCCCATGCTATTACAAGAATAACCGCAATCAGGTACAATAGATTTCCCATAATTTTTTTGTTTATGTTGGTATAATAATAGAATTAACAATATACCATACATTAAAACTGTGCCAGAAAATTTACCATTTTTTTAAATCGGCTGGTGCAGCTTTTTTTACCTATATCAGGTCCACGCCCGGTTATAGAATCTGGCACAAATTTATATATAAATGTGTGAATATAGGGTGAGCGCTGAACATGTAAAACTACCAGCTACTTAGAAGCATAAAAAATACTTAATGAAAGTTTCTCCTAAAAAAAGTGTGCTAATTATAGACGATGAAAAAGAATTGTGTATGCTGATGGAATTAGTTTTGGAAAGAGAACATTTTTTGGCACAAAGCATTCATGCCCTGGAAGATGCATTAAATGTTATTAAACATTTAAAGCCGGATTATATATTCCTTGACAATCACCTTCCTGATGGCAAAGGAATTGATTTTATTAAAAGTATGATTGAAGCCTATCCTGTGGCAAAAATTGTAATGATGACGGCCTACAATGAAAAGCAGTTAAATGAAAAAGCATTAAATGAAGGAGCTTCTTATTTCCTGCATAAACCGTTTAACAGGAATAATATTGAAAATATAATAAACAGTCTGTAAAATATATTTTAGCAATCTTAAATTGAAGACATTACGGAGAATGTCCTTTTTATAAAGCATCCTTCTTTTTATTTCTCTCCTCATTTATTGCGGCATCAGGCATCAATGACATTAACAGCATAATACCGGAGGCTATGAGCAGCAAATACAAACCAATTTTCTTTGCCGGACATTCTCCACTATAACAACGGCCAACAAGAATATAATTACGGATACTCCAGGCAATATTAAACCCGCAGAAGAAAATATTTGTACGTTTGGCCCATATTTGCGGCAATAAAAATAATATACCTGCTCCCACGCAACATATAATATTCATAAGGCCGGGCCTTCCAAAATTATGTTTCCCATTAGAAAACATCCCTCCAATTAACAATTGAACCGACTGAACATATATCCATGGAGTATAACAAACTATTATTACCGTTATCACTGATAGTAAACCAATCCATTTAGAATACTTCATACAAAAATATATTTTCCGCTTCAAACCTGATTGATACAGCTACCGGGGGCAAAGATAATCCCGGTTGCAGTAACGAATGGTATTATTACATTCAGGCTACAATACTTTTTTACATATTCTATCTCCAAATACTATAAAAGCTAAAATTACCTGCAACACTGGTTTAAATGAAAGTCATTCAGTTTACCATACCCGGATTAACCCTGCTAATCATTAACAGGTAAATTCTGATTTAATCATTTTTTATAACAGGCTCAGGTGTGACGATACGGCATCCAAAAACCCGCCCGGCTGTTTTACCTGCATTGGCTGCTATGCGTATATTGACTGATGCTTTGTCTTTGATCATATCAGCCGGTATGAGGTACTCTTTATCATAAAACTTACCTGTTGTTCCACCATTCCATTCTACCGAAACCAGTTTTACATCATTAATTAAAATATCAAATGCACTGTTTTTATCATCCCCAAAATAAGTACATAGCAGTATATTCTGTACACCAGGCTTTACTTTTATGTCAAAAGAAAAAAAGCCCCCGGCCCTGGCTTCCCTGCCTGTACGGGTTAGTGCATTGCCCGGGTATGAATTAATCGATCCCTGAAGATTATGATCCCTTTCCGGCTGCATCTCTCCAAGTCTCATTATATCAATGGTTCTTTCTTCTATTGCTTTCTGCTGTACTTTTTCTTCTTTATAAGCCGCTTCCCTTGATACCCATTCTTCATTGGTAAAATAATCCCAGTAAACACTATAAAAATCACGGTGCATTGCATAGAAAGGTGACAACTCCGTATCAAACGGTTTACCCACGCCCTGCATTTTAAATGTCAGCGGTTTATTGGCAACAGGTTTTACCCATTCAGTAACATTGTGATTGCTGGTTAATAAAACCGGTGTACCATATACAGGATCAGGCATTGTTGCCCCCAGATCGCCTGCCAACAAAACCGGACCATATAATAATGCAACCCGGTTTTTATTATCCGGCATGCTCTCCGTATATAAATGCATGTCGAAAGCAATATCCAATTTATCATTATTCTTCCAGGTTCTGCTTACCGCAAAATAACCATTCGTTGCTTTTTTTGCTTCTACCTGTTTACCATTTACTTTTATGATAATATTGTTAGCTGACCACCATGGGTTCCTGATATACAATATAAAAGCTGATGGCCGCGAGGAAGTTACAGTAAGTGAACTGGCATTGCTTTCAGGGAAAGAAGTATTTTGTGTAATGGTAATATTTTTCTCTTTCCAGTTTAATTGCGAAGGAATAAAAAGATTGACAAATAATCCACCGTCAGCACTCCGGTAGTAAATGGCCTCTCCATATTTTGAATGATTTTCTATTCCTGAGCCTACACAGCACCAGAATGAATTGAATTTGTCTGAAAAAGCTTTTTTACCGCCCATTCTCAATGGTACAAAATAACACATCATGCCACTATCAGGTTCCTGGCTTGCAAGTATATGGTTGTAAAGGGCACGCTCATAAAAATCTGCATACTCCGGCCGTGGATTAAACGCAAAAAGCTGGCGTGTTAATTTCAGCATATTATATGTGTTGCAGGTTTCCGTAGTATTATCGCTCAGCCGGTCGTTAAGCTTGTCCTCATCGCCAAGGTACTCGTAATTGCTGTTGCCACCGTTTACATACGTGTGATGGTTAACGATAGTGTGCCAGAAATAATCCGCAATGGTACTATCCTTTGTATCGCCTGTAAGCTGGTATCGTCGTTCTGCACCAATGACCTTTGGAATATTGGTATTGGAATGCCTTCCCTGCATTACATCCTTTTGCCTGGCCAGGGAATCCAGCACTGCTTTATGATGAAATTTATATGATAGCTCCAGGTAATTTTTATTGCCGGTAACAGCATACATATTTACAAGAACTTCATTCATTCCACCATGTTCGCAGTCCAGCATTTTTTGCAACTGGACATCATTGAGATTTTTCAATTCAACATCTATCCATCTGCATACTTTATTCAGCACATCAACAGCCTGCTTGTTGCCGCAGTATAAATAGGTGTCCAGTAAACCTGCTATTACTTTATGCATTGTATACCATGGCACCCATGCGCCATTTAAATCAAATCCACGTGAACGTATTTCCCCCCTGGCCACCTGCGCAAATACAGTATCTTCATTGGGAACAGCACCCACATAACCTGTTTTACGGGCTTGCTGGCAGATGGCCAGTTCGCTAACAATGTAAGCAGTTCGTTCTTTAAATTTTTCATCATGGGTAGATGCATACATCATGGCACAGGCCGAAAGATAATGCCCCAGTGTATGCCCTGAAATTGTTTCACTCTCCCATCCTCCATACAATGCTCCCTTAACCGGTAAACCTGCATATTCGCGAAAACGATGCAGCAACCTGTCTGGCTCTATCTCCAGCAGGTAGGCGCCATCAAGATCCATCGCTTTTTTAAAAACACCGCCTGTTATTTTTACATCCGTAAGATTAAAAGCATATGCTTTTACCGGAACTAGCGGCTTAACTTTTATTTTAGGATTATTAAACTCCGCAACGTAGCTCTGACAAAATACATTTACCGATATGGCTGATAACAAACAGTATAACAAATAGAATTTCTTCATATAGTTTTAATTATTGCGTGAATTGGTTTGGGGGTGCAGATGATTATTTGCGTGGCTATTTTTTTCCTGCAACCGAATCGTTTTCCTTAACCCGGAAAAAGATAGTTTTACTGCCTGTTTTTCCGTCTGCGGTTATTCCCTGCAGCACCACCGCAAATTGACCCGGCATATCTGATGTATAAAAAACTGTTTCCTGTTTCCCTTCTTTATTTGTTTTAACCACGGGCAACCAGTGTAAAAGTGTTCGGAAATCAGGCAGCCTGCCACCAGACTGTTCCTGCGTTTCATAAACCGGCGAAAAAAATTCTCTTTGCATTTGCAACGTTTCGTAATCTATAACGGTTGCATGCGGGTCCAGTTCATAACCGGGCAGATCTCCTTTATAAGTGATAAAATTTACGATACCGCCAAAATACATGTTGCCATAAAAATACATCCGCGCCACCACTTCAAGTTTTTTTATTTTAAGGGGATCATAACGCATTAATTTATTTATATCAAACACCGGCACCCCGTCCAGCAATACCAATGGATCTACCTGGAAAAATTCTTTCCTGATGTGATCAAAAACCGGGAAGTAAAATTTACCATCTCTTCTTCTTACGTTTACATCAGGTACATACTCACGCAATACTTCTTCAAGCGTAGTAAACCTTACGTAATCATCCAGCATGTATGCCGCATCGGGCTTAATATAAAATGGCATTGTATCAATAGAGGGTGCTATAAATTGCTTTAACTTATGACCTGCATAAGTGTTTTGCACCAGTACGGAAACATTTTGATTGAGCAATGTTGCCGCGTTCTTTTCAGGAAGTGAGAATTCAGGAAGAATGGTGACTGAATATTTGTCTGCATAAGGACTCATTATTTCCACATGCCTTAAGCTGTCTTCCTGGCCCGCTGACTGCACAATAATTTCACTATTCCCGTAGAAATTATTCATTTCAAATTTTACAAAACCGCTGTCATCACTTATATCACCCCGAAACTGGGTTCTTGTTCCTGCAACTGACAAAAAACATTCAACACCTTTCACAGCCTGCCCTGTGGCATTGCTGGTTACCCTGCCCCTGATAATATGCCCTTTATACTCTGGTGCAAATTCAAAAGACGGTGTTGTACGCTGAAGTATGTCTTCCCAACGAAAGCGGCGCCACCCCTGGGTTAGCATAAGGTTATCCAGCGCTTCTGTGGTTTCCGGGGTTTGGCTTGTAAAGTAATAGCCGGGTGATTCAATTCTTCCAACCAGGTCGGAACTCAGCCAAAGGTAATTGCTGATGTCCATTTCGTCTGGCCCTGTCAAAGAATCAATTCGGTAAACAGCCATGGACATATTAGCAGGTATTGGCTTTCCGTCCTGGTCAGCCGAAAGAATTTTAATGTCCATTTTCTTCCGCTGTTCATATTCCGGCTGATCTGCAGTTGCAGTTATTTCAAGGTGCTGTACAGGCTTCTTAAAAAATAAACGTTCGCATACCGGCTTCCGCTCTTCATTAAAAATGGTAAAATGAGAAATTCCATCTCCAAGTTTATCTATATCAACAAAAAACTCTGCGTATCCATTGCGCAGTATACCGCTTGCCACTGCTTTTACTGATCCTCTTGTATGTGCAAAAAGGATGACAGGAGGAGAATAGGATGAAGCAGGTGCCTGAACGGTTATTTTCAATTGCCTGTTAGGCGATTCACCGAGATGCATAACATATCCATCATTGTATGCCAGCGGTAAATCCAGTATGATATGACTGCTATCGGGTAATACAGTTATTGCTTTATAGGTGTGTCCTGCTTCCGGAGTCAATAAGAAATTACCCATTCCAAATTTTACCGTAGTATAATAACCTACTGTATCTGCTTTATCGCTTATAATGATACCCCGGCACGATAACCCTTTACCATTTTGATCTACCACCCTGAAAGCAACTTTGCTTTGTATCCCATTCACCAAATTGCCCCCTTCGGGAAAGAGCTGTATATCATACTTATTTTTTTTCTGCAGCGTATTACCTTCATATACTTTCCGCGTATTGACAATTGTAATTGGCTTTTCAAAAAAATAAGCTTCGCTGAAATTTTTCATCCAGCTGGTATAAGCACGCAACAGGTATTTTCCGGACACTAATGAAATGGGCAACTGCAGAGAACCGTTACCATCGCCTTCCTTTATCGGCACTTTTGCCTGCAATACAGGCTTATTATTTTTATCAAGTACTTCCAGATAAGCAAGTTTACTGAGGCCAAGCGGCTTGTGAAAAAAAGCATCTGTATTATATATTTTGAACCAGCAAATTTCTCCAGCCAGGTAAAAATTTTTATCTGTATGCACATACAGTTTTTCCTGCAACACCTGCTGGTTATATTCATTGAACCGATCTCTAAGCAATGCCTCTTTATCCTGCTGCGCCTGTACCGATGTGCAGATAGCGGCAGAAAATACAATTATGCACAGGTATAATCTGAAAGACTGCATCAATAATTTTTTATGCATTATTAATTTCCTGAAATATTATAAAACATCCTTTTAAACCAGTTCATTATGGCCAGTATACCGGCTTTTTATTAGATCCCCTTAACGTACAATCAACGCATTCGTGCGGTGCTGCAAAAAAAGTAGCAATACTACCAGTAGGTGAAGTCTCTCCCACTATCGTAGGCATAAGTCCAAGGCCTTTCGCGAAAATAGTATCAGATATATTTTTAATTTCTACAACGTAGCAACCGCTTTGATAATCCCATTGAGGCAGCTCACTGACGCTGATAAAAATTCTTTTTTCCTGTACGGGGCATATATTAAAATAACCGATAACAGGCTCGCTGCTATCCGAAACATTGTGGATATTCCCTTTTAATTCGGATGGCTGGGCATCAAAAATTGATCCTGTTGACTCTGTATTTTTTTTCATTTTTTCCAGGAACTCATACCCTTCTTTTGTCCAAGCATACTGCTTCACATTAATACTGTACAATAACCCGATCTTGATGGATCCATGCGGAATAAATGCAACAGGCAGATAAACAACATCCTTACTTAATTTAGCGGTAGAGCCCAGTAAAAGTGCGCTGGAAGAATTGTACTGCCAGCAATTGATGATGTTAGGATCAAACGAAAAAGTTGAAGAGTCACTGTAGACAACACTATAAATATTTGGCGGGGTAACCTTGTATTTTAAAACTTTGTAATAAGTTGACTGAATCTGCCAGGTTTCATCATAAGCCCATTGGTAATAGCGTGTGTTGTTTTGCGTATCATGTGTATTGACATACAACTGTACACCGTCTCCATTTTCTCTTTTCCAGCTGATACTATCAATGGGGGGATTGTTCTTTACCGCCACATAATCCGAGAGATAATCTTTTCCTCCATTTGAAGTTATATGCAAGCGGTATTTTATAGCAGTGTTTAAATTGAGGTTACTGGTGCTGTAAATACCCTTCCCCCTGTTTGCAAACGCATATACACTGTTATCTTCTCCCTGCAGTTTTACGATGGCACCAGTTTCAGTAAGAATATTCCGGTTGTCAAGTTTGGTTGTACGGCTTAATGTTATACTCGCAGTACCCGAACCGCTATTAACTACACCCTCTACTACCAGATAACCGGTTAGGGGTGATTGCACAGGCGACTCATAATGTTCTTTGCAGCCTGCTACCAGCAAAGCCAGTAAACAATACAATAACTGTTTCATGTTTTTATATTAAAACCTGATATTATAATTAACATAGGGTATAGCACTTCCAAAAATTGATAATTTATATCCTCTGATAATGCCATTTTCCGAAACATAATAAACAGAATAAGGATTTTTTCTGCCCGTAATATTATACACGCCAATTGTCCATGAATTATGTGTTTTCTGATGCACTTTGTGATTACCATCTATATTCATAGCCAAATCTGACCGGAAATAATCCGGAATACGGTAAGCGTTCCTGTCTGCATACAAAGTACGGGCGCCACCGCCGTAATAAAATATACCTACAGGCAATGTAATAGGACGACCGGTACTGTAAGTGGCATTCAGCGAGATACTGAAACGATGGCTTACCCGGTAGTTACCGATTACAGTAAGATCATGCGGCTTGTCGTAATTGGCAGGATAATACATGCCTTTGTTAATGATTTCACCGGCAGCGGGATCATCCATTTTCAATAACACACGTGACCAGGTATAACTAATCCATCCATTAAGCTTGCCTGTTAGCTTCTTGATGAGCAGCTCTACTCCATAGGCCTTTCCTTTTGTACCAATCACTTCAGTCTCTATATGATGATTCATGACTAAAGTTGCACCGCTTTTGTAATCCAGGTAATTTTCAATGTTTTTGTAATAGACTTCCACTGATGTCTCTATAGTATTTGCCTTTAAATTCTTGTATATACCAAAAGAAAACTGTTCACCCCACTGCGGGCTGATATTTGGATCGCTTAATTTCCAAATATCTGTTGGCGCCATAGCGGCTGTGTTGGACAATGAATGAATGTATTGCCGCTGCGTATTATAACCTGCTTTTATGGAGAAGCTATCCGTAAATGAGTAACGAACGGATACGCGGTATTCAGGACCTCCGTAAGTTTTTATGAAATTGCCTTTCCCGTAAGCTGTTGTGGACAACATATTGCCTTCTGTTCTTGGCAGCCCAGGCGCATAGCTGTTTATATTTTGCGGGCCCATCGAATTAAATATAGAATACCTTATTCCCGCATCTACAGACAATGAAGAAGTAATATTATAGTGATCGCTCAGGTACAATGCACTTTCCAGGGCTTGTTCTGTGGCTACGGTATCGGGCGATACCAATGATGTTTTTCCCAAAGGCTGGTACATACCCGGATGCAATTTGTAATAAATTGAATTAAGGCCAAAATCAATAGTATGCTTGCTGTTGAGGTAGTAATTAAAATGCAGCTTTAAATAAGTCTGGTTAATGTCGAAACCAAGTTTATATGAATTCAGCGGCAACCTGTCACTTGAAATATTATATTCATAGCGATCATACCCACCCGTAAGCAGGCTGTAAAGCTTATTGTTAAAAACATGTTTCCATTTCAAAGAGACATTTTTGTTTCCGTAATTATAAACGGTATCGCTGTTCAGGTTGAACCTGTCACGGCTTAAATAACCGGTGAGGTAAAGTGTATTCTTTTTATTGAACTCATGGCTTATGTTAAGATTAACATCGTAAAAAGAAGCTTTGCTTTTTTTGTACTGGTCGGGTAAAGCATTCAGCAGCCAGTTTGCATAAGTGGTACGTCCACCCAGTATAAAAGACGATTTATCCTTTATCAGCGGTCCTTCAACATCCAGGCGGCTGGTGAGCAGGCCGATGCCCGCTGCGCCGGTAATATTTTTTTTATTGCCCTCCCTGCTGTTAATATTCAGCACCGAAGATAAACGGCCACCATAACGGGCAGGGATACTGCTTTTATACAGTTCCACATCCTTTACCACCTCGGGGTTAAAGGCAGAGAACATACCGAAGAAATGTGAAGGATTATAAATGGTGGCATCATTAAATAAGATCAGGTTCTGATCTGCCGATCCACCTCTCACATTTAAACCAGTACTTGACTCGCCCACAGTTTTTACACCGGGCAAAGTTGTTACTACTCTCAGCACATCTGCCTCACCAAATACAACCGGCACCTGTTTAATGGTTTTTATATCTATTTTCTGCAAACCCATTTGGGTGCCTTTTACGTTGCTTAATTTTTGAGCAGCAATAATCACTCTTTTCAAAGTCATAACGGTGCCCTGCAGGTCAATATTCATTTTACCATCGCTGTACAGCGTAATCTGTCGCCTGGTATCACGCATGCCTATGCTTTGTATATTGAGTATATGGCGACCCCGTGGCAGGGAGAGCGAATAATAACCATACTGATCACTTGTGCCGCCTATTCTTGGATTATCAATATAAACAGAAGCACCGGCCACCGGTTCGCCGGTTTTAGCATCCCGGATATATCCTGCCATTGTTATTGCATGGGCTGGATTGATGATTGATTTATCACCTATTTCATACAATTTATTTTCAAGGATGGCCTTTTGTTCAGTTTGTACTTCGTCTGTATCATTTAAATCCCCGGATACAACCAGATCGGCAACCGGTTTATTTTTTCCAGGTTTGGCCCCATTAAAAAATCCATCTGGAAGTGACAGGTTCAAAGCATATCCTTTCGTAAGAAATATATGCTTCGTGTTGTCTATTGCATAAAAAATACCTGTATTTGCAAATGCCAGATCCAACACATTTTTTATTGGCTGTTTGCTAACGGTTATAGTGATGGTTACGCTATCCACCCTGGCAGTATCATAATAAAAATGAAACCCGCTTTGCTTTTCTATAATATCCGCAAATTTTTCAATACTGACTTCTTTTACAGATGCAGTAATAAAGGTAACTGTATCCTTTTGCCCGTATAGTCCGGAGCAAATCAAAAAAAGAAATAAGAATGATACGTGTGAATGCAGGTGCCTCATTTTATTTTATTAGCTGGTCATAATAAGCAGTTACTTTTACAAGCATACCGTCCCTGTCCTGCTTGTAGCTCAGTTTGTTCTTTCTGATATACTGCCGTACTTCTTTTTTACGGTCTTTAAAAATATCCAGTATGCTGCTTTTGTTTTTAATATTGTAAAATGTATTGTTTTTTTGTATGTAATAAAAGGTTTCCACGTCAATGTATCTCAGTAATTCTCCCGTTGAAACTTCTTCTCTAATGATTTTTTCTTCTCTTTTCAGTAAGTTTATATTTCCTTTATACAGCTGGTTATAAAAGCCTGTTCTTATAAGTGGCGCTGTTGTACTGTCTTTTACGATACGGATAAAACTATTATTAAACAATGCAAACGCGGCAATTTTTGGATTAAGGAGCTGCATACGCCGTATAGTGTCCTGCATAATAAGTACTTCCTGTACTTCGTCAAATTGCAATTCCACATTTTCATACAGTACGCCGTCATACAAAACCCATCCAATACCGGGCTTATCCTCTGTAAAAAAAGGATATCCACCACCCGCAAAGGAAAAAGGGAATCTTCCGTACTGGCTGCCATTGTATAAACCAGACTGTTCGCCTGCAGCCTTGTGGTATAAACCGATGGTGTTGTAAACCGCTTTTTTATAAAATATACTGTCATCAGCTGTTGACTGAGCGGTTATTGGTGAGACTGATAAAAAAAACCCGGCCAACAATAAAAAACCGGGTATTAAAGGAAATTTCATGTAGCAATATTTAACCAGTTAGCAGGCAATGCTTCTTTAGCCAAATATACTCCTTACACATTTGAAAAAACAGTCTATGTTAAAATTCTGGTATTAATAAAGCACTATTTTGCTATTATCGGGCGGCGATTACCGTTGCAAGTTAACCGAATTTTAATGTGGTTAAAAAGTATAAGCCGGTATAAATAAGATACCGGCACGCTGAAGAAATATGCTGAAGAAAAAAGAGGATAAAACCAGCCTTCAATGCTTTTATTGGAAATTAAACTCAACTATTTTAAAAGTTTCCCCGGCATTAAAGGCGTCCAAATGCCAGGAATTTCCAACATTCTCTATTGTATAAAAAAAACCAACTTTTAAAAGTGAGTTATCGTTACCAGGTACCTGTTTCTCAACAACCAACTTGTGTGCTAAGCCAGGAATATCTTTTATCTGCACCGGCGCCAGCAACGAATCCCAAAGAACCTGACCCGAAGAATTCTGCATAGATAGTTTAAAAGTAATAATGCCATTATTGCCTGAAAAATCTTTATCAGTATAAAGTGAAAACTGAACTTTCCTGAGAACTCCTGTATTGCCAGGCGTAACGCTTTGTTTCTTACAGGACGTTCCAATAAGAATTACTGAAAGACTCAACACTAAAATGGTTAATAAAACTTTCATCCCGGATGATTTTGCACACTAAACGGCTTATAATAAAACAAGGTTGCCTTTGTCTTTCATTTTTTTTGTTAAACTGTAAATACCCCAGCGCCTTATTGATAATCAAACACTAACATTATCTATTTTGACTAACTGTCGTTGTATGCGCTTACAAGTATTATTTTCCTGTAAACTTCTTACCAAAAAAATCGCCCTTGTTCCAGGCAGGTGAAGTAGTTTCATTGCAAACAAGATACCCTATCAGGAAATTTACTTTTACATGTGTAGCGGCTGCATTAAAATCAAAGGGCTGGTTCATATTATCCTGTGGGGTATGATAGATTGTACTGCGCCAGCCAACATCAGATTTAGCCCTGTCAACTGTATCACTGGCAACTGTCATAAAACCGCTTTTAATAAATAATGCAGGTATGCCTTTTTTAATAAAGCTATAGTGATCGCTGCGGATAAAAACCACTTGTTCAGGAAATGGGTCAGGGCTTATTTTTAACCCCAGCATTTGCGCTGCCTGTGCTGTCTGGTTTCCCAGGCTCGAATGATCGGCACCGTAAGGAACTATATCCAGTACGGGATGAAAGAAAAAAGGCATATCAATAGCCAGGTTGGCTACAATCTTTCCATTTACCGGCTGATTATTGATAAAATAATCCGAACCAAGCAATCCCATTTCTTCACCTGTTACCGACGCAAAAATGACTGATCTTTTGGGCGCCATATTGAGAGACCGGTATGCCCTTATGATTTCTAAAAGAATGGCATTGCCTGAGGCATCGTCATGTGCGCCATTATAAATAGAATCGTTTTTTACAGGTGCGCCAATACCAAAATGATCAAGATGTGCTGTATAGATCACATACTCATTTTTTAATACCGGATCACTGCCTTTAATAAGCCCGGCTACATTTGAGCCTTCTACCGCTTTTGTATTTGTTTTTACCCGGATGATTGCTGAAATGCTTAAAGGGAAGGAAATGGATTTTCCTGCTTCCGCAAGCGCATATATTTTTTGGATACCTGAAGGAGCATTCACAAAAAGTTTTTCTATATATTGATTATTAAAACTGGCGATGGCTTTCAGTGCGTCATAGCTATTAGCAGCAACCGATTGTTTATTCAGCCATTTATAAGCGCCCTGCTTTGCCCTTCTTACTGCTCCTTCCCAGGAAGTTCTTTTGTTGGAAGGCAGGGAAAAACTAATCACCCCCAATGCGCCTCTCTTTATAGCTTCATTGTATTTCACATCGCCGGTAGTATAATAAGCCCTTTGACTGGTGGGTATACCTTGTGGTGCATCATTTATGTAAACCACAATTTTCCCTTTAACATCTATATTGCTGTAATCATCATAAGTAAATTCAGGTGCAGAAACGCCAAAACCAACAAAAACCAGTTCAGCACTTACGGTTGATTGCGGAGCAGCAAAATATGGGCTTAGCAAAAACTCTTTCCCGTACTCAAGCTTTTCTGTTTTGTTATTATTATCGCGAATTGTAATACTGCTTTCGCTTTCATCTACCCAACCTTTTTTTAAAGGCACCTGCTGAATATAAGATGAATCATTTATGCCTGGTTGCAGACCCAAAGCAATAAACTGGGTTTCCATATATTTTGAAGCCAACGCAAATCCTCTTGTACCAGGCAACCTTCCTTCCAGTAAATCATCAGAAAGAAAAGTCATGTGCCCTTTTATAGCAGTGGCGCTCACATTATCGAGAATACCTTGTATTTGCGGAGAAATTTGTCCAAAAACAGCATTAAACACAAGAACCAAAGCAGCAAGAAAAAGCAATATTGTTTTTTTCATCAGGTATAATTTGTTATGCTGGAAGGCACATCTCAAAAACGTTTTATGAGTGCTGCCGGGTTAATCTTATTACGGTAGCTTATACAATCTCAGGGCAATTTATAAAACCGCCAGTTGGTTTCATAATCTTCTTTCAATGGCTGATTGGTTAAGATGCTACGGAGCATTTCAATTGGCATACTGTTCTCACGCAAAAACGCATCGTGAAATTGTTTGACGGTCATTTTCTTATTGTCAACTATTTCTTTTCTCAGTGCCATAATCTGCAATCCACCGATCATATAAGCCACCTGGTATAAAGGACCATAATTACCCGTGAATGAGCGGCGCACTTCTCCCTCGGCATTGGCTTTTTCATGATTAACGCGGTCAACAAGAAAATCGATGCACTGCTGCGGACTCCATTTGCCCATATGATAGTTCAGTGAAAAAATAATCCGGGCGCAACGGTGCATTCTCCAAAAAAGCATACCAATCCGATCTTCGGGGGAAACAGAAAAGCCCTCATTCCACAGCGCAAACTCCCAGTACAATGACCAGCCTTCTGTCCAGAACGGCGTGGGATAGTGCCGGTAAGTGTTTACATGTTCTTCCATAAACTGTTCCAGGTAATGCCCGGCAATTAATTCATGGTGAACAGTTGCGTGCGAAAAATGCGGGTTGTTACCACGCATGCTCATCATTCTTGCATCGTAATCCATCGTGTTGGTAGGATAAGCGATTGCAAACTCTTCACCGCCATAAAAGAAAGGCAGTATCAACTGCAGTTGCGGGCTCATCATAGCAATACGCCAGGTTTCTTCGGCCAGTGGTGGGATGGTAATCAAATCCTTGTCTTTTAAAAATGCAATGGCTTCATTGTACAATTTTACCATAGCCGCCGGCTGTTCACCTGCGGGTACATAAGATTGTTTTACTTTTTCCATTGCTGCTTTCCAGTTGGTACCAAAACCCATATCGGCACTTGCTTTCAGCATTTCTTTATCGCACCATGCAAATTCTTTATTGGCAATTTCTATAAGTTCTTCCGGTGTATACGGAATCATTTCATATTTTAATTGCCGCATAATTTCATCTCTTCCAATAGGAAAACCCACAATGCCGCTGGAATCTTTATTGGGCGCATTTTTATCGGCAATTACTTTAAACGCCTGTGCATAAACGGCCAGGGAGCTGTCTAATTTTTTATACGTATCGGGCACCCACCAGGTAAACAACGGATCATACGCATTATAAAAAGTAAAAACATTTTTTGCCGCAGCCTGCAAGCCTCTTATAATAATACTGGCGCGGCGGCTGTTTGCAACAGTTATATTTTTCTCCTGCGATAATTTTAATTGCAGTTGCTGCAATTGTTTTGAAATGCTGAAGAAATTAGCAGCCACGTTTTTACCATCAACCGCACCACCACGCCTGCGGATTTTCTCCAATGCATAAATGCTGTCTGCAAAAGGGAACCATGATTGTACAGCGGCATATTCTTTTGCTTCTGCTCCCGCACGGTAAATATTTTCTTTCAGGTCTCTTTTGAAAAGTATATAATCTGCTTTACAGCCTTGTGTGAGGCTAGAAAAACTAATTTTTTCAAGCCGTTCCAGGTATTCAACGTCTGTCTTTTTATACCGCTCCCTTAATTCGGGAGATCCCCGCACAATATAAACACGATCCAAAGCCTGGACGTCTGCATAATAATTCTGTATGATATTGGGCATATCGTTACAGGGCACATAGTCCTTGTTCATTTGTGCCGACAAAGAAAAACTGGTGACAGTAAAAATGACGATACAAATTAAGAAGCGCATAGTATATAGCTGATTTCTGATGTAAAAATGTCTGCCTGACGGGTCTGATTCCCTTTATCTATTATCCAGTGTTTCTTATTTTTATAACCAGGTTACCATATTCATCATTCCTTATAATACCTGGAACCCAAATGCATACGGATCATCTTCTTCATCTATACTTATCGTATTATACCCATAAATTCTTGCCCAACCCTCTATGCCGGGCCGGATAGCAGGCTTGCCAGATATGATTGTTTCTTCTTCTATCGTACCGGTGAAAGTTGAACCGATTATGCTTTCATGTATAAACAGATCACCTTTTTTTAATTTACCTTTTGCATACCATTGGGCCATCCGTGCAGAAGTGCCGGTGCCGCATGGACTCCGATCAATGGCTTTGTCGCCATAAAAAACGGCGTTCCGTGCAGTAGACTTTTTATCCAGTACAGCACCTGTCCACAAAATATGCGAGCAGCCGCTGATGGTTGGATTCTCCGGGTGTACAAATTCATATTTTTCGTTTATGCGTTTCCGCAACTCCCTTGCCCAGGAAATTAATTTATCTGCACTATAATGCTCAATGCCTTTAAAATTTTTCTGTACGTCAACGATTGCATAGAAATTTCCGCCATAAGAAACATCTACTACCAGTTCACCCAGTTCCGGACAATCAACCGCCAGACCTTCCGCTGTTAAAAAGGAAGCCACATTGATGAGCTTTACGCTTTTTACTTTCTTCCCTTCCTCCTTATAACTTATTTGGACCAGTCCTGCCGGAGCTTCCATGCGGACCACGCCGGGTTGCTTTGGTGAAATCAATCCTTCTTCAATAGCAATGGTAATGGTGCCAATAGTGCCATGGCCACACATTGGTAAACAACCGCTGGTCTCTATAAATAATACGGCTACGTCATT
>JBDSOC010000071.1:0-2937 GCA_039915085.1 Chitinophagaceae bacterium
AGCCAATCAATCATTTATTGTTATTGATGAAAGCAGGCCATTCACCGCCTCCAAAGCAGCTTCTGGTGTCATTAATCCTGTTACGGGCAGAAGGATTGTTAAAACATGGATGATAGATGAACTGATGACATTTGCATGGGATGCGTATACATCTTTTGGTGACATACTTGGCATTAACTGCATCACCCAAAAACCCATCATTGATTGTTTTACCACACCACAAATGCGGCTGGCATTTATAGAACGTTATGAGAAAGATCAGCAATTTCTTTCTTTACCCACTGATGAAAACAACTGGCTCCCTTACTTTAATTATGAATTTGGCTATGGTATTATTCAACCAGCTTACCTGGTAGATATACAATTGCTATTAGCCAGTCAAAGAAAGAAATTATCATCAAATAACCAGGTAGTAGAGGAGAATTTTGATTCGGCACATTTGATAATTAAAGAAGGCGGTGTTGAATACAAAGGCATCAGCGCCAATAAAATCATTTTTTGTGATGGTGTTGCCGGTTACAACAACCCGTTTTTTCCCAACCTGCCCTTTGGCCTCAACAAAGGTGAAATATTACTGGTAGGTATCCCGGGGTTCCCGGCTACTCACATTATTAAGAAGGGATACAGCCTGGTGCCATGGGCAGACAATAGTTTCTGGCTGGGCTCAACTTATTTATGGGAGTTTGAAAACGATCAGCCTACCAAAGGCTTTTACCAGTTTGGAGAAAATTGGTTAAAGCAAACAATAAAAATGCCTTTTACCATTCTTGATCATTGGGCTTCGGTACGCCCTGCTACACTGGAGCGTAAACCCTTTATAGGTTTACATCCTGCAGATAATAAAATTGGTATTTTAAATGGTATGGGAACAAAAGGATGTTCACTGGCACCCTTTTTTGCAAAACAACTGGTGCATCATTTATTGTACAATGAACCAATTATGGCAGATGCAGATGTACAGCGGTTTAAAAAAGTACTAAGCAGGTAAAGATTGCAACTGTGACTGCGGTATAGGTATAACACAAAATGTTATTTTTAGGCTTAATAATATTCAAACACTATGAGCGATAAGGTTTATTCTATTCCGGCAAATTTCAGAAGAACAGAAAACATGCATATACTTTTATGGTTGCTGAAAGATATCTGCTGGGCTACTAATTTTCGCATACCCGGTTTAATAATGATTGTACCTACATTCACTGTAGCCATACTGATTACCTGGCAGACCCGTCATATGAAAAGCGAATTGTTTCATAACCTTGCAGTAGATTTTTGGATAACTGCCAATTGCACATGGATGATAGGAGAATTTTTTCACCTGGATGAAAATCTATGGCATGGCTACGGACTGCGCCAGGCAGCTATTGTACCATTTGCGCTGGGCCTTGGTGTGCTGGCGTATTATTATATTGTGCTGTATAAAAAAAGGGAGAATGAGTATTCATCATTAAAGGAAGCAACCGCTGAAATTACTGCTGAACCAAAATAACGGGTAGCTATTATTATGCTGTCCTGCTGGTTTTGCCATTTACTATCAGTTCATAGGGATCCTGTTTCAGCACTTTAACCATAGCAATGTATAGTTCCGGCAACTCATATTTAAAACGAAAAGGATTTTCAAAAAACATCTCTACACTCACTGCCCAAAACTCATGATAATTGGTTGCTGCATATTCTCCCAGGAAATTTTTCTTACCCCGTTGCATGTCCTGGAAAATTGGGCGTGCTACTTTTGAAAAGTTTTTAAACTCATTTTTGAAATGTTTATCCTCTTCAGATTTTACAATAAAATTTACATAAGCAAGCGCGTGTGCCATCTCATGCAGGCCCACGTTGCTGTTTTCATCTGCGCGGTGTATCCCTTTTAAAAAATTATCCCAGCTTAAATAGATACCCGTATTATCTACGTGGCCCATAAAAGGCAGGGAGTAATACCCGTAATGATAGTCATGCTGTAAAACAAAAATATCGCGGAAATAATTGAGCGAAAATCTATCAAGGCCAAGTGTAAGTTGTGCAGAAACCGCACTGATCAATACTGGCATTTCTTCTTTCTTCTCAATGCCTACGTAATGAAATTTTTTAGCGCGGTGAATAAGAAAAGTGCGGAACAATAAACGGTGCTGTTCTTTTTCTGATAAGCGCCGGAAATAGGCCAGGTGTGCGCCAACTATATTGCGGTAAAAATCTTCCACCCTGAGAAACTTCTTATAATGATACCGCTGCATAAAACGTGCTGCAGGGTCCTGTAATAAACTATAAAGCGTTACTATAAAAAATACCGTTACACAAACAATCACTACTTCCATGAGTTTCAATTTTGCGGTTACGAAACAGGCATGCGTTGTGGTTAAACACGGTATGGATATATAATTAGTACGGTTTTTCCAGAGATGGAAGTAAGTTAAAAGAGGAAGGTATTATTCAGAGGAGAATGGAAGTAAAATAGTATGAGCAAACAAAATATAAATTTTTTTTGAAAAGTAAAAGCCAATTGGCCTTGTTTTTAAAATATTATTTTTATTAAGGTAACCAGGTTCTGCAATCATCTGTAGCATAAAACCCTGTTAACATAAATGATCATTGAAACACAGGCTCTTATAACGTCAGGCTGGCTTTTATAAATGATTCACCTCCACGATATACTTTTATCATTTACCTGCTGTAAAAGATAATTTCTATACATTTTTTAATATTGCATAGCAACCGGCCGCGTATAAATACGTTTTACCCATGTAAAGATATATCAGCCGGCCAAATGTAAAATAACCTGACATGCACTATTCTTTAACTCAATATTTTCTCCGGCAACAGCGGATCCTGGTTGAGTAGTTTGCACAACGATGTATATAATTCGGGCATAGCTATTTTCATCTGCAATGATTTTTCAAAAAATGTTTCTACAGATACTGCCCAGAATTCATTGTAGTTGGTAGC
>JBDSOC010000194.1:0-4006 GCA_039915085.1 Chitinophagaceae bacterium
CAGCGGCCTGAGAAGCATGGTATTTTTTTGACGATACACAGCTGGTGAGTAATACACCTGCAGAAAGTATTACACCCATGGTTCGCATTGTTGTTGTCTTCATGTTTTTAAATTTTATTGTAAATAGAAAGAAGAAAATATTAATACTTGTATTGATATTAATTGTTGCACTGACCCTTTTGTTGCACTGACCCTTGTTCAATTTCCCAGCCATGAATGAGAATTCAATGATTGTGCCATAATTTGTGCTAAACTTTTTTTCATTGAGTAAATTTTTCCATTAATGAGGAAAGACCTCAACAGTAAAGCCTGTAAACAATTGAAATTTGCTGTACCCATAAATTTGTAATGTGGATAAATACTTACTCAAACTGGTAAAAGAAATAGAAGACAGTAGTATTGAAAGAAATAAAACAGTAGGTTTTATTAAAGCTTTTGATTAAAAAATTTAAAATGTTAATTAACCATTTTAATAAGCAATATGGTGGCAAAGATCTGTATTGTCGTGTTAACTGGAATTCATTCCATACAAAATAGCGTTGCAACAATGAGGATAAGAAATTTTATCAAAGATGAAATTGCAGCGTCAGGTAAAAGCTTCGCGCATCTGCAGGAACAATACCCGGACCGGGATAACTGTCAGCCCTGCGTGTAAAATAAGCCTTGTTTGCAAGATTATTAATACTGCCTGATAGTGCCCATTGCGTATCGAACGTATATTGTGCGGTAAAATCCATAATAATATACGAAGGTATTAATCCATCAATGGCATTGGCGGTAAAATTAGCATTGGTAGCATCTGTATACTGGCTGGCTGTGTAACTGAACTGGTAACCGGCTGATAATTTCTTTTTGCGGAGAGACAGCCCGGTTTTAAAAATCATATCAGGTACAAACTCCACTTTTCGTCCATTGATAGACGGGTCTTTACTGCGTGTATATTTAGCACTCAATAATGAAAAATTAGAAAAAACCGCTACGCTGGTTTGGCTGGAAGTTCCTTTCCATAATTTCCAGAGATCAACTTCTACATACGATTCAAGTCCATAATTAACAGATTGCGCCACATTGGTACGCAGGTTATAAATAATATTGTTGGTCGTATCAACTGAAAGTATGCTGCCGATTTTATTATCATAATTCACCAGGAAAAAGTTAACGTCATAATTAAAAATTCCATTGCTTTTCCTGATGCCCAGGTCAGCAGAAAATCCTTTTTCATCTTTTAGTGCGCTGTCTACCCGCAGATTTGGGTTAAGGGTTCTGAGATCATTAAAGTTGATAGCCTTATAATTTTGTGAAAAATTGGCGTACAATTGTATGTTTGGCCGCAGATTGTACGTTGCGCCAATACCCGCTATCAGGAAACTGCGTTCGTTTAATTTTTTGTCAACTACTTTTTGTTGTGCGATCGGATTGCCCGCCAGATCAAAAACTACATTGTTATAATTTCCCTGCGCCCTTGTTGTAATCTGTTCATACCGTATACCGGGAATAATATTAATGCGATCATTTATCCGGAAAATGTTTTCTGCAAACAATGCCAGGTTGTGTTCAGGAAAAGTATAATTGGAATATTTGAGGGTATCTGTTTGCAATGTTGGGCTAAAAGTAAAATCATCTTTTCTTCCGGTACTTCCATTATTGCCAAAACCCTGTTGCCGGTCTGTATGGCCCTGGTAATAACGAAGACCAATAAGCGCTGTTGAGGGAAGTTCGCCCAGGTTGTACTGGTACAATAACCTTGATTCATTTCCCCAGTTCCGGTAATGATCAATGTACAGGTTGCGATCCGAACTGCCATCATCCACGCGGTTAATAAAAGTTAATATTCCCAATGCATCGCGTTCCGCAGCCAGGCCAAATAAACGGCTGTTGAAACGAAGTTTGCTGGTAACCTGGTAATCAAAAATCAAAGCACCGAGGTTCCAGTTTACCTTAAACCAGTTGCGGGCCCGTATAGACTGGTGCGGATCGGCGGCAAAATCTGCATCCGTCAACCCACCGGGCTGGTGTTGCAGGTAATCCATATGTGTGTACTGCACTGAAAGAGAAATGTTCTTTCTAAAATTATACGTAGCGGCAACATAGCCTGTATTAGCATTGAACTCACTGTTGGGCCGCCAGCCATTACCCGACTTGTGCTGGTAAAAAGTCACATAATTAAGATTCCCCACTGTGCCACCAACTGTTGTAGATGTATTGAAAAATTTAAATGAACCGCCTGTAAGCCTTGCAGTCAATGATATTTTTTCTGTATCTGAGCCATGCAGCATCCTGAAATTAATCATGCCACCAAATTGTGTTCCGTATTGCAATGAAGCAGCACCCCTTACCAGCTCTATACGTTCAACCGCTTCTACAGGTGGTGTATAATAACTTTCCGGGTAGCCCAGTGCATCCGCACTGATATCGTACCCATTCTGGCGCGTGTTGAAATTAGCCGTTCTGTTCGGGCTTAATCCGCGGCCACCAATTGCCAGTTGCAAACCAGAAACATCATTCTCCCATATATTTAGTCCTGCTACCTTAGCATATACCTGCCTGGTATTATTGGTTGCCTTGTTTGCAATAAGATCTTTTAATATGATAACCTCTGTTTTTTTTCCCGCATAAATAGCCGTGCCTTCTACATCTTTCAGCCGGGTAAAAGCCGTTTTTTGCTGCACTGCATTTACAATCACCGTATCAAGCTGGTTATTGGTTTCGTGCAGCAGAATTGTCAGCGACTGATCAGCATCTTTTAGCACTACATGAATGGTATCTGTACGGTTTCCTACTGAACTAATAACAATATTATACTTGCCGGCATACAGCTTGTTGAATAAAAAATGTCCCTCCCTGTTTGTACTGGAAACGGCCTGGTGTTCATTTAATACGATGGTAGCACCCGCCACAGGTCCATTATGATTTTTTACTAACCCGGAAATATTCAGTTGCTGCGCATATAGCATTCCGTTACAAATAAAAAGAAAACAATATAAAAACAGGTATTTGTACATATTAATAAGCCGGGCCCGTCCTTATCTCTGATAAGGCAAAATCCATTTTTTGTGACCGAACAAAGATTCTTTTTGTGCGGCCAGGTTAACAGAACTATCTATAAATAAACGGCTGCCTGAGCCATTGAGCGTAACATAACTTTCTACCTGCACGCCCGCATGGAGTATACCATTTTTTTCAAATTCCTTTTGCAGGATTTTTGCATACTGCAACATCATATCAGGTTGTGTTTCCATCATCCGTTCCTGGTAACCAGTCAGGAAATCCCTGTTGTTAACTTCAATGCGTTTGCCGCTGGCAGAATCAACAATATGAAAAAAAGTTGTCCCGCCTTTTTCCATCAGCATCACCCGCCACGAAAAACGGTACCCTTCCTCTGTCCACAATAATTTACCGGGATACAGTAAAAAACGGATCGGTACCAGCAACTGGAAAAAAAAATACACTGCAAAAAAAATAATGCCGGACTTTTTAAACAATCGGGATGAAACATAATTTTGTGGAACATCTGTGCGTGCCAAAAAAGGCATGATTGCAGAAAGTCCATTCAGCATGCGTATATGAAACCTGTCTGAAAAAAATATGGTGGTTACAGCCAGCATGATATAAGGAAACATACCAATCTGGAAAAGTACTGCTGTCAGCAAATGAAAAATAATGACGAAGATGTATCCAAAGATGCGCGTATTCCGGTTTATCAACAGGAATACAATGCTTAAATCAAATAACATACCACAGCAGCTAAAGATTACTGCTGTTGCAGGCATTGCGAGAAATTTTCCTGTTACCGGCATGAACTGATTTGCAGGCAACCAGATTTTAAGCGGCATGGCATTTATTAACCAATCAGCATTCATTTTTGAAAAAGCAGCGTAGAGATAAACAATGGCCACCTGTAATTTAAAAATATTGATGGCCCATGCAGGTACTTCTGTTCTTTTTAATGATGGTTTGCGCAATACGTCCAGCGAAAAATAACGGTTGGCAGGAACAAGGCACATCA
>JBDSOC010000211.1:0-8973 GCA_039915085.1 Chitinophagaceae bacterium
TCAAATGAAAAAGCGCTTCTTCCCATTGATCCTCATTTTTATCATAACCTTTCAAATCGCCGGCAGCCAGGACACTACCCAGCGCTGGTCGCAGCAAAAGGCGTGGGATTGGTATAACAAACAACCCTGGCTTTGTGGTTTCAATTATATTCCGGCCTATGCAATTAATTATACGGCTATGTGGGATAAAACAACATTTGATCCTGTTGCCATAGATAAAGAACTTTCTCTTGCAGAAAAATCCGGGATGAACGTTTTACGCGCAGTTTTGCAGTTTGCAGTATATGAAGATGATCCCGCATGGTTTTTAAAAACACTTGATGTATTTATGAGTGTTTGCGAAAAACACAGAATTAAATTTGTACCTGCACTGTTTGATGACTGCGTTTTTGGCATTACCCATGATCCCAAAACGGGGATCCAGCCGGAACCATTAAAAGGATGGTATGCCTGGGCATGGTCACCCAGTCCTGGCCATAGCATGGTAATTGATGAGCAAACACACCCGCGTATTGAAAAATATGTAAAAGCGGTGATGGGCAGGTTTAAAGATGATCAGCGGGTCATGATGTGGGATCTGTACAATGAACCTACTAACGGCGGTCTTGGGTCTGCCAGTTTTCCTTTGCTTAAAAAAGTAATAAGCTGGGCACGTACAATTAATCCTTCGCAACCATTAACGGTTGATATATGGAACCAGGATAAAAGATTAAATGAAATAGCATTAGCGGGCTCTGATGTAATCAGTTTTCACAATTACGGAAACAGGGAAGTATTGCTGAATCAGATCAAAGATTTAAAAAAATATAACCGTCCTGTTATTTGTACAGAATGGATGAACCGTCCGGCCAAATCACTGATAGCAACCAACCTGGTTGTTTTTTATGAGGAAAAAGTTGGCTGTATGCTATGGGGACTGGTCAATGGTAAAACACAAACTGATCTTCCCTGGGGCCACCGTCCGGGAGATCCGGTCTCACCGGTTTGGCAACATGATTTGTATCGGCCGGATCTTACTGCTTACGATGCGGAAGAAATAAAAACCATCACAAAATTTATTGATAATTCCAAGAATCGGTGAATAAAAGTGTCCGGTGAGGACACCGGCCATGGAGAAAAAACATTACCCTGGTAGCAGTTAGGGATGAACCATTTGATTCTGGTTGCCTTAGCTAAAGAGGCTGAAAAAGAAAAGGAAGATAAAAGTCGCGCAGAGCTAATGGAGGAAAAGAATAGTGTGCAGAGCGATTCATCTCTGGAACTTCCCTGTTACATATCCCATTTCGTTTTCTCTTAATCTTTTTTCTCTTGTTCTCTCAGACTCTTTTAATCTCTTAGCTTAATTTAGCGTATGTGTATGAAAGCCTTACTCAATTTTTTGGTTTTTAGTTTATTGGTACCATCTGCACTTTTTGCCAATGATATCAAATGGAAACAACTGGCAGACAATCCTGATTATTTACACCGTGCTATAAAACAGGTGACAGATGTAATTATCCATGATGTGTATTCGCCACCGGTTGCCAGCCGTACTTATGCCTATATAACTATTGCCGGTTATGAGACAGCCAGGTATAACAATCCGGATTATGTATCATTGGCGGGGCAACTGAAAGGTCTTACTCCATTTGATGCACCCGATCCTCAAAAACAATATAGTTATTCGCTGGCCGCAGTAAATGCTATATTACTAACGGGAAAAACAATGGTGATATCAGAAGATATGATTGAAGATTTCCGGGTAAAAATATTACAGGAGTTTATGGCAACCGGAATGCCGCAGGAAGTATTTAATAATTCCATTGCATTCGGAAAAAATATGGCTGATCATATTCTGACCTGGGCTGCACAGGATAATTATAAAAAAACACGGTCATTGCCCAAGTATACAGTTACGGATGATAATGAATCATGGAAACCAACGCCGCCCGCTTATATGAAAGCGGTGGAACCCTACTGGAATAAAATAAGAACGTTTGCCGTTGATTCTGCCGGGCAATTTAAACCTTTGCCCGCCACCATTTTTTCAACTGATAAAAGCAGTGCTTTTTATAAAGAAGCGCTGGAGGTACAAAATACAGTGCTGAATTTAACCGCAGAGCAAACAGCCATTGCTAATTTCTGGGATTGCAATCCGTTTAAGATGAATATTAATGGACATGTCATGTATGCAACCAAAAAAATATCTCCCGGCGGGCACTGGATAAATATAACCCGGCTCGCCTGCAGGCAAACACATGCAGATATTGTCCGGTCTGCCGAAGCTTATGCATGTTTATCCGTTGTACTGGCTGATGCTTTTATCAGTTGCTGGGACGAGAAATACAGGAGCAGGGTTATTCGTCCGGAAACGTATATCAATACTTATATTAGCCAGGACTGGACGCCTTTATTACAAACACCTCCTTTTCCTGAATATACAAGTGGCCATAGTGTTGTATCTGCAGCATCTGCGGTTGTGCTAACCCGGTTGTTTGGAGAAAAATTTGTTTATACAGATTCAACAGAAGTTGAATTTGATATACCGGTGCGTCATTTTAATTCATTCAGCCAGGCAGCAGCTGAAGCAGCTATCAGCCGTTTGTATGGTGGTATTCATTATATGCCCGCTATTAAAAATGGCATGCTGGAAGGAGAGGCCATTGGTAAATTTATTTCAGCGAAATTAAAAACAAGAAAAGACAGCAAGGCTTCAAAGAAACACAGCTAAGTATAATTTTCTTTAACTGGCCATCTGCCGGAGACTGAATTAGTAACACGTATATTTTATTTCCTCATTTTTACCTTTAATACATACATATCTGCAGTTATATAAATGGTTTTTTCATCGGCAGACAGGGAACAATTAGAAGTAAGGCCATCAAATTTTATTTTGCCCAATAGTTTACCGGTTTTAGCAAAAATCCAAACGCCTCCCGGGCCGGTGGCAAATACATTTCCCTTTTTATCAATTTTTAAACCGTCGGGCATACCTTCTTCCGATTTGGCAGCAGCACTGGCATCATAAAAAATTCTTGGCTTGATAAGTTTGTCGCCCGCACCAAAATCGTATGCATACCAATAAGGTTTGGCAGGATCTGAATTGGCGATTATCAATGTTTTCTGATCAGGTGTTATGGCAATACCATTTGGACGTGTAATTGAATCTGTAAGTAAAACAAGCCCGCCTGTCTTCTTTATTTTGTATACGCCCTGGAAGGGGATTTCTTTAAGCGGGTCATCCATATTTTTTTCAAGTCCGTAAGGGGGGTCTGTAAAAAACAAATCACCCTTGCTGTTATATACCATGTCGTTAGGACTGTTAAACTTTTTACCATTGTAGTTATCCGACAATGTTGTAAAAACCGGCTGGGGATTTGCGGGACTGGCATTCATTTCCGCTATGCGCCTGTCTCCATCCATACATATAATGAGCTTACCGTTTTTACCCAGCGCTAAACCGTTGGAGCCTTTTTCTCCACCTCTTGGTATGGTGCCTGTATAGCCGGAAGGAGTTAGGTAAACTTCTTTTCCTTTTTTTTCAGTCCATTTATAAATAATGTTTTGCGGAACATCGGAAAACAGCAACATGTTGTATTGCTCTATCCATAATGGCCCTTCGCACCAGTCAAATCCATCTGCAATTATCTCCACCTTTGCATTGTTGTCGATAATTGCATTCAGTGCAGGATCAATTTTTTCAATGTGACCGGTTTTAGCCTGGCTGTACATTTTGCCGGACACCGATACAACAATAAAGAGTACCAAAAAATGTTTGTACATAAAGTTTAATTAAAATGCCTGATTTATTTATTTCCACACATTTACTATTGACTCGTTTTTTCAGCCTGTTTCATATGAATGTATTCTGTAGGTGTCATTTTAAACTGCTTCAGGAAATTCCTTGAGAAATTACTTTGAGAACTGAATCCGGCCATATAAGATATTTCATAAATCTTATTATCACCATCGGCCAATAGCGCAGCTGCTTTTTTAAGCCGTGTAATATTTATTAATTCAACAGGCGTCAGGTTAGAGATGGCTTTAATTTTACGATAGAGTGTAATGCGGCTCATATTCATAATCTTTGCCAGCTGTTCTACATCAAGATCAGTGTCTTCCATATTTCTGCAGATGGTTTCATTTAATGTTTCCAGGAAACGTTCATCTGCTTTTGAATGCGCCATACTTTTTATATGTACCAGGGGTGAGCTGGCAAAAAAGTCACGCACCATATTCCTGTTGGCAAGCAGGCTGGCGATCTGGGCGAGCAAATGTTCTTTTGAAAAAGGTTTTTCAAGATAGGCATCAGCGCCAATTTCAAGTCCCTCAATTTTTGACTGGATTGTATTTTTAGCAGTAAGCAGCACCACAGGAATGTGAGAATGTTCAACATCGGATTTGATTCGTTTGCACAATTCAAATCCATCCATATCCGGCATCATTACATCACTGATAACAAGCTGGACCGCTTCCGCCGCCAGTATATCCAGCGCGGCTTTTCCACCGGTAGCTTTGAATATGGTGTATTTGGTATTCAGAATCCTTTCAAGAAAATCAAGTAACTCTTCTTCATCATCTATAAGTAAAATAATAGGTAGCATAGACAATTCTTTATTTTGTATTCAGTAATAATTGTTTCTTTTTTTGTTTTGCCGGAGTCTGCTCTTCGGGCGTTACAGGTAAATCAAGCACAAAGGTGTTTAGTCCGTCCTTTGTTTCTTTAAGGAATAACCTGCCATTGTGCAATTCAACCAGTGAACGGGCCAGTGCAAGGCCAATGCCAGTACCCTTTTGTCTGATGGTCTCCTTAAGGCGGTAAAATGGTTCAAATATTTTTTCTTTCATTTCCGGCGGAATGGTATATCCATCGTTGCTGATTTCTATTTTGATGGACTCACTTCCTTTTTCTGCCGGAAATAAACGCAGTTGCACTGTCTTTTCCGCATATTTTACAGCGTTGCTAAACAGGTTACTGAAAATTTTACGCAGCGCTTCTTCATCGGCCATAGCAAAAACATGTTCTTCCGGCAAATTTATTGTATAGGCGATATTTCTCTTTTTTGCAAGCGGCATAAAATTGAGGTACTCTTCCTGTACTGCTTCAGTTATATCCACCCTGGTAAAATCTATACTAAATCCTTTTTTCTCTGTTTGTCTGAAATCCAGTATCTGTGTAATTAAAGTAATCAGGCGATTGGTATTTCTTTCCAGGGTAATTACATCTTCTTTAATTTCCGGCAGCTCATCTATTTTTTCATGCAGGTTTTCAACCGGGCCTTTTATTAAAGTCAGCGGTGTTCTTATTTCATGCGCAACAATGGTAAAGAAGTTAATTTTGGCTTCATAAATTTCTTTTTCTTTTTTATCTTCTATACTGTTGTGATAGGTGCGGATGAGATAATAGCAAAGACCTGCAAATGCTGCGGCATAGAGCAGGTAAGCATAGATGGTGGCCCAGAACGGAGGTGTAATTTTAATCAGCAGTTCTTTTGCATTATTTGTGAACTGGCCGTTGGCCGGCACCCTGAGCTTGAAAGTATATGTGCCGGGAGAAAGATTAGTAAAATATACTTTACGGTTTGATTTTAGGAATGTCCATTCTTTGTCAAGCCCTTCCATCATATAACTGTATTGCGTCATTTCGGGCGATGTATAACTTAATGCGGCAAAATCTATACTGAACGATGAATGATCCCAGGGCAGCGTTATTTTATCAGTATAAATAATTGAACGCTGCAGGTAAGAACTGTCTTTATTAATATCCACTTCTTTATTATGCACCTGGAAGCCAGTTATGTACACCGGGGGCAAAAAACTGCTTTGTGTAAAATTACCCGGGTTAAAACTAATCATGCCTTTAACACTTCCAAAGTAAAGGGTGCCTGCTGTATCTTTATAGCCCGAGTGATAATTAAACTGATCATTCAGCAATCCGTTTGCCCGTGTATAGACCTTGAGGGTTTCAGATACAGGATTGAAATTTACCAACCCTTTAGAAGTAGTTATCCATAAATTTTTTTGATTGTCTTCAAGCACTTTGAAGATGAAGTTGCTGGGAAGCCCGTTTTTAGTAGTATAACGGGTAATTGTTTTCCGGTCGTTGCTTAATTTGCATAAGCCACCACCTTCAGTAGAAATCCATATAATATGGTTGCTGTCTTCATAAACAGCATTTACGTCATTATTGGTAAGACTATTCTTATTATCGGGCTCATTTATGATTTGCCGGGCCTGCTTTGTAACCGGGTTATAAGCATATATGCCGTTGCTGTGTGTGGCAATCCATAAAGTATGCGTATGGTCTTCAATCATTGAAGTAATAAATAAATGAACAGGCAGCGCAGAAGGTTGCTCAAAGTCGTCTGTTTTTTTATTGTATTTATGAAAGCCGTTATTGCTGCCAATGAATATGTCGCCGGTATGTGTTTGTAAAAGGCAAAGGGTGAAATTACTTTTCAACTCATTTTTACCCGGTCCCGCGGTATACCTTTTTCTTACTTTGCCTGTTCGTATGTCCATAATATCGAGGCCGTGTTCAAAAGTACCTATCCACAGATCATTACCGGCTACCAGTAACCCGTGAATATTTGTGTAGGCGATACTGGTGCTGGCACCGCTGGGTTTAAAATGGGTAATGGCGCCCGTGGCTTTGTTCAGTTTATTTAAGCCGGCATCTTCAGTGCCAATCCACAAATTGCCATACCCGTCTTCACAAATTTCGCGCACTGCATTACCACTGATGGCGTTACCGGTATTGTCCGGGAAATATTTTTGAAAGCTGGCATATTGTTTCGGATAATAGTTTACTCCACCGAAAAAAGTGCCTGCCCAAATGCCGCCTTCTTTATCCCTGCAGAGAGAATACACGGCATTGTCGGTAAGTGAATAGGGATCAAGAAATTTTTTTTTCAGGTTAATAAATTCGCCGGTGTTCTCCTGCAAAATAAAAATGCCTGATTCTGTAGCAAACCAGAACTCATTGTTTCCATTGTCAAGTATATCGCGTACAAAGATGGTTGTCTTATCAGGATTATAGGTTAGTATATCCGTGTATGTTGCTGTACTGATATCAAATTTTTTTAAACCCTGGCTGGTAGTGCCAATGTATAAACCGGAAGGCCCGGCAGGTCTTATTTTTTGTATACGCCTGGATGTTGGTTGGGGAGAATGTGCGAAAATATCGAAAGCATGGAAGATTTCTGCAGTACTGTCAAATTGCTGCAGAAAGCCATCGGTAGTGGAAACCCAGATAGTACCGTTGGCAGACATGCAAAGTGACGTTGCATGAAAGTTGCCAACAGAAAATTTCTTTAGCTGCTTTGTTTTAAAATCATACCGGTGTACCTGGTCATGCGATAAAAACCACAGCCGGCCACTTTTATCGGTTTGTATGTCGTACGCCTCCGGTACTGAATCTATAAAACGAACCATGCGTTCATTTTTGGCATCAAACCAGTATAAACCTTTCTGGGACCCTGCCCACAGCACACCTTTTTCGTCAGTGAACAAAGAAAATATAAAATCAGGATAGAAGGAACGATCGTTTTCACCGGTTGTAAATAACTTGAAGTGATAACCGTCAAAACGGTTTAATCCTTCTTTGGTACCAAACCACATAAATCCATTTTTATCCTGTACGCTGCAGAATACGGTACTGTTAGAAAGTCCGTTCTCCACCTGGTAATGCCTGAAGTAATAAGGCTGTGCTTTTGCATTGTGAAGGCAAAACATAAACACGGTTGTGAGCAGTAATAATTGTATATGGGGCAACCGTTTCACTATATGAAATGATTTTTTAAAGGTCATACTGTTTAAACAACGAAAATGTAATTACATAAAACCGTAACTATAAAATAAAAGAATGTAACATTTTGAAAAAATAATGATACGCATTGAATTAGAGGATAAATAATTTATAAGTTCCTTCACATTATGATTTAAAAGTAGGCATAATCCTGAAATAAATCATGTAAACGATTACATCCATTTATAACTAACAACTGATTGCTGTATGAAATTTTCTACAAAGCATTCTTTGTCCATTACTGCTTTCTCCGCACAAAGCACAGGGCAAAAAAGAAATTCTTTTCTACTTTTCCTTTTTTTATTGTTTTCCATTGCTCCTGCTTTTTCCCAGGGTAATGCAAAAATTACAATTTCGGGCATTGTAACGGACAGTGCCGGTGCAGCGCTTAGCCAGGTTACTGTGGCTGAGAGAGGAACAAAAAATGCCGTTATTACCGGTGCAGACGGAGCTTACTCTATTGCGGTTAAAGGAGAAAGCACCGTATTGGTATTTTCATCGGTAGGTTACCTGAACAAAGAAATCAGGGTAGGTAACAAAACAAGTTTCACAGTACCCCTCGAAAGGGATACTAAAGATCTAAATGAAGTTGTAGTGGTGGGATATGGTTCAAGAAGAAAAGAATCATTAACCGGTGCTATATCTACAGTTACTGCAAAAGATCTTGACCGGGTGCATGGGGGGTCTACAGTAAGTACGGGTCTTGCCGGTAAAATTCCGGGTCTTACTTTTCGCATGCCCGACGGACGCCCGGGTGCATCTGCCAATATCCAGATACGTAATATGGGTACACCCTTATATGTTATTGATGGTATACAGCAGGATGCCGGTCAGTTTAACAATCTTGCACCCAATGATATTGAAAGCATTACTATACTTAAAGATGCTTCTGCCGCTATATACGGCGTACGTGCGGCCAATGGCGTAGTAGTGGTTACCACTAAAAGAGGTACCACCGGGAGAAATAATATAAATGTGGATGCTTATTCGGGTTGGCAGAGCTGGACAAGATTTCCTAAAGTACTGACCAATTCATATGATTATATGACCTACCTGGCGGAAGCCCAAATAAACAGCAATGGAACCACCAATATAACACAGGCAGAACTGGATAAATTTAAACAGGGTGCAGCCGCTGGTGATGCGTACAGAAGTTTCGACTGGAGAAAATATGTACTGAACGGGCC
>JBDSOC010000224.1:0-6733 GCA_039915085.1 Chitinophagaceae bacterium
TATGTCTGCGCATGAACAATTGATTGAAACCTTTGCTATTAACAACCGCACCAATTTATATTTACTGGAAGCTATCAGGGAAGAACACCTGGCAGATGTTTACACGGGTTCTAAGGGACGCAATGCCAGTAAACATGAAGCGCACCACCGGGGACAAATAATGATCATACTTAAACAAGACGGCCATCTGGTAGATAAAAAGGTGCATTTTGGTATCTGGGAATGGGGCGTGCGGTAACATGGATTTGGAATTAATAGTTAAACTGCAAATTTTCTCATTAACACAGCATGCTGCGATAAAAGACCAATTCCAAATTCACAATTTCAAATTCCTATTGTATTGTTACATCAAACGGCATTCTGGCCTGCGTGTTTCCCACTGATTGTTGTATTCTTTTAATAGAATTGTAGATAGCAGCACCTTGTCCACCCAATTCTTCTTTCATAGCTTTTGCCTGCATGCTTTTTTTATATCCGCCAAAAAAGGTTTCCCACCAGCTTAATGGCTCGGGGTATTCTTTTACCCGGTATTCTTTTAACCTGGCCATGCGGCCGGCACAGTCTACTGCGTCTTGCAAGCTACCCAATTTATCAGCCAGGCTTAAAGAAATGCCTCTTGTCCCTGTCCAAACCCTGCCTTGCCCGATACTGTCCACCAACGCAACATTGATTTTCCTTCCTTCTGATACCCGGTGCAGGAAAGTATTGTAAATACTGTCAACATCATTTTGTAAAAATCTTTTTTCTATGTCGTTTAACGGGCGGCTGGCAGTTGGCAGATCTGCATACTCACTTGTTTTCACGCCGTCAAAAGTAATCCCAAGCTTATCATTAAAAAATTTTTGCAAATTAGGAACGATACTGAAAACACCAATTGACCCGGTTAATGTATTGGCTTGTGTAAAAATGCTGTCGGCTCCGCAAGACATATAATACCCCCCTGAAGCAGCATAATCACCAAAGCTCAGGACCACTGGTTTTTGTTTTTTTGCAAGGTTCAGTTCACGCCACATATTCTCGCTGGCCATTGCACTTCCGCCACCACTGTTTACCCTTATTACAATTGCTTTTACATTGTCATCCATTCTTGCTGTTCTTATCAGAGACCGGTAGGTATCTCCACCAATCTGTCCTTTTTCTCCTTTGCCATCCACAATATCGCCCTGCGCAAAAATCAGCGCAATTTTATCTGTACCCGCACCTGTTTTATAACTAACAGCTTTGGCATATTTACCTGCTACAATAAAATTAATTTTATCTTTCGTATCAATTCCCAGTTGTTTTTTTATCTCAGCTTTTACTTCATCGTCGTACCTGGTGCCATCTGTAAGTTTATATTTGACTGCATCATCAGCGGTTTGTATGGCCATCGTTGCAGCATACTGGTGCAGTGATGCAGTGTCAATATTCCTGGCGGCAGCCGTTTCCGTTAAAAAACGGTTATACAAATCATTCAGGAAAACAGAAGATTGCAGCCGGTTAGCATCGCTCATTTTATCTGTTCTGAAAGGCTCGGTAGCGCTTTTAAATTTACCTGCATAAAAAATCTGTGGCTCTATACCCAGCTTATCAAGCGTCTGCTTAAAAAACATATACTGCAGCGCAAATCCTTTCCATTCCAGTCCTCCTTTGGGGTTGCAATACACTTTATCAGCAACATTGGCTATATAATAAGCCCTTTGTGAAATCACATCAGCATATGCATAAATAAATTTCTTACTGGTTTTAAAATCCATCAGCGCACTGCGCAATTCATCTGAAGTAGCAAATCCATTGCCATTATCAGCGCATTTTAGATAGATGCCTTTTATAGAGCTGTCTGTTTTTGCATATTTAATCAGCCTCACCATATCATACAAGCCCGGCATATCATACTGGTCATCCTTACTTAAGCCGGAAAGCGGATTATCCTGCGCCTGTTCATTAATAGTTTGACCAAGATCCAGGTATAAAACTCCCTTAGCGCCTATCGCTGGTTTATCGGCAGAAAGATTGCTTGTAAAGGTGGCTATCGATCCTACGATAATTAAAATAGCTATTACAGCAAATACAGCCATTGCCAGCAATGATGCAAAAAATATTTTAAAGAATTGACCCATAATTTAATCCGATTTTAGGAAGCCGTTAAAAATAAAGATATTTGAAAACAGCATTTTGTTACAATATATGAATACAGTTTATTTACTGACAGGGGGCAATGTAGGCAATCGCCAGCAATATTTGCAGGAATCTGTCCGCCTGATTGAGGCAACATGTGGAAAAATAATTAACCGCTCAGCAATTTACGAAACAGCAGCGTGGGGCAAAACAGACCAGGCGGCATTTCTAAACCAGGCGTTGGAACTATCAACACTATTGGCCCCGGCGGCATTGATGAAACAATTACTGGCCATAGAACATGCAGCCGGAAGAAAAAGAGCGGAAAAATACGGACCACGCACTATAGACATTGATATACTGTTGTTTAACAGCGAGGTCATTCAAACACCCCTCCTTACTGTACCGCATGCTCAAATGGCCAACAGGAGGTTTGTACTTGAGCCACTCAATGAAATTGCACCTGCGTATATACATCCCCTATTGAAAAAAAACATTACACAATTACTGCAGGTTTGTCCGGATCCTTTACCTGTGAAAAAGTTTTCTGCCATATAAATAATTTAGGTCTTAGTATTGCAAAGCAGGCAGCGGCTGCATAAAAAATTATGAACCATCACTTCATAACAGTTGAAGGAAACATAGGAGCGGGAAAAACAACACTGGCACATATACTGTCCAGGCACTACAATGCACGGCTGGTGCTGGAAGAATTTACTGATAATCCTTTTTTGCCAAAATTTTACAGCAATCCAAAACAATTTGCTTTTCCGCTGGAGCTTTTTTTTATGGCTGAGCGTTACAAACAGTTAAAGGAGCTCATTCATACCAAAGACCTTTTTCAGAGTGTTACCGTCTCTGATTATATTTTCAGTAAATGTTTGTTGTTTGCCAAAGTAAATTTACCGGAAGAGGAGTTTCATTTGTACCAGCGTTTATTTGATATCATTCACCAGCAATTAATTCAGCCAGATGTATTGATCTACCTTCATTCACCCGTAAAAAAATTGCAGCAGAATATAAAAAAACGCAACCGCAGTTATGAGCAATCTATCGGAGATGCGTATCTTTTTAATATTCAGGAAACGTATACCAATTATATTAAACAGCATAATATAAAAACAATTTTTATTGATGCGGCCAACGCAGATTTTCTTGGCAATGATACGCATCTGAAAGTTGTAACTGATGCCCTTGAAACGGATTTAGGCGAAGGGCAGCACTATTTTACATTGCCATAATTTTTGCCGCTACGCAAAAAAACAATGTTCCGCAAATCCTTCATCTGTACATCCAGGCAATTTCTTCAATTATTCTTTTAATTAATCGCTAACACGTATTTTAACCGCTTTATAAGTTAATCAAATTTATTTTTCGCCGGTTCTGCCTACCTTTATTCAATAACGGCAAAAAAGATAAATGGCTATTCTTACACAATCGGATGATCCCTTTGCTTCAATAAAACAAAAAGAATTTCGTACACTCCTTACCGGCAGGTTCCTTTTTATTATGGGCCTTCGCATGATGAGTACACTGGTGGGCTGGTGGATTTACAATCTCACCAATGCTCCCCTGGCTATTGGTCTTATTGGTTTATCAGAATTTTTACCTGCTTTTTCTATGGCGCTCTATGCAGGCCATACCATCGATCTCAGCGAAAAAAGAAAACTGATATTGCGCGGTGTAGCCTTGTACCTGCTGGCTGCATGCATTTTACTGACATTGTCCACTAAATTTTCTGCCGCTCACCTAAGCAATCACTGGATAGCTATTTGCATTTATACTACCATATTCGGTACTGGTATTGTACGTTCCTTTGTCGGTCCCACTTTTAATGTAATACTGGCGTCAATTGTTCCCAAACAAAATTTACAAAATGCCACTACCTGGAACCAGGGCACATGGCTCACCGCCTCTGTTTGTGGTCATGCCGCTGGTGGGTTTTTAATTGCCGGCCTGGGCAATACCGGTACACTCACCTGTATTGCATCGTTGATATTCCTCGCATTGCTGGCATTATTCAAGTTAACACCCAAGCCACCGCTGAATGAAAAAGGTGAGAAAAAAACATGGGATAGTGTAAAAGACGGATTACGGTTTGTTCTGAACACAAAAGAAGTATTGGGTGCCTTATCGCTCGATCTTTTTGCAGTATTATTTGGTGGTGCAGTGGCGCTGGTACCGGTTTTTGCAAGAGATATTTTAAAAATAGGGCCGCAGGGTTTTGGCTTTTTAAATGCTGCATCAGATATTGGTTCTATCTGCATTGTAATTATTTTGACCCTGTTTCCCATGCAAAAGCAACAGGGTAAAAAATTGTTATTTGCCGTAGCAGGTTTTGGTATTTGCATTATCACATTCGCATTGTCCAAAGTTTTCTGGATATCATTTGCGGCATTACTTATCGGCGGTATGCTTGATGGCGTAAGCGTAGTAGTAAGAGGAACTATCATGCAATTAAAAACACCCGATAATATGCGCGGCCGTGTAATGAGTGTAAACTCTATGTTCATTAATTCAAGTAATGAACTGGGCCAGTTTGAAAGTGGCGTAGCGGCTAAAATCCTGGGAGTAGTACCGTCTGTAATATTTGGAGGTTGTATGACATTGCTGGTAGTGCTGGTAACTGCTTTTAAAGCACCGGCGCTGCGGAAACTGGAATATTGACAGTTAGCAACAGGAGTAAACAACCATTACCTTTATTTTCCCGTACCAGTTTTATTACATTTATTCATCCTGTTATTTTTATCATAAAAACAATCACCATGCAACGCCGGAATTTTCTTCGCACCACAGCACTCACTACAGGTGGCCTTTTGCTTGCCCAAAAAGAAATGCTGGCTGCTTTGTGGCAACAACCTGCTTTTAAAATTACCATGCTTACAAAAGATATGGGCACCTTTACTGAGAAAGGCGGCACCATTCTTTTTCTTCTCGGTAAAGACGGAATCGTTGTAGTAGATGCTGAATTCCCTGAGCAATCGCAGCATCTCATTGATGAATTGAAAAAGAAAAGTGAAAAGCCCTTTGAATTACTGATAAATACACATCATCATGGTGATCATACTTCGGGTAATATTTCTTTTAAAGGCATTGTAAAGAATGTACTGGCACACGAGAATTCTCTGAAGAACCAGAAAAATACAGCCATAGCCCAAAAAACGGAAGACAAGCAACTGTATCCCGACTGGACCTATAGCTCTGTATGGAACACAAAAGCGGCAGGCGAAAAATATACTTTGTATTATTATGGGCCTGGTCATACCAATGGAGACAGCTTTGTACATTTCGAAAAACAAAATATTGTACACACAGGTGATTTGGTATTTAACCGGCGTCATCCATTTATTGACAGAACCGCTGGTGCAAACATAAAAAGCTGGGTCAGTGTTCTGGATAAAGCCATGAATAAGTTCGATAACAAAACAACTTTTGTATTTGGACATGCCGCAGAAGGCTATAATGTTACCGGTACAAAAGATGATGTAAAAGCATTTCAAACCTATCTCACCAATTTATTGGCATTTACAGACAGCCAGATAAAAGCTGGCAAAACAAAAGAAGATATATTGAAAGCTACGGAGATACCAGGTTCTCCTGAGTGGAAAGGCGACGGCATACAAAGACCGCTAACAGCTGCTTATGAAGAATTAACTACTGCTTCATAAGTACATTTTTCCAATTTTTTTAATCTAAATACTTTAACCAGGCGAAGTTTTTTTTCTGATTTTTTTAAGAAAAAAAATTGTAGGTTTAATTAACAAAAGCCTGTTATATGAAAAAGATAATCCCAGGTTTTGCAATCCTGATTCTTATTAATAGTATTTGCTTTTGTCAACTTGTAAAAAGCAACCCCTTCCGTTTACCTCCCGTAAAAGATGATACGCTGTATCTTGACGTTCAAAATGTTGTAGCGCTTAAAAACAATGTTTCGGAAATAGTGAATATTAAGGCAGAAAATGCAAACCTTACCATTAAAAAAGACAGTTTGATAGTAATTCCAACCCAATTGGGATTGCTGACCATTACATTTGTTTACAAAGAAAAAACAGAGAAAAAAACTTATTTCTGTAAGCAGCTTCCTTACCCTGGCAGATAAAGCCAGATCGCGCCTTTTCTATTTCGCCAGCACTAATAATTTTTCGAGTACATAATAAGTAATCGGACAAAAGCTTACATTTTTTAATGTTATCAGCGGACGATCGATCAATACATCTTCATCTGTATATGGGAAGCGGTGACAATCGGAAGGCCTGTCTTCGTAAATACTGCAATAATTATCTTCTCCTAAAAAAGGACAGGGTGCTGATTTTGCAACGTAATCTCCGTCTTTATCCAGCCGCAAATAGGATTCAATAAAAACGCCTTCTTTCATTTTTAACCGTTTGGCTATTCTTTTTATATCCGGCGTTTTAAAGCGGGGGGAATAATTTTTACAACACGCGCCGCATTGCAGGCAATCAATTTTTTCAAATGCTTCTTCATTCAAATCAGGCAATAAACGTAAAACCTTTTTTCTGTCCGGCCGCTGCAGAAATTGTTTATATTTTTTCTGGTGTTCTTCTGATCTTTTTTGCCAGTTATCCGGTAATTCGTTTTCCATATTCTAAATACTTTGCTGGTATAGCGATGGGCT
>JBDSOC010000246.1:0-2976 GCA_039915085.1 Chitinophagaceae bacterium
TGGTTGCCAAAAGTAGAGCGTGCCGAAGGATTGAAAATAACCTATGAATATTTTAAATCATTGCCCAAAGAAGAACTGGTAAAACAACCTAAAGAGTTTGTAAGTGTAATGTAAAAATTAAACTGGCAGCAAATAAAGATTCTAAAATGAGTAATTTTTCCGGAACAATATTGATTACAGGAGGTGCAGGCTTTATTGGCTCGCATGTAGTTCGCTTGTTTGTAAACAAATATCCTGCTTATCATATTGTAAACATGGATGCGCTTACTTATGCCGGTAATCTGGAAAACCTTAAAGATGTAGAAACAAAGCCCAATTATACATTTGAAAAAGCAGATATTACAGATGAGGCAGGCGTAGAAGAATTATTTAACCGGTATCATTTTGACCGGGTTATTCACCTGGCGGCAGAAAGCCATGTAGACAGAAGCATTATGGATCCGCTGGCTTTTGTAAAAACAAATGTATTAGGCACTGTTACCCTGTTAAACACTTGCAGGAAACACTGGAAGGATAATACTGCCGGCAAACTGTTTTATCATGTATCCACTGATGAAGTGTATGGTTCACTGGGGGCAGAAGGTTTTTTTACGGAAGAAACAGCCTACGATCCGCATTCACCCTATTCGGCATCAAAAGCAGCGTCCGATCATTTTGTAATGGCGTATCATGATACATACGGGCTTCCGGTCATTATGAGTAATTGCTCTAATAATTACGGGTCCCACCATTTCCCGGAAAAGCTGATACCATTAATGATCAACAATATAAAAAACAATAAACCTTTACCGGTATATGGCAAGGGAGAGAACGTAAGGGACTGGTTATATGTAGAAGATCATGCAAGGGCCATTGATACAATTTTTCATAATGGCAAGCCAGGAGACAGTTATAATATCGGTGGATTTAATGAATGGAAAAATATTGATATTGTTCATTTACTCTGCGGTATTATGGATAAAAAATTATCCCGTCCACCCGGTACAAGTGCTAAACTGATTACTTATGTAAAAGACAGGCCTGGTCATGATCTGCGATATGCTATTGATGCAACGAAATTAAATAAGGAACTCGGCTGGTCTCCATCGCTTCAGTTTGAAGAAGGACTTGCGAAAACCGTAGACTGGTACCTTGCTAATGAGGAATGGATAAATGATATAACAACAGGTAATTATCAGCACTACTACGCAGAACAATATGTAAAAAGATAGCATTCATATTGCCGTAAAGACGGTATAATAAATGCTGATAAGTTTTATAAATAAACGCATTCTACTATACATGCCATTCATAAAAACTGACTTCCCCGGTTTATTGGTTTTTGATCCTGTCGTTTTTGGAGACGACCGGGGTTATTTTTTTGAATCATATAATGAAAGTGCTTTTTTAAAGGACGGGGATATAAAAATAAAATTTGTGCAGGATAACCAGGCGCGTTCAGTGTATGGCGTGGTAAGAGGTTTGCATTTTCAGAATAAGCCCTTTGCACAAACAAAATTGATAAGAACACTGCAGGGAAGTATACTGGACGTAGTGATAGATCTGCGCACTGGCTCCCCGTCGCATGGGAAAGTTTTTTCAATAGAATTATCAGCAGAAAATAAAAAGCAATTATTGGTGCCCCAGGGTTTTGCGCATGGCTATTCAGTATTAAGTGAAACTGCAGAAGTCTTTTATAAATGCGATAATTTTTATAACAAACAAGCTGAAGGCGGGGTTGCTTATAATGATCCTGCATTAAAAATCGATTGGAAAATACCGGCAGATAAAATGATCCTTTCCGCAAAAGATATATTGCACCCTGGTTTTGCAGATTGCAGCCATAATTTTGTTTTCGAACCTTAATCAATTTATATGGCCGAACCTCTGATACTAGTAACCGGTGCCAATGGCCAGTTGGGTACAACAATAAAAGCATTGTCTGTTTTGTACCCGCAATTTCAATTCAGGTTTCTTACCAGGAATGATTTGCCTGTTCATCAACCTGGCCTGGTGCAAGAATATTTTAAAAATGCATTGCCTGATTTTTGTATTAATTGTGCCGCCTATACCGCAGTTGATAAAGCTGAAGCGGAAAAGGAACTGGCTATGCTGGTAAACGGAGAAGCGGTGGGTGTATTGGCAACAGTATGCAAATCATTTAATACAAAGTTGATTCATATTTCTACCGACTATGTTTTTGATGGAACAGCTTCAACGCCTTACAAAGAAAATGACACTACGAAGGCAGTTAATTATTACGGGGAAACAAAATTGAGGGGAGAGCAACTTTGCCAGCAAAATAATGCCGGAAGTATTATCATCCGTACTTCATGGGTATATGCTGAGAATGGTAGCAATTTTGTAAAAACAATGATGCGGTTAATGAAAGAAAGAAGCAGCCTCAATGTGGTAAATGATCAATTGGGTTCTCCTACCTATGCTGCTGATTTGGCAAAACTGATACTTGCGATAATAGCAGAAAGTCAGAATGATGAAAAAAAATGGGTGCCGGGTATTTATCATTACAGTAATGAGGGAATTATTAGCTGGTATGATTTTGCGATAGCTATCAAAAACCTTACAAACAGTAACTGTGAAATACATCCTGTTCCCACTTCTATGTATCCAACACCGGCAAAGCGCCCTGCTTATTCAGCATTAGACAAAGGGAAAATAAAATCGGTTTATCATACACTTGTTCCGGCATGGGAGAAAAGCCTTTCTATTTGCATAAATCGTATGCAGCCTTGATTGGTAAATGAATTTGTGATGACCCCGCTACAGTTTATACGGCAGATAAAGAATTTCTAAAAGGCATTTTCATCTCCTTTAACAGTCCGGAATACTGTTAAAAATATGATGCGCATATCCAGCCATATGCTCCAGTTTTCCATATACCAGATATCATGTTCTATGCGCTTTCTTAGCTGTTCATCATCTTTTATTTCTCCACGGTAACCATGCACCTGGGCCCAGCCTGTGACACCAGGTTTC
>JBDSOC010000269.1:0-16884 GCA_039915085.1 Chitinophagaceae bacterium
GGTGATGCTGGTGGCGTAACCCCGGTCCACAGGTAAACATCATAAGATGTTGCATTGGCTACAGTTCCCCAGCCAAGTGCTGCAGTTGTAGCGGTGGCAATGGTACTTGCATTTGCCGGTAAGGTATTGACAGCACAAACCGGAACACCCGCCGTAGTGAAGGTTGTTTTATTATTGGTAATACAACTTGTAGCAGAACCACCGGCATTTTTGGGCACCACGTACCAATTGTATAATGCAGATGCGGTTAAGCCTGAGGCGTTGTATGTATTGGTAGCTACATTGGCAGCAGTGGGAGATGCTGGTGGTGTTGCACCTGTCCACAGATATACGTCATAAGAAGTGGCATTGAGGACATTGCTCCATGACAATACAGCCGTTGTACTAGTGGCCGTAACAGCACCATTTGCCGGCAGGGTGTTGGTAGCGCAAAGCGGCACATCCGGATCACCTGTTCCATCCGGGTACAACTGTTTTGTTGGAATCATTTGTTTTACCGTAGAAGGGCTTGACCATTTTAAGTATGCAAGACCACCACCACCCTTGTTGTAGTATTCTATCCTGATATCGTATTTTTGGCCTCCTGCAAGTGTGATACTGCCGAAATCTTCTGTTGAAGAATGGTCTGTATAATTATTAATCAGCTGTACCCCATTGATCCAAAGCCTTACACCATCATCAGTCCTCGTGTAAATGGTATATGTTTCAGAAAACTGCGGTTGAATTTTACCGGTCCATTTGATAGAAAAATTCTGACCCGCTACAGGCGAACCGGGTGACACGTTTTCATCCCAGATAAAATTAAATGCGGCATCTGTTCTGGTTAATACAGAAGGCGGCGTAACGTTGATATTATTATAATAGGTTCCTTTCAGACCGGTACCAGTGCCGGAAACCGGCGGACAAACAGGAGAAATAACTGCCGGAGCGAGTGACCATGCGGACCAGTCTGAAGATGATGTTCTTTTGAAGCGGGCTCTGTAAGTACCAAAATCCGTGGCTATATATTCATTAGATACAGCACCTCCAATAGTGGTTCCGTTCTTATCCCATTGGTACGCAAAAAAACCAGGGGTTATCCCCATCCTGGAAGAAACAGGAGAACCCGGACAAAAAAAGCGATTATTGAAATATACAAGTGGATTCGCTTTATGAGTTGTTCTCATACGGTCTCCATAATTCGGCTCCTCAGCCCATTGGTAATCCCACATCACATGACCACGGGTTGGATAAAAACTCCAGTAAAGATTTCCCCCGGTGTTATTATAGGCGTTTACAAAATTTTGAACAGCAGTAGGAGTTGGATTAACATCCTGGCCACCCGAACCCAGCCACAAAGGAATATGGACAGCAGGGCCGAATGAGGAATTATAAGTATCAATAAATACCGGGGAATTGGCAATAATGGTGGACGCTCTTTTTGGGTAGGCGAGGGCATAATCGAATGATGCGGTTCCACCTATAGAAAGCCCCATAGAGAGTACCCGATCTTCGTCTCCTTTGCAATTTTTTATAAGCGAATCGATTACAACATTCATTAGGGTGAAATAACTATTGTCCCATCCACTATTCCTGCTTTGCGGAAAAAGAATAAAAGCATCCTGTCCGCCATCTGTTATTTTTTGGGGGAATGTCTGGCCGCCATTGAATAACTGAAACTCATTATCGTAAGTGTTGGGATTCGCTTCACCACCGCCATGCCAGAAAAGCATTACCGGGTACTTTTTTCCATCGTTTGCACCTGGTACGTATGTATCAGGATAGCGTAAACGAAAAGGAACGTTGCCAATCATATAGCACTTATACCTGTCCGTATTCCATGACATTTTAGGTGTGCGTACCCATCTTGTTATATTAAGACCCCAGGGTATATTGGGATTTGCAGACGAGCCGGATGCCGCGCCGGAATTGTAGTTGACAATTACATCACTGGGATTAAAAATCGTTTGGGACTGTATTGCTCCACAACAAAAAACGAGGATAAGGCCGAGTAGAACTTGTTTCATTATTATACCCATTTACATGTGCATCCCGCTTAAATAGAATTCAAGCCTGGAAATTTTGATTAATTGTACAGGAAAGCGTTCGCCGGAGAGGGGTGTTTATTATGGGATATTGCAGTCAGGTAGGTGTAAATGTGTATCTGAACAAACCTATAGCAAATATATTATAAAAAATATACCATTATAGGGGTAGTTTTTGATTTTATTAACCAAAAATCCCCTAGAAGGCAAAATAAATGATTCGGGATTTTAAAAGGCAGCCTGGTTACTGCCCCGGAAAAAATATATAATCTGACAATCAATAATTTTACTGGTGCTGTACAGAATCCTGCGCTGCTTTCTTCTTTTTTCCAAATGGACTCAGGTTTTGAAGTAAGCCCTTGGCAGATTCCTGTATATTCTTTTTTCCGTCTGTAGTGGCCGCTTTGCTGGTATCACTTTTTCCAAACAATTGTTTTTTTAATTCTTCCCCGGCTGTTTGTACTGCCTGTTTTTTCAACGAAGCTATCGTATCCTTTACTGCACTGGTTACAGCTTTTTTGGTACTGTCTATTTTAGCTTTTGCAAAATCGGTAGCCTGTTGTTTTAAATCATCCGCAAGTGAACTGCCAGCCTGTTTGAGATCTGTTTTTAAAACCGGGTTGGTAATGCTGCCACCCATATTTATTTTCAGGTTTATAAAATCACCCAATTTAAGTGGCACCCCTTTATTGTTTACCTGGCTTATCAAACCGTTTATATACGCATTGCCTTTATCGCCCATCAGGGCGCGCGGCACTTTCATATTAATAAGATAATCGATCGACTGATCAAAACCATGCATGCCGCCAATCTCCATATCAATATCTTTTACTTTCACTTTAAACGGCTTCACTATTACCTTGCCGTTGGCAAACTCAATATAGTTTTTTACATCATTTAAAGAAAAAGATTCAAGCTCCTTTATGTTCAGCAGCGACGCTAATTTTTCTACAGGCGCAAATTTTTTAAGAAACCCCTGAATCAGTAATAAATTACCATTGCCTGTAAGTGAGTTGAGATCCGGCATCATATCATCACCCAACTTACCGGTAAAGCTTAGTTGTGAATTCAGTTTACCGGAAAGAAATTTTCCGACTGGCATTAATTTTTGTACCGTATTAAATGCATTGAATGTTTTTTCTACATCAAAACCTTTTACATCATAGTTCAAACTGATGCCGGGTTTTTTTTTATCTGTTTTGGTAGAATAAGAACCGTTCAGGTTCATCGTACCATCCAGCAGGCTGGTTTTAATATTTTCCATCTTAACCGTTTCATCTTTTATTATCAGCGAACCGGAAAGATCCTGCATATCTATTTTATCATAGTGAACTTTACCAACGCCGGCATTTATAGTAAAATTAAGGTTGGCAGGCACTGCAAATGGTGCAGACGCTGCAGTAGTTTTTGCAGTAGTGTCCGCAGGAGTTCCCATCCAGTCGTTAAGGTTCATCTGGTCTGCTTTTATATTCATCAAACCGGTTAAAGACTGATTTTGTAATATATAAGGAAGCAAATTATCTATTGATCCGTTTGCAGTGAAATTCGTTTTCATGTACTGGCCCGACAAATCACTCAGTGTTACATTCTGCGGATTAAAACTTGCCAGCAATGTATTTAGTTTTACGCCATCGGGATAAGCTTTGGAAGCATAAAAGAAATTACTCAGGTTAACGGTACCTGCCGCATTAAATTTTTCATACTGTTTTTTTTCAACAGCGCTCATATTTCCACTGACGCTTACATCGGCATTTAATAAGCCGGATAATTTTGTACCAGCTTCCAGTTTTACCAGTTGTGCCACTTTTGACAGATCAAGCTTTCCTTTAGCAGCACCGTCAACAAACATATCGCTTACCGGCGTTTTTACCAGCAGGCGGAAATCAAAAGGATCGTTGTCCATTTCAATATGCCCCTGCGGAATGTTTACAACGGTATGATCGGTTATGCCATCGGGGTTATCTACTTTTACAGAGAAATTAATGTTTTTTAACGGTTTGGGTAAATCAGGATATTGAAAAAATCCATCTTTTACGGCAAGGTTCAGGTTGTAGGCAGGAATTTGTTTGCTGCTGTACGTACCTTTTACAAAACCATTAAACAGCGCTTTACCACTGGTCTTAACGCTGGCAAAATCTTTCTGGTAAATTACCGGTATCAGTGACAGTATATTTTTGAAATCAGTAGAAGGGGCATCGTATTTAATATCCATATTGTATACACTGTCATTCACCAGTTGAAAGAATCCTTCCGTACTCAGTTTTAAATCATTCAATGCTACTTTATCTGTTTTAAAACTGTATTTATTTGTTTTATTGTCTACCTGGATATCTGCATCAACTGTTGTTTTTGTTTTTGACAGGTAAGGAATATTGCCATAATTGAAGCTAACTGCATCCGCACTTGTTTTTGTACGAAGTATGAAAAGATCGGATGTAAAATCGCCGCTTCCACTGTGATTCAGCCCGGTAATTTCACTGCTCATGTTACTGACAGCATCATCATATTTTATATAACCATTGTTAATTGCATAAGATTCCAGGTTCAGCTGAAAGGGCTTTTGTTCTGCAGGAGCGCTTACTGCGGCGGTGTCTGGTTTTACTATACTCCAGTTGGCTTTTCCATCTTTTGCAACGATGGCGTGTATGCGCGGTTTATCAACAGTAATTGAATACACTTTGTATCCGCCGCCTTTTATTACACTCATTATATTAACGGCTACATCAATATTCTCTGCGGCAAATAAAGTGTCTGCAGCAAATTCATTAATACCGGTTACCTGCATATTTTTCAATCCAAGTGCTACTTTGGGGAAATGACGGAAAAAGGAGATATCAACTGCAGCAAAATCAACTTTGGCATCCAGGTTATTATTAATTTCTGTTTTAACCAGCGCGGCTATTTTATCCTTAAAAATAAAAGGTGCGGCGAAAGCAACGCCCACTAATACCAGTAAAAAAATAAGTATGATTCTGACAATTTTCTTAAGCATGGTTTTTTCTTTGGATATGTAAATGTTACAGTTTGTTTTGGGTACGCTGATCAGGGGTTGTTTTTAAAAAAAATACAATAGTTTTAATCATTATTTTATCAAATAAAAATCACGGAAAGCAAATATGACGCCAGAAAGACAGGAGCGGTTACTCTCCGTACTTAATAAACGGCAAAACAATATTACTGTTGTGCTGGAGAATGTGTTTGATCCACATAATATTTCGGCGGTCATGCGCACCTGCGATGCAGTAGGTATCCAGGATATCTATGTGCTCAATACTAAAATAGCCAGGCACAAAAAATTCGGGCGGAAAAGCTCTTCCAGCGCAGCCAAATGGCTCAGTATTCACCAGTTTACAGATGCAAATGAATGTTTTGCTGAACTAAGGCGTAATTACAACCTGATTTTAACTACTCACCTGGGCAGCGATGCCATTTCTTTGCATAATATTGATTTTACGCAATCCATTGCCCTGGTATTTGGTAATGAGCATGACGGGGTAAGTGAGGAAATAAGGGCGCTGGCAGATGGCAATTTTATTATTCCCCAGGTAGGCATTATAAAATCTTTGAATATTTCTGTGGCCTGTGCTGTTACGGTATATGAAGCCATGCGGCAGAAAACACTGGCCGGGCATTTTGAAACCAGCGGATTAGGCAGGGAACGGTACAATAATTTGCTGCATGAGTGGGGATTCATAAATGGATAAAACTTTAGGCATGAAAAAATATTATTTGTTGTTTTTTTTATTAGTAACACATTTTTTTGCATTTACACAGCAAATAAAAAAAATGACTGCGGAAGAGCTCAACGTTTATATTGCTAAAAGTGAAAAACCGCTGGTGGTTAGTTTCTGGGCCACCTGGTGCGGGTCTTGCAATGAAGAAATACCTTATTTCATTTCAACCATAAAAGAAAAATATAAAACTGATGTGGAATTATTGTTGGTGAGCCTGGATATCAAATCCTATTATCCGCAAAGAATTGAATCTTTTGCTACGAAAAGAAAATATGATGTTCCTATTGTCTGGTTGAATGAATCCAACGCGGATGTATTTTGCCCTTTGATTGATGCAAAATGGAGTGGCGCAATTCCTTCTACGCTAATGATAAATAATAAAAAACAATACCGGAAATTTTATGAAGCGGGTATGTCGCCGCGGCAGTTTGAAAGTAATTTGAAAGGGCTGGTAGAAGGAAAGCTGTTAGCGGCCAGACGTTAGCGATAAAGACGTGGGATACCACTTGCACCTCAGCTTACAACTATAGCTAACTGCCTCTTTCTATGTGCCTTTCCTTCTTATTGAACAACCTACCGAACGCGATTCTTTCACGCCTATATCCGTGCCTTGTGTCATTTCTGTAATGGCTTGTTTCAGGTGATTTCGTTTTATCTGGGTAATGTCAGCGGGACTGTCGTCAATGGCGCCATGGTATACCAGCTTGCCATTTTTATCAAATAAAAAACATTCAGGCGTACGGGTTGCACCGAAAGCATCTGCCAGTACATTATCACTGTCGAGCGCATAATACCAGTTATACGATTGCTGCCTGGCATACGATTGCATATCTGCCAGCGACTCACCGTTGTTACGGCCGCCTTCATTGGCATTTAAAATAATTACACCCAGTTCTTTCTCTTTTGCAAATGCGCAAATAGCTTTGGTCCGGCCTTGATTTTTTATTACATACGGACAGGTATTGCAGCTGAACATAAGCAGCAGGCCATTCGCAGTACGGGCTTCTTTCAGCGAAATCAGCGCCCCGCTTACATCTTTCATTTTAATATCTGCTTTGGGTATGTCAGAACCAATAGGTAAACCCTCCGACACGATTGTAAATGCTGTAACCACCACCATAGTTACCAGGCAAAGAAGCAAAGTTTTTTTCATACAGCAGTGTTTTAAGTAAGACAATCAAAAGCCTCAAATAGATGTTTGGCAATCGATGCCTGAGCAGCCTAACGCCCGGAAATCTTCTGACTTCTGAGTTCCGGTTTCTGGTTTTCTGGTCCTGGTTTTTGGCTTGCAGCCCCCGGTTCCCGATCGTCTGCTGTTATCTGCAGCGAATGGATACTGACATTCAGTTCATAGCCAACCAGCAAAATAAGCGAATTAATATAAATCAAACTCATGATTACAATAACAGTTCCTATAGACCCATACAAGGCATCATACCTGCCAAAATTATTTACAAAAAGTGAAAACCCAACCGTGCCGGCAATGCTTAAAGAAGTAGCGAGAATAGAGCCCGGCGATACCAGCCTCCATTTTTTATTTATATCGGGTGCGTATTTGTATATAAACGCTATCGAATAAAATATAAGACTGATGATAAGTACCCATCGCAACCAGTCTATAACCGTTCTTACATTCACATTGGTAATACCCAGCCATTTTAATACCACACCCTGCATGACAAGCAATAAAATACAGGCCAGCAAGAGTGACATGATCAATAAGGTAAGCCCTATAGCAATCCATCTTTTTCTTAAGCCCTTTCTTTGTTTGGCGCCCATATAATTTTTATTGAAGGACCGCATAATACCCATCATACCATTGGAACCAAAAAATAACAGCAATATAAAACCGAAAGAAAGCAGTCCTATTCTCGGATGTTCCAAAAAACCGTTTACAAAACTTATCAGGTTTTTATTGTGCTCTTTCGCAGGTATTATATCAGTAATCAGTTTATTTACCTGAAACTCCAGCGCTCTTTTTTTTATAAATGGAAGGTGTGGTATTAATGTAAAAAGGAAAAGGCAGATAGGAGGGATTGCCATGATAAAATTATAGGATACGGCAGCGGCTCTTTCTGTAAGACTGGTTTTTTTTATCTGGCGCACAAAAAAATTAGTTACATCATACAAGGGCACCCCGCTGAAACCAGGCAAAATAATTTTCTTGCTCCTGTTTTGCAGAAAGCGAAAAACTGCCGAGTTATATATGATCCGCTGTAGTTTTGTCATTAAGTTAATGAGCTAAATTATCGCTTGCAGGTTGCTTTTGCAGCATTATTTTATCGAGCGCCTGCTGGTATTCCTTTGCATATTTTAAATGTTCCGGATAGGTCTCTGCAAAATTTGAATAGCCATCCAGGTTGGCTTTGGCAACAAAATACAGGTAATTGGTTTTAGGCGATGTAATAACAGAATCAATTGTTTGAGAAGTGGGAGTGCAGATGGGGCCTGGGGGCAAACCAAAATTTTTATAAGTATTATAAGGCGATTCTACTGCCAGGTGCTTTTCATAAATACGTTTTAATCCAAATTGCCGCAGTGCAAATTTTACAGTAGGATCTGCCGACAGGCGCATTCCCTTTGCTATGCGGTTCAGGTAAACACTGGCAATTTTTCCTTTATCGTCTTTTTTTACTGTTTCTTCTTCTACGATAGAAGCAAGGGTATAAGCAGTTTGCTGGTTTAATCCATGCTCTTTTGCGTGGCTGATGCGTGCCGGTGTCCAGAATGTTTCATAATTGCTTCGCAGTTTGGCAAATATTTTTGAAGGAGTAGTATTCCAAAAGTACGTATAGGTGTTGGGAAATACCGCTGTCATAACCGTATTGCTGTCGAGATCAAATTGCTTTAAAGAATCTGTATTGTTGAGATAAGCCATAAAAGCAACAGAATCACATTCAAATTTTCGTCCTACCATAGAAGCTAAATCTTCTTTGGTCCTTAGTTTGGTAATGACAAGGTTTACCGGATCCTGCTGCCCGTTTTTTAGCATGCGCACAATATTTACCAGGTCCATTCCTTTTTTTATATTGTACCTGCCTGCTTTTACTTTTTGTGGATACTCAACTTTATTGGCAACAATCTCAAAAAAAGCAGGACTGCTGATTACCTGGTCTTTTTCCAGTGTATTTTTTACATCCTGGTAGGTGCTTCCTGTTTTAATATGCAGGTAATAATTTTTGCCTTCAAAAGCGGTAGCCGGACCAAAAAATTTCCATGCAAACCAGGCGGCTGCAACCATGGCAATCAATAATATAAAGAGTATTGCTTTTTTCATACAAGGATATTTATAAAACGTTTTACCGAACCATTTATGCGGAATGTGCCAGATATCGCTAACCATCGCCTGCGGCACATAACCTGCTTCACGTTCACCCAAAATAATAAAAAACCCCGTCTTATAAAGACAGGGCTGTAAAAATATATGCTATAAATTATTTTTTAGGTGCAGGAGCAGGTGTAATGGGTTGTTGCTGCTGTGCAGGTGCGCTTTGCGTAGTTTTTGGCTTTGTATCCAGTTCATTTACCAGGTTAGAGCCAGTTGCGCCCTTTGGTATAAATGCAGCCGAAAACAAGCAAAGCAGGGCTATAATAATAGCGAATATCCAGGTGCCTTTTTCCAGTACATCATTTGTTTGTTTTACACCCATGAACTGGTTGCTAAATCCAGCAATACTGCCGGAAAGTCCACCGCCTTTAGGATTTTGTACCAACACAATAAAGCCCAGTATTAAACAGGCCAGCACTATCAACACCACAAATAAGATTACCATAAAAATTATTGTTTTAAACCTTCAATTTTGGCTGCAAAATAAGCTGATTTACCGGGATTAAGCAAACTTAATTTCCGGTACACATCAGCCGCTTTTTCCGTCAGCCCCTGTTTTTCAAATACTTCTGCCATGGCCTCAGTAATTACTTCTTTATTTTCTATTGAGTGGGTGGCATCTGCTACCACCTTTGACTCCTCATTTTCAGACAATATTTTATCAATAGAAACCTGCGGCAGCTTTTTCATGCTTTTGAGCCATTCCGTAAAACTTTTAAGCTGCCTGCCCAGTTTATCTTTTGAATCAGCTTCAATTTTACTCAGTTTTATTCCCTGACTGGCAAAATAATCAACCGTGTGATAGGGCTCAAATAATAAATCGCCTTTGGCCGCGGGCGTTTCTATAATTGTTCTAAATAAAGGTTTTTCTTCTTTACTGATTGCCGTTACAGATGACCCGGGATCGGCTGCCCCGCCAGCGTTTTCAGTTACATCTATGGGTTGAAGAGTGGCAGTATCGTTGTCATTTGCCATTTCTGCAAACGGCACTGTAAATGCTGGTTGAGCAGGAACGGTATCATTTTCTTCTGTAACGGGTCCTGGTAATATTATATCAGTCGTTTCGTTTTCACCCTCAACCGTTTCTTCTGAATTTTGTGCAGGTATTTCCTGGATTGGCTGACTGGCAACCTCGTTATTTTTCTCAGTTGAGTCACTAAGACCTGTTGAAAATTCTTCATTGAATAACCCATTATTATTCTCTTCTGTAACAGGTTCGGAAACTGCTATTCCAGTCATTTCCGTTTCAACCTTTATTCTTTCATCCGGAACGGTGGTTATAATATTATTATCCGGCTGAACATTTTCAACAGGTGATTCCGCAATTGCTGCCGCCTGCGCTTCATCTTCTATAAATCCGGCGGTTATTTCTTTATGTTCATTTTTATTTATCTCTTCGCTGTTGGACTGCTGAGACAAATCACCGGGTTCATTGAATAATTCTTTTATAACATCCATTATTCCAGCATGTACAACAGGAACATCCGAATCAGCTAAAGACTGCACTTCAGTTTCAGTGCTTGCTTCCGTATTCAGATCTGGTTCTGTAATTGCGGGTGCCTGGTTTATTGTTTGATTACCTTCTTCGGCAACTGGTGCATTTTCAGTGTCAATCTCTTCAGCGGCGGCTGTTTCATTTGTAATAAATGGTGATGTTTCCGAAATAGTAAAATTAGCTGCAGATTCAGGCTGTAGCAAAAATTGCAACCAAAGGGGATTATTAAAATAAAGTGTTGTTTTGTGCAATTGTGTGTTGAATTGAGGATGATCAGTATCCTGCATTTTTTTCAACAATAAAAAATGTGCAGCTGCAAAATAAGGGTGCTGCTGTGCCATGTTTTCCAGCTCATCTACGGTTACGGAATGCAGTGATGGCTGATGAAAGAGGTGCTGAACGATATTATCGAATGATGCCTGCATATTTATATTCAGCAATATACTTGCAAATTACCAGTTAGAAAAAAGACGGTTGAAAATTTCATCACTAAGATTCTGGATAATGCTTGTGTTTAATTGTGACTCAGCCTGCTGCACACTTACATTTGCATCGAAATCAAAACTTCGGGTTATGTCTTCGTCTTTGTTTTGTTTATCATCCAGCCGGTTTATTAATTTAATATGAACTGTTATATTTAAACGGTTGGTAGCAGATTTGTTATCTGCAATGGCGGCTGTAGTAAATGAATAATCTGTAATGGTGCCACTGATGTCGTAATCGGCATTCTCACTTTGCACCAGTGTTCTGTTGGTCTGGTTATTAATTTTCTGCCTTAATTTATCTGTCAGTTGCGGACTAAGCTGCGGGTTTACATACCTTGCCCTGTTTTCAATAAAATTAATGCGGATGGTTTTTATTTCTTTGGGTATAGATGATTCTTTCATGGTATAATGAAGACAACCACCAGCCAGTAAAGAAATGGCGAAAGCAGATAGTAAAAGGATATATTTTTTAGCTGCTACCATATTTAATTTATTATTCAGGTTAAAACAGAACTCAAATGACTGTGATTAAAAAGAAACTGGCTGTGACAAAATAAATTCAATATCAAAAAAAATTGTTACTAAGATGTAAATTGATATTGCTGCTTCTCAGAATAAAAATCCGTGTAAAATCTGTCAAATCCGTGTCATCTGTATTCAACGTCATTCATCAATATCATATTCTTTCAGCTTCCGGTACAAAGTTCTTTCGCTGATGCCTAAATCCAGTGAAGCATCCTTTCTTTTACCCCTGTGTTTTTTCAGTGCCTTTATAATAAGCTCTTTTTCCTTATCCATTATATTGAGCGATTCTTCTACTTCTTCATGATTGTGTATTTGGTCATTATTCATTAATACAGGCTGGCCGTTTTGCGGCGGGGCTGTTTGTATAAATGAAGGTTGTATTACCTGTGCCGCTAATTCATTTACGGAATTATGATCCCGGAGCAATGATTCATTGGCAAATTTTGCAGCAGTGGCGGCGTTGGCCGGGTTCTGCAATATGTCAACAAACATCCTTTTTAATTCTGTAACATCTTTTTTCATATCGAAGAAAAGCTTGTACAGCATCTCACGCTCATTTGCAAACTCCCCATTTGTACTGTTACCTCTGGGCGATGCCAATACCGGCAGGCGATTATTGCTGTGATCCGGTAAAAATTTACGCATTGCAACAGCATTGATCAATTTCTCTTCTGATAATACTGATAACTGCTCCGCAATATTCTTCAATTCCCTTACATTACCCGGCCATGTATAATTATTTAACAGATTTTTCGCCTCATCATCCAGCTGAACAGGCGTTGTTTTGTAACGCTCCGCAAAATCAACCACAAACTTGCGGAAAAGAAAAATAATATCTTCTTTGCGATCCCTTAATGCAGGCACACGTATCGGCACTGTATTCAGCCGGTAATAAAGATCTTCCCTGAATTTCCCTTTTTGTGTAAACTCAAGCAAATCCTTATTGCTGGCAGCAATCACCCTTACATCTGTTTTTTGCACTTTGCTGGAACCTACGCGTATAAATTCACCGCTTTCCAGTACGCGCAATAAACGCGCCTGCGTACCCAATGGCATTTCACCAATTTCATCAAGAAAAATGGTACCGCCGTTAACCGTTTCAAAATATCCTTTGCGGCTGTCCACCGCGCCGGTAAAAGATCCTTTTTCATGGCCAAACAATTCCGAATCAATCGTACCCTCCGGAATGGCGCCGCAATTGACTGCAATAAAAGGATTGTGTTTTCTTGCAGACAATGCATGAATAATCAGTGAAAAAGATTCCTTGCCCACACCGCTTTCACCATTGATCAGTACACTCAAATCTGTATTGGCTACCTGTGCGGCTACATTAAGTGCGTAATTAAGTGCCGGCGAATTGCCTATAATACCAAACCTGTTTTTTAATGATTGTAATTCCATAACTCGATTCGTTTAACTAAGCCATTTAGTGGTTGCTGATTTTGAGACCTGGTGATTTCTTTTATTTCAGCAACCTTTCATTTTTATTTTCTCTATACTGAATTGGAATTCCAGCGTTCGTTAAATCACCAAATTCCGCAATCATTCAATCAGAAATTTTTGTACCGGTTACATTATTATTTTCCCCAACAGCGTACCTGCTGTACATTCATCCACTTTTACCGTGACATAATCACCTTCTTTTAAGTTGTATTGTTCTTTTGGAAAAACCAATACTTTATTCTGATCATTTCTGCCTGCCCAATGATATTCACTTTTTTTTGAAACCCGTTCAATTAATACTTTAAAAGTTTTACCCACATCGCGCTGCATGCTTTGCAATGAATGAATGCGGTGCAGGTCTATAATTTCCTGCAGTCTTCTTTTCTTCACATCTTCCGGTATGTCATCCGTATAACGGCGTGCAGCAAGCGTACCCGGGCGTTCGCTGTAATAATACATGTAAGCAAGATCATATTTGCAATAATCAAACAGGGTTAAAGTAGCCTGGTGGTCTTCCTCCGTTTCTGTGCAAAATCCGGCTATAATATCGGTAGACAAACCACAATCCGGCAATATTTCTTTAATGCGTTTTATTTTGGCAATATACCATTCACGGGTGTAGGTGCGGTTCATCAGCTGCAAAATACGCGTGCTGCCACTTTGTACCGGAAGATGAATATAATTACAGATATTTTCATATTTAGCAATGGTATACAATACTTCATCCGTAATATCCTTGGGGTGTGAGGTACTAAAACGTACGCGCAGCAGGGGAGATACCTGCGCCACTTTTTCCAATAACAACGCAAAAGTTACCGGGCTGCCGGATGTTTCATCCATCCAGTAATAACTATCTACATTTTGTCCCAGGAGGGTAACTTCTTTGTATCCTTTGTTAAATAAATCCTCGCATTCTTTAATAATAGAATAAAGATCGCGGCTTCTTTCCCTCCCTCTCGTGAATGGTACCACGCAAAAGGAGCACATATTATTACAGCCCCGCATAATGCTTACAAAAGCAGTAATACCATTGCTGTTTAAACGGACAGGTGCTATATCAGCATAAGTTTCATCGCGGCTAAGCAATACGTTCACGGCTTTTTGCCCTGTTTCTGCTTCCTCTACCAGTCCCGGCAGGGTTCTGTACGCATCTGGCCCCACTACCATATCAACCAGTTTTTCTTCTTCCAGGAACCGGGATTTGAGCCTTTCTGCCATACAACCCAATACACCTACCAGCATACCCGGGCGCTGTTTCTTTAATTTCCTGAATTCAGTAAGTCTTTTCCTGACGGTTTGTTCTGCTTTTTCGCGGATGGAGCAGGTATTGATAAATATAAGATCAGCGTCTTCCACATTGCGGGTAGCGCCAAAACCGTTTTCATTCAGGATAGATGCCACCACTTCACTGTCGGCAAAATTCATCGCGCAGCCGTAGCTTTCTATATAAAAAAGTTTTTTGTATACGCCAGGGATATGTACACCATGTGCAAAGGCTTCACCCTGCCTGCTTTCATCATGAATTTTATTGCTAACCAAATCTTGCATCACTGTTTACTTTTTGGACGGCAAAGATAGGCAAAAACCAGTCATGGTGACAAGTTGTCAGAAAGGGATTGAAGGCGTTTTCTTAAGAATATCTGGTCGTACGGAATACTTGTGTAAATAAGTTGCAGGCTATTTAAGGAGAGAGTTTGGTACTGAGCGGTATATTTTAATTATTAAAAACTTCATGGGCAGCATACGTTTCGCTGTTGTCCATTTCCGTTTTCAGCATTTCGTATATGCGTTCAAATTTCTTAAACTGGTGCAGGTAAACCTGGTGCTGCAGGGCATCGGGCTCATATCTTTCGGTCATTTTGGGTGTCCACTTTTTTTCAATTCCCAATGCGTCCATACCCAATTTTACAGCGCCAAATGCTGAGCTCTCCACCGCGCCGGAAACCAATACAGTACAGTTAAACATATCGCACAATACCTGTATCCAAAGCGGGCTTTTTGTAAAGCCGCCTGTTGCGTGTATTTCCGTCACCTTTCTTTTTTCCATTAATATTTTACCAATGCTGTACATGTTGAAAACAATACCCTCCATGACAGCCCTTACAAAATGTGCCCTTTTGTGTGCAATATTAAGACCAAAGAAAACACCGTTTGCCTCTGAGTTCCATACAGGCGCCCTTTCTCCCAATACATAGGGTATAAAAATCAATCCATTGCTGCCCGCTGCTATTGCTCCGGCTTGCTGAAAAAGTTCTTCATGCGTTGCTGTTGTTTCCAGCACATCATCTTTAAACCATTGTAAAATGACTGCACCATTATTACTTGCACCACCAATAATATAATTGCTATTCGCCAGGTGATAGCAAAACGTACGCATGTGTTCGTCAGTATATACTTCAGCGGTTACCATTCTTACCGCACAGCTGGTACCAATGCTTACGGCCATTGAATTTTTTCCGACAGCCCCGCTGCCAAGATTGGCCAGGGCACCATCACTGCTGCCAATAATAAAAGCGGATTGCAGTACATGTTTTAACCGCATATCTTTATAATAATGACTGCCGGGTTGTAAATATTCTTTGTGCTGCGTGTCTGTTACTGAAGAAAGTTGCGACTCATGGATGCCTGAATAATCAAGAATGGCTGCATCCCACTGCAGGTTGTGTATATTTAAAAAACCAGTAGCGGATGCCACCGAAGTATCCACGATGTATTTACCAAAGAGCCGGAAGAAAACATACTCTTTTATTCCAATAAATTTTGCAGCTGCCGAAAAAATTCCCGGTTCGTTTTCTTTTAGCCATAACAATTTACAGAAAGGCGACATGGCATGAATGGGAACACCTGTTTTGTGGTAGAAGACATTGCCTGTTTTTATTTCGCGCAATTGCACGGCGATATCACTGGCCCGGTTATCGGCCCATATAATACAATTGGTTAGTGGCTTACCCGATTCATCAACCGCCAGCACACTGTGCATTGCCGCGCTAAAACTGATTAATAGCGGCGTGTTTTTATTAAGCGTCTCCGAAATTTTTCCAATACTATTGACAACAGCTTCAAAAATCTCATTGGGGTTTTGTTCGCTGTAACTGGCGTAAGGGTGAATAATTGGGTAGGCAATTTCGTCTTTGGAAATAACGTCTCCGTTGTCTGAAAACGCCACTGCCTTTGTAGAAGTAGTACCAATATCGATGCCGATGTAATAATTCATGTTTTCTTATTTTTCTGGTCACGGGCTTACCGTGAAACCTGAGACGTCAATATCCTGCGTGGATCGCTGCAAAAGGCTCTCGCATTACGTCTGGCAACTCTCAGGTATTTCCCCATCCGGCATCTTACCATGCCTGCCAGCGAGGAACCTGTTACATTCATTGAATGGCCCGAAGATGGCCGGCGCCAGTCCGCCCATCAGCAGCGCAAGCCCTGAAGCCAGTCCGCTATTTTGCATACCGGCTTCCAGTGAAATGGTACGACAACTTTTTCAGAAAATTTTAATAACCGCCCCGACCAGTAGCCCAGCGTGTAGCCAACCACGTTATGGATGAATAATGCCAGCACCAGCAGCAGGCCAACTTTCATGAGGCTGTCATGCCCGGCCGTTGTAATATGTATTATCAGTGCAATACCGGGCATCCAAATGAGCGGCATAATTTTATCGGATCATTTTACTTTTCCCCTGACCAGATAGTGAAAATGTTGAGGGTAATACATAGCCAGGCTAACCGCTGCAAAAATCATTACGGTAAAAGAAAATCCTTTGAGTGCCGTATACCGCCTGAAAATAATGGCGGGCACAACAAAAAACAATATGAGCAGCCAACCCATAAGTATGTTTTAATTTCTTATC